>JAYVTO010000123.1:0-67688 GCA_043788745.1 Acidobacteriaceae bacterium
GAGGACGTCGCTTTCGAGTGTGCCAGAAGCCTCGAGTCCGGGTCCGATCTGATAGACCTTGCCGATGTTGCCGGTTGCTGCGAAGACGCCCGCGGGCGTCGCGATCAAACTGGTGACCTGGGACGGCGGTACGCGCAGCAGCAGCGAGTACAGGGATTCGCCGTCGAGGCGATAGATGCTTCCCTTATTACCAGTGCCGATCAGCGCGTGGCCGCCGGCGTCGACGGCGAGCGAGTAGACGATGTCTTGCGGGTGGCTCCACACGCGGCGCGGATAGCCGTCGGCCTGGATACGATAGACCTCAGAGCCGCCGGAGACGGACGGCGCGGCGAGCGTGAGCGTCGGCGGTGCGGGGGGGCGAGCGGCAGCGCCGGTCTGGACGGTGATGGCTCCGTTGGCTGGCGGCACCGGAGCCGGCGCTGGTGTTGCGATGGGCAGCGCAAACACGGCGGACCTAGCGCCTGCGCCTGCCGCGTAGATGACGCCGGTTGCTGTTACCGCCACAGCGGTGATTTCGCGCTTCGGCGCCTGATAGAGAACGAAGCCGACGCCGGTTGGGGAAACGCGCATGATAAGCCCGTTAGGATCGGTGCCCGCGATGATATTGCCGGCCGGATCTACGGCCAGCGAACGAACATGCGTCTCTTCGGTTTTGAAAAAGATCGAACCACGGCCATCCGGCGAAACGCGATGAATCTCGCCTTCGTCGCCCGTGCCGACAAAGAGGTCGCCGTTTTGGCCGAATGCCAAGGCCCAAATGTACTTGGTTTTGGGCTCGTAGAACGTTTCGGTTTTGCCGCCCGCGGCGAGGCGGTAGACCTTGCCATCGGGTGAAGTAGCGAAATAGACGCGATCCTGCCGGTCAATTGCGATGGTCTGAATGGCGAGTCCTTCGACTTCGGCGGCGACGCGGCCCTTGCCGTTTTCGATGGCGAACAACTTCGCCTTAGTTCCGCCCAGGACGCCGCCGCCGGTGTAGAGCGTGCCTTTGGAATCGCGTGCAAGTGCCCACAGGAAGGCGGTGGAAGGGTCGAATAGTTCAGCAAGTTTCGGGGCAAGGAACAGGCGTCCGTCGCTGCGTAAGGTGATGTTCTTGACGTCGCCCCGCTCGAATTCGGCCATTTCGTCCTGCTGCCAGAATCTGGTTTCGCCGGCGAATAACGCGGCTAGACAAAGCGCCGACGCCACGGAGAATCGGCGGGCGGCGGGTAGGGAAAAGAAGTTGCTCATCGAGTTTTGGGGAGTGTCCTGATTCATGCGGGCTGTGCGGGCGCGCCTGTGCACACCCACGTCAACCGATTCGTGCTAGCGAACGACGATCCGGAGTGAGTAGCTGCCACTCACGACCTGGTCGAAGTCCACCGTCATTTGTTCTTTCGCCGTTTCCGGCGTGCTCGTAAGTGACTTGCTTGCGGTGCGGCCGCTTTGCAGGAGGTTCTGGACGGAGCCCGGAAGGCTGGGCATCGTGCGATCATCCGCGTAGAACGTCGGCCGCGCCTCAACCAGCGAGACGTAGATCTTGTTGTTGCTGCGCTCCTGATTGATCAGCGAGACGGTTTGCGGAATGTCCATATAACGGCTGGATGCCGTGGCAAAGAGTTGCATACGGTTCAGCGTATCCGCGTCGCTTAGCAGGACCCGGTGTTCCCCTTTTGCCAGGCCTTCCGGCAACTGTAAGTTGAAGTCGCGCTCCGTGCGGTCCCCGCGATACGGGCGGAGGAAAACTTTGACGGGGACGACTTGGCCCGGCACGACTTCGACGGCCGGAGTCCAGGCGCCTTCGATGATGGACTGGCGTCGCTCCGGCAAGAGGTCGACGGTGACGTTAACGCTCTTGAGCTTCGGGGTCTCGACGGCGTTCAGGAAAAGGCGATTGAACTTATCGCCCCACCATCCGGCGAGGATGAGGGGAGCCGGCGCGGGCGCTTCGCCGGGTGCTTGCATTGTGCTGAGCGAGATGTTCGGCGTGCCGTCCATCTCGACGAGCCCGGAGAGGCGATATGTGGCGTCGTCAGAGTATTCGTTGATCTGCTCCAGCGAATTGAAGAGCGTGAGCATCATCAGATACGGCGTCCACTTTTGGTGGACGAAGACACTGAACTTCAGTTCTTTTTCCCGGATGACCGTGAGCTTGCCGTCGAAGCCGCGGACCTTGACGTTGACGGGAATCATGCGAGCGGTGGCTCCAAGTTCGCCCATAATTCCGGCGTGGCGATCCTGTTTAAGCGCGCCGACGATATCGGTCGTGTTGCCCATTTTGTTGGGTTGGAACGCCGACGCGAGCACTGTGACGATCTCGCTCTTCGCCATCGGCATTTCCACTGGGCCGAGATTGAAGAAGGGATGCCCGAAGGCGAGCACGCGCTTGCCGTCGTTATAGGTGACCGTACCCATGCCAGTGACGTTCATGTCGCCGGCAACCAGGACTCCCGCGACCGCGGAACCGGGCTGCAGTGCGTCCTGCCATCCAGCGACAGGTTTCGATGAAGTGACGGAGCCTGAGGAGCCGCCTTGCACGGGCGTCGCGCCGATCTGCTCGAAGAGCGGCATGAACTCGCGCAGGACGCTATCGCTGAAGCCGGAGAGCACCAATGGTGTCGCGATGGGCGTCAGAGAGGGCATGCTGGGAATCATGCGAATCTGGCCCGCGGATACAGCACGGTTGAGTAGCTCGCCCGGAATTTCGGCGGAGGCGCGTGCGGCGGAGTTGCGGTCTGGTGTGCGAGCATCCGACGGCCGCGTTGTATCGAAATCGTTGATCTCGAGCATGGACTCGATGGGAGTGATGCCGCAAATGGCGTCCGGAGAAAATACGCTGAGGCGAAAGGCGACTGCGCCGACGAGTTTGCCGTCGATGTACACCGGACTTCCGCTCATGCCGCCCGCGACGTTGGTCCGCTGGGCTTTGCCGCCCATCTTCGCGATGATGATGTCCTGTTTGGGGCCGTTGCCGTTGCGGGATATACCAATGATCTCGATGGGGACGGCTTCGACGTCGAAACCGGAGAAGACCGTCCAAGCGGTGGCCTGCATGCCGGGTTTGACGTCCGACAGCTTGAAAATTTCCACTTTTCCGGATTTGGGGCGGTCAGAGTTCGCGGCGAATCCCGAACAAACCGACAAGATGCTGCATACGACAGCCGCGCCCACCTGGGTCCGCGCGCCGAAACGGACGTTCATAGAGACCATCTTTCTCAGTGCAAAGCTCCAGTTCAAAGCTCTCGTTCAACGGGCCGCGACAATTCCAGCGGCGAAGGGGATCGCCCACGGACGGGCCGTCAGGTTGCTTCTATTATGTATGATTCCCGCCGCTTTTATTTGGGTACAAAAGAGCCCGCCAGGATCTCATGAACCTGTCAGTTGAGGTTTTATGTCGGTGGGGGACTTGCAATGCGTACGTGTCATGGAGTAAAATGTACGTACGTAGAAGGAGTGAGAATCAATGCCGGTGACTGCCACTAAATTACGGGAAGACTTGTACGGAACTTTAGATCAAGTGATCGAGACCGGCTCTCCGGTCGAGATCATGCGGAACGGACACCTGCTGCGGATCGAACTGGTCGGCGCCAAGTCCAAGCTCGACAGCTTGATCGCGCGGGACGTCATGAAGGGCAATCCCGAGGATCTGGTGAGCATGGATTGGTCCGGATACTGGAGCGAGGCGGCAGATTCCAGCACCGAGTCCGGATCTCCGAAAGCCAAAGCCAAAGCCAGCAGTAGCGCCAAGCCCGAAGCCCGGAAGGGATAGCCGGAGAAACGCATCGATCGTGACTTACCTCGATACACACGTCGCGGTTTGGCTCTATGCCGGGGACATCAAGCGCATCTCAACCGCCGCGCGCCGCGAGATCGACCGCTCGAAGTCCGTGCTTCTGTCAGCCGCCACGATCCTTGAGCTGGAGTTGCTGTATGAAATCGGGCGCATCAAAGTGCGCTCGGCCGAGATTACAGCGACGCTCTACAAAGATCTTGGAGTTCGTGTTTGCGGTGTCGCGTTCGATAAGGTCGCCTTCGAGGCAGCGGATATCGGATGGACGCGCGAGCCGTTTGACCGGATGATCGTTGCCAATGCGCTGGTGCAGAAAGCGTCGCTGGTGACGAAGGACGAGATGATTCGGAAGCACTGCGTCATTTCGATCTGGTAGCGCGATCTGGTAGCTGTTGCACGTTAGAAGCGGCTTTGTTACAAATAAGCACTGGTCCGGATCCACCGCGCGGTGGAGATTCCGGATCTTTGCGTTTTGGGAAGAGGACGCGTGGAACTGCACAACGTCGACGCCGCGCTTTATAACGAGGATCTCGCTCCAGTGCCAATGGAGCGCAGATCGTGGGGCATCTACAACTACGCCTCGCTGTGGGTCGCGATGAGCGTCTGCATTCCCACCTACATGCTCGCATCCGGTCTGATCGCGGGCGGCATGAGCTGGAAAGAAGCGATCGGCACCATTCTGCTCGGCAATCTGATTGTTCTGATTCCGATGATCCTGAACGCGCATGCGGGCACAAAGTACGGGATTCCGTTTCCGGTTTTTGTGCGCGCGTCGTTCGGGGTGCGGGGCGCCAACGTTCCGGCAGTATTGCGGGCATTGGTCGCTTGCGGTTGGTTTGGTATCCAAACATGGATCGGCGGGCAGGCGATTTATTCGATGGTGCAGATTGTTTGGCCAGGTGCCGCACAACTGCCGGGCGGAATCTGGATCTGCTTCTTTTCGTTCTGGGCGCTGAATATGATCGTCATCTGGCGGGGCATCGAAACCATCAAGGTGCTCGAAAGTTTCGGAGCTCCGTTCATGCTGGTTGTCGGCTTGGCGCTGCTGTTCTGGATCACGAACAAGGCCGGCGGCTTCGGGCCGGTGCTGGAGACGCCGAGCAAGTTTAAGACCTCTTCTGAGTTCCTGCACTTCTTCATTCCCTCGCTCACCGGCATGGTGGGATTTTGGGCGACGGTCGCATTGAACATCCCCGATTTCACGCGTTACGCGAAATCGCAGAAGGCGCAGATGATCGGCCAGGCTCTGGGATTGCCGGCGGCAATGACGCTCTATTCGTTCATCGGCGTTGCCGTTACTTCGGCATCGGTCGTGCTGTTCGGAGAAGCGATCTGGGATCCAGTCAAGCTGCTGGGTCGATTCCAGGAACCGATGATCGCCTTTGTCGCGTTGATCGCCTTGCTGGTCGCAACACTGAATACGAACGTCGCGGCGAACGTGGTCTCGCCGTCGAACGATTTCTCAAACCTCAAGCCCAGCCTCATTTCGTTTCGCACCGGAGGCCTGATTACAGGCTGCCTGGGTATTGCGATGATGCCGTGGAAACTGCTGACGGATTTCAGCTCCTATATCTTCGGCTGGCTGATTGGCTATTCCGGACTGCTGGGCCCGATCGCGGGCATTATGATTACCGACTACTTTCTGGTTCGCAGCAGCAAGCTCGAACTGGACCAACTCTATGTTCGCGGCGGCGCCTACGAATACCGGAACGGCTTCAATCCGTGCGCAATGGTCGCGCTCGCGACCGGCATTGTGATCGCATTGGTCGGTCTTGTCGTGCCGGAACTGCGCTGGCTTTACGAGTACGCGTGGTTTGTCGGCTTCGCGGTCTCGGGCGCAGTGTACTTCGGGCTGATGCGACGGCGTTGAAAGCCCGGCGCGACATCCGTACACTCGTAGGTCTAGATCCGAGGAGGCGACGTTGGCGGAAAGCAATACTCGGGAGACAGCGCTCGCGGAGCATTTGCCAGCGTTGACTCCGCAGGAAGCGGCGGTCGAGGCGAATCGCTGCCTGTTCTGCTACGACGCGCCTTGCACGCACGCATGCCCCACGCACATCGATGTGCCGCGATTCATCAAGAAGATCGCGACGGGCAACCTGATCGGCTCCGCGAAGACGATTCTCGAAGCAAATCTTCTCGGCGCAACGTGCGCGCGCGTTTGCCCCGTCGAAGAGTTGTGCGTCGGCGCGTGCGTACTGGGCGCCGAGCACAAGCCGATCGCCATCGGACGGCTGCAACGCTTTAGCACCGATCAGGTGGAAGGCAAAGATATCTTCTCGCCGGGGCCGGCTACGGGCAAGAAAATTGCCGTGATCGGCGCGGGCCCGGCGGGGCTTTCCTGCGCCGGGCAGCTGGCCAGGCTGGGCCATGCGGTGACCATCTACGAGAAGCGGGCTCTGGGCGGCGGACTCTCGACCTATGGCATCATCGCGCTCCGCGAGCCCGTCGACGCGTCATTGCGCGAAGTCGACATGATTCGGCGCTTGGGCGTCGGGATCGAATACGGCCGCGAACTCGGACGCGATCTCGAACTGACAACGCTTCGTGCCGGCTTCGACGCTGTCTTTATCGGCGCGGGGCTTGGATCGACACCGGCGATGGAGATCGAAGGCGAAGAGCATGTGCTCGACGGCCTGGCCTACATCGAGGAAAGCAAGGTGGCTCTCGATACGATGCGTGTGGGCAGGAGCGTCGTCGTGGTGGGAGCGGGGAACACAGCCATCGACTGCGCGACCATCGCGCGGCGGCTGGGTGCGGAACACGTGACGATGGTCTACCGCCGCACGGAACGCGAGATGACCGCCTACAAACACGAGCGCGATTTTGTGCGACTCGAAGGCGTTGCCATCGAATTTCTGATGCAACCGGTGCGCGTTCTTGCCATCGACGGCGCAGTCACCGGGCTCGAATGCGTCCGCATGAAATTGGGAGCGCCCGATGCGTCAGGCCGCCGGGCACCGCGTCCGATCGCGGGCTCGGAGGTTATACTTGACGCGGATCAGATCGTGAAAGCGATCGGGCAGGTGAAGCATCCGCTCGGAGAGCTTGCCACGCGCAACGGATTCATCGCCGTGAACGATGCGTTTGAAACGAGTCTTCCCGGAGTCTATAGCGGCGGCGACTGCATCCGCGCGACGGGATCGGCGTCGACCGTGATGGCCGTGCAGGACGGCAAACTTGCCGCGCAATCGATCCACAGGAGCCTGACGCATGACTGATCTCAGTATTCGCTTCGCGGGCATTCGCTCGCCGAATCCCTTCTGGCTGGCTTCGGCGCCGCCATCTAACTCCGGGGCGCAAGTGCACAAAGCGTTCGAGGCGGGCTGGGGCGGCGCGGTTTGGAAGACGATCGGACCTCCGGTCCTCAACGTCTCGAATCGCTATGGTGCCTGGCACTACGGCGGGCAGAAGATGCTAGCGATCAACAACGTCGAACTGATCTCAGACCGGCCTCTCGAAGTAAACCTGCGAGAGATCGCAGAGGTGAAGCGGGCGTGGCCGGATCGAGCGGTGATCGCGTCGGCGATGGTCGAGTCGAATCGCGAAGCATGGCACGACATCATCCGGCGCATCGTCGATACGGGCGCGGACGGCATCGAGTTGAACTACGGGTGTCCGCACGGCATGAGCGAACGCGGCATGGGCAGCGCCGTCGGGCAGGTGCCGGAGTACTGCGAAGAGATCACGGGTTGGGTGATGGAGATCGCGACGATCCCCGTGATCGTAAAGCTCACGCCGAACGTCACCAACATCGCAACGCCCGCGCGCGCGGCGTTGAAGGCGGGCGCGAACGCACTTTCGTTGATCAATACAATCAATTCGATCGTCGGAGTCGATCTCGACACCTTGGAACTGACGCCGAGCATCGGCGGCAAAGGCGGCCACGGCGGTCTGGCTGGTCCGGCCGTAAAGCCCATTGCACTGAATATGCTTTCGGCGCTCTGCGCGGATCCGATTGTGTCGGCGTCGCGATTGCCGATCTCGGGCATGGGCGGCATCTCGACATGGCAGGACGCAGCGGAGTTCCTGCTGCTCGGCGCAAGCAGCTTACAGGTATGCACCGCCGTGATGCACTATGGCTTCCGCATTATCGAAGACCTGTGCGACGGCCTTTCGAATTGGATGGACGCGAAGGGATTTGCATCCATCGATCAGGTTGTGAGTCAGAGTCTCGGGCGCGTCTCCGAATTTCAGCACTTTGATCTCGCCTTTCGCGCCGTAGCGCGGATCGACCAGGCGAAGTGCATCCGCTGCAACCTCTGCTACGTGGCCTGTAACGACACGGCGCACCAGTGCATCGACTTGATCGACACAGCCGGCCACGTGGTTGCGCCGCATTCCTACGACGTGCGCGACAACGGCAAACAGACCGCTCTTGCCGCCAGACCAAGTGTGCAGGTCCGCGAAAAAGATTGCGTCGGCTGCCGCCTTTGCTTCAACGTGTGTCCGGTGGACCATTGCATCGCGATGGTCGAGGAGCCATCGGGGCGCGACTCCGTTACGTAGGCTGAGATCTGCCGCGACGACCGCGGAATCACTGAGGACTGGGCGAAGATGAAGGCGTATCGCGACAAGCACGGCATCGACATTCACTGATCCTGCCTGTAGAGGAATCACCATGCCACTACTCATCAAGAACGGCGACATCGTTACGGCGGACTCGCGCTATCGCGCCGACATCTACGCCGAGAGCGATACAATCACGCGAATCGGCCGCGATCTCGATACGCCTCCTGGCACCGAGGTACTCGACGCGGCAGGCAAATTTATTTTTCCCGGCTTCATCGATCCTCACGTGCACATCTATCTCCCGTTCATGTCGACGTTCGCGAAGGATACCCATGAGACGGGCAGCATCGCGGCACTGATCGGCGGCACGACCACCTACATCGAGATGTGCTGCCCGAATCGTAACGAAGACGCGCTCGCCGGATACCACCTGTGGAAGTCGAAGGCCGAGGGCCATAGCGCCTGCGACTATTCGTTTCACATGGCGGTGACGAAGTTCGAGGCGGAGACCGAATCGCAGATCACCGAGATCGTGCGCGACGGCATCGCATCGTTCAAGATCTTTCTCGCGTATCAGAACTTCTTTGGCGTTGAGGATCGCGAGATGTATCCCACGATGATGCTGGCGAAGAAGCTGGGTGCGATCGTGACGGCGCACTGCGAGAACGCAGAACTGGTTGGCCAGCTTCAACAACGCCTGCTCGCTGAAGGCAAGACGGGCCCGGAATGGCACGAGCCGAGCCGTCCGGAGTCTGTCGAGGCAGAGGGTACGGGGCGATTTGCGACATTTCTTCAGAACACCGGCGCTGCCGGATACGTCGTGCATCTTTCGTGCGAACCGGCGTTGCGTGCGGCGATGGCCGCGAAGACGCGCGGCACGCGCATCTGGATCGAGTCTGTCATTCCTCACTTCCTGCTCGACAAAACCTACGCCGAGAGGGCGGGTGTGGAAGGGATGAAGCACGTGATGTCGCCGCCGCTTCGCGCCAGGCACAATCAGGACGCGCTATGGAATGCGCTATCGCAAGGCTTCATCGACACCGTCGGCACGGACCATTGCCCCTTCGACGTCGCGCAAAAACAAATGGGCGCAGACGCGTTTACGTCGATCCCGAACGGTATACCGGCCATCGAGGATCGCGTGAATCTGCTCTACACGTACGGCGTGAGGCGCGGCTCGCTCGATCTGCACCGCTTTGTCGACGCCGCCAGCACGAGGGCCGCGCAGATCTTCGGGTTGTTTCCCCGCAAGGGTACGATTGCGGTGGGCAGCGATGCGGATCTTGTTGTGTACGACCCGAACGCGAAGAGTATGATTTCGGTTCGCACGCAGCACGTCAACAATGACTACAACGGCTTTGAGGGAATGGAAATCGACGGACGTCCAACCGCTGTCACGGTCCGCGGGAAAGTGCAAGTCAAGGACGGCATATTCGTTGGCGAACGCGGGCGAGGCCGGATGCTGAAACGCGATCCGCAGTATTTCTAAAGGGCTTCTGACATGGTGAATCCGAGACGAACGATCGACGAACTGAAAGAACTGCGCGCGCTGACTGGAGACGCAAACGGCGCACAGCGCGTGGCGTGGACGGACATGTGGTTGAAGGCGCGGGAGTGGTTCACCTCCAAACTTGTTGGGTTGCCCGTCGAGCAACACACCGATCCTGCCGGTAATCGCTGGGTCACCTTGCGCGGCGAATCGGAGAAGGCGCTCCTTCTCGGAGGCCACATCGATTCGATCCCGAACGGCGGATGGCTCGATGGCTGTCTGGACCTGATGGCGGCGCTGGAAGTCTTGCGGAGCTTCCATGCGAAGTACAACGGAAAACCGCCGCTGACGATCCGGGTTGTCGATTGGGCTGACGAAGAAGGCGCGCGCTTTGGGCGCAGCCTGCTGGGCTCGTCGGCCTTCGCCGCAACGCATTCGATCGATGCCGATCGCGGCCGCATGGACAAAGACGGCATCCGGCTCGAAGATGCCCTACGCCGCTGCGGCATCGAGATCGATCAATTTCCGGAAGCGGCCGCGGAACAGAAAAACGCCGCTGCTTATCTCGAGCTGCACATTGAGCAGGGCCCGGTGCTTGAAAGCATGGGGCTGCCGTTGGGGGTAGTGCTCGGGACAAAAGGCGTCGAGCGCCACGCGATTAACTTTCACGGGCAAGAGGCGCATTCCGGTTCGACGCCGATGGGCGTGCGGCGCGACGCACTGGCGGCGGCCGCGAAGCTGGCGCTAGAGATCCGGCTGATTGCGAAGAAGCATCCAGACGCCGTCTGCACCATGGGCAGCGTCAAGACGTTTCCCGGCATCGTCACCGCCGTAGTCGGACGCTGCGAGACGACGCTCGATCAGCGCGATCTCAGTGCGCCCGTGCTGGCACAGATGTTCCGTGAAGCACGCGAGGCGAGCGAACGGTTTGCCGCGGAAGAAAAGTGCACCGTCGAGTGGTCGCGCATTTGGAATATCGAGCCGGTGCCGTTCCATCCGAAGTTGATTGCGTTGTGCGGCGAGGCGATTCTGGAGACGGCAGGCGCCGTGCATCGGCTGCCATCGGGCCCACTACACGACGCGGCCGAGGTGGCTCGCGCGGCGATCCCGACGGTGATGATGTTTGTGCAGTCGCTGAAAGGTATCAGTCACAATAAGATCGAAGACACGAGCGAGGACCATTTAGAGATGGCAGTGCGCGCGATGGATCTGCTGGCTGCAAAGACGGCGGCGTGGATCCTGGAAGAGGTATGACCATGACTTTTGAAGAGACTGCTACAGCGGTTCGTAGCGTGAACCATTGGATTGGGGGCAAAGCCGTCGCTTCCACCTCAGGTCGAACCGCTACCGTTTGGAATCCGGCAACCGGACAGCCGCAGGCCAACGTCGAGCTGGCGGACGCGAAGGATGTGGATCTCGCCGTCGCCACAGCGAAGCAGGCATTCCCGGCGTGGCGCGAAACTCCGCTCTCGCGGCGCGCCGAGATCATGTTCAAGGTCCGTGAGTTGATCGACGCCAACCGCCGCACGATCGCCGAGTTCCTGACGCTCGAACATGGCAAAGTCATTTCAGACGCCATGGGCGAGGTCGCGCGCGGGCTCGAGAACGTAGAGTTTGCGTGCGGCATCCCGCACCTTCTGAAGGGCGGTTATTCCGAGCAGGCCAGCCGCGGCGTTGACGTCTATCAGATCCGGCAGCCGCTCGGCGTTGTAGCCGGCATCACGCCATTCAACTTTCCGGCCATGGTCCCGATGTGGATGTTCGCCAATGCGATCACGTGCGGCAATACGTTCATCTTGAAACCCTCGGAGCGCGATCCTTCGGTCAGCTTGTATCTCGCGGAGTTGCTGCGGAAAGCAGGCGTTCCGGATGGCGTGTTCAACGTACTGCAAGGCGATAAGGTCGCGGTGGACCGGTTGCTCGAACACCCCGACGTAAAGGCAATCTCCTTCGTTGGCTCGACGCCGATCGCGAGATACATCTACGAAACGGGAACGAGGTTCGGCAAGCGGGTGCAGGCCCTCGGCGGGGCCAAGAATCACATGCTCGTGCTGCCCGATGCCGATATCGGTATGGCCGCGGATGCTGCCGTGTCAGCGGCCTACGGCTCAGCGGGCGAGCGCTGCATGGCGATCTCCGTTGTGGTCGCCGTCGGCAACGTCGCCGATCCGCTCATCGAAGCCATCTGCGAGCGGACCGCCAAGATCAAGGTCGGGCCTGGGATGGAAGACGGCAACGAGATGGGTCCGCTGATTACGCGTGAGCATCGCGATCGGGTGGCATCGTACGTCGCGAATGCAGCCAGTGAAGGCGCGACGGTCCGCATGGATGGACGCAGCGATCCGTCATCGGCGCGGGACGGGTTTTTTCTGGGCGCGTCGCTGCTCGACAACGTGACGCCGGGCATGCGCTGCTACGACGACGAAATCTTTGGGCCAGTGCTCGGCGTTGTGCGAGTCGCGACCTACGACGAAGGCCTTCGCATCATCCAGGAACACCCTTACGGAAACGGAGTGGCGATCTTCACACGCGATGGCGGAGTGGCAAGGCAGTTCCAGTTCGAGGTCGACGCGGGGATGGTCGGTATCAACGTGCCGATTCCCGTCCCGGTGTCGTACTACAGCTTCGGCGGGTGGAAGGCGTCGCTGTTCGGCGACCTTCACATGTACGGCCCCGAGGGCGTGCAGTTCTACACGCGCAGCAAAGTCGTAACAAGCCGCTGGCCGGATCCAAGTACAAGCGTGGTGGATCTCGGGTTCCCGCAGATGCGATAGCATCTGCCAACGAAATCGCGTCATCACCAGTGCAAGTGGTGATGACGCGATGTTGTTAGAGGGGCGCGATGTTGCCTAGAGGGTAACGGTCGCCGCGCCCAGGATCTCGTGGCTGGTACGGTCTTCGATCAGCACCACGGCGCGGAGTTCACTGCGTTTCCAACTGCTGTCGAGTTTCGGCGTGAATTCCCCGGAGAAGGTTTTGCTCCTGTCGGCACTGCCAATCGTCGAAAGAGTTCTCACGACGCCCGTGTGGCGCAACTTGCGCCCGGAGTTCTCACCCCGGCGAACGTCGCTTGCAAGGCTTGCTTCGGTAATCGCGACCAGCACGTTCGCGTTGGCCGGCAGTGGGCCCGTCGAGATCGAAAGCTGGTCGCCGCGCTTTTCGATGGTCACGCGCGTCTTCGTGTTCTGCGACGCCTTCCGGATCTCCGACTGTGCGGTCTTGTTGTTACTGCCCACAAAGCCGGTCCGGCCGTCGATCACAATCTGTGGTGTGTAGACGCCGGATTCGCCGCCGATCGTCTTTGCATACTGCTGCTGCCGCGCGGTAAATCCGGCGGTCGAAAAAGGATCGCGCCAGCCGATGTAGTTCCAATAGTCGACGTGCTCGCTGAGCACGATGACATTTGTGCCGTACTTCTTTTCGATTTTCGCGAGCAGCGTATCGGCCGACGGGCACGACGAGCAGCCTTCGGACGTGAAGAGTTCAACGACCACGGGCCCACGGTCGGAAACGGGTGTATCCGCGGCAAGAGCCAAGCTGAGAGAGCTGAGAGTGAGTAGCGAAAGTAGAGAATGCATAGCTGTTACTTTGATCCGAGACCGCCTTCAGAATATTCTACTTGACGATACAAAGGACTTTCCATATGCTGCTGGCATGACACATAGTTCCGCCGGTTACGGCGGGGATTGAATCACGCGGTCAGAGAACTAAGCGCTAAGGCCGCTCGCCTTCCGCGAGCCTCTGCGATAGAATTGAGCTACTTTCGCAGCGGCTAATTGAAAGCCGCGCGATTCGCCAGCGAGGAACACATGTTTCGTCTCGATGCAGACCGCGCCGTGGAGTTTTGCGATGGATTGCGCCGCCGCGACTTTCTGCACGCCGGCGCAATCTCGACGCTGGGGCTTTCGCTGGGGCACCTTTTCGGGATGCAGGCAAACGGGCAGGCGGCGAACACCGACGTCAATTGCATTTTCCTGATGCTCGTCGGGGGGCCGTCCCAGCTCGACACGTGGGACATGAAGCCGAACGCGCCGATCGAAATCCGCGGGCCGTACAAGCCAATAAAGACGAACGTCCCGGGCATTGAGATCTCGGAGAATTTTCCGCGAATGGCGAAACATGCGGATAAGTACTCGATTGTACGCAGCGTCTATCACACGGCCGCCGCGGTGCACGACACCGGACACCAGATGATGCAGACCGGGCGACTGTTTTCGGGTGGCATCGAACATCCGCACATGGGTTGCGTACTGCAAAAGATGAAGGGCTCGAACGGCGATGTGCCCGCGCACGTCCTGCTGCCTCGCCCCATTGGCAATACAGGCGGCAACATGCCGCACGGGCAGAACGCCGGGTATCTCGGAAAGAACTTCGATCCGTTCGTGCTGAATGCCGATCCGTCTGATCCTAACTTCAAGGTTCCGGATTTGCTGCCACCGGATTATCTCACTCCTTTGCGTGTCGATCGGCGGCGCAATTGGAGAGAGATGATCGACAAGTCCGTCAGCCAGTTCGAGACCTCGCAAGATGCGCGCTTGCTGGATACGACGTTCCAGCAGGCGTACACGCTGATGTCATCGGCGAAAGCGCGGGAGGCCTTCGAGCTTTCGAAAGAGTCTGAGAAAACGCGCGCGAAGTATGGTCTCAATCGATTCGGGCAAAGCTGCCTGCTCGCTCGCCGGCTGATCGAGGCGGGCGTGCGTTTCGTCACGATCAACATGTTTGAAACCGTGTTCGACGAGATCACCTGGGACATTCACGGTTCGAAGCCCTTCTCGCCAATCTCGTGTTATCGCGATCTGGTCGGGCCGATGTTCGACATGGCTTACAGCTCACTGCTCGAAGAATTGTCGGAGCGCGGGCTGCTGAAGAATACGATGGTGGTTGGCATGGGCGAATTCGGACGGACTCCGAAAGTGAATCCGGCCGGTGGCCGCGACCACTGGCCGCAGTGCTGGAGCGTGTTGATGGGTGGCGGACCGTTGAAGGGCGGAACGCTCGTAGGGTCGTCCGACGAGATCGGGGCCGCTCCGAAGGACCGGCCAGTGAATCCGGGCGAGATCGCAGCGACCATTTATCAAGGCCTCGGCATTTCGCTGGCGACGGAGTTGCCGGGCGCGCAAGGGCGTCCTATGCCGCTGGTGGATCGAGGCACCGAGCCCATCAAAGAGTTGTTCACATAGTACTTGGGCGGGAGACTTTGTATGGCGCGGTGATTACGGGGATGACCGGTATTGGTGCGGATTACGTCGAACGCCTGAAAAGGAACGAGAATGAGAATGACTTACGACCGCGAAGTGGACGCCGCCTATGTGCATCTCGAAGATACAATCAGCGCTGGCGCTGCTGTCACGACGCAGGTCTGCGACGTCAAGGTCATCGTCGGCCAGATTCACCTCGATATCGACCGTGATGGCCGTCTCCTTGCTATCGAAATTCTCGACGCAAGCCGAGTGCTAACCGAAACCGTCTTATCTCAAGCGGAACGAATCGATGCTCCAGTTGGTTCAAGGAAGTAACGCGACGATGCTGAGACGCACTCTGGCTTTCGCGATTCTGACGGCGCGGCTCTTCGCCATCGAACTCCAAGTTCACCCTCCTGCGGTCACCCTCACTGGGCCGGAAGCGCGTCAGCAGCTAATTGCCGAATCGCTCTTCGGCTCAATCAACGCTGACCTCACGAAGAGCGTTACTTGGTCCTCTTCAAATCCCAACGTCGTCAGGGTGGAGAACGGCATACTGACGCCCGCCGCCGACGGCGACGCGCAAGTAACGGCTTCGCGCGACGGCCTTCGCGCTTCCGCGCGCGTGACCGTCACGGCAATGCAGACGCCGTTTGTTTGGAGCTTCCGCAACCACGTAATTCCCGTCATGACGAAAACGGGCTGCAACCAGGGTGCGTGCCATGGCGCGCTCGCGGGCAAGAATGGCTTCAAGCTCACCCTGCGTGGGTATGATCCGGAAGTCGATTTCGACACGTTGACGCGGCAAGCTGTTGGCCGCCGAATTTCACCAAGCGATCCAGCCGGTTCGTTGCTTCTGCAGAAGGCGACCTTCGCGACCCCACACGGAGGCGGGCGGCGCTTCAAGCCGGATTCGCTCGAGTATCGCGTCGTTCGCGAATGGATTGCAGCGGGCACTCCAAGGCCGAGCGACAAAGACGCGGCCATCACGAACCTCGAAGTCTTTCCACCTGCCGTGACGCTCGCCGCCGGATCCGAGCAGCAGATTGTTGTGCGCGCCACCTATTCCGATGGACACGCCGAAGACGTCACTCGCTGGGTGAAGTTCAGTTCAAACAACGAAGGCGTCGCGACGGTCGACGACCTCGGCCACGTGAAGATGAACGGCCACGGAGAAGCGGCCATCACGTGTTGGTATTCGAGCCGCGTTCTCTATGCGCGACTGACGGTCCCGTATCCGAACGAGGTTTCGGACGCAACGTACCGCAGCTTTCCGCGCAACAGCTTCATTGACGATCTTGCTGTCGAAAAGTGGAAGACGCTGCACATCGCTCCGTCGAAGCCGGCCATCGATGCGGCGTTCCTTCGCAGAGCGTATCTCGACGCCGCGGGCGTGCTGCCGTCCGCCGAGGAGGTCGAGAACTTCCTCGCCGACACCGCTCCCGGCAAGCGTGCGAAACTCGTCGACCAGCTGCTGGCGCGGGATGAGTTTATTGACTACTGGGCCTACAAGTGGTCTGACCTCTTACTTGTCTCAAGCAAGAAACTGCGCGCGAACGCGATGTGGTCCTTCTACAACTGGATTCGCGCAAGCGTTGCCGAGAACAAGCCCTGGGATAAGTTCGCGCGCGAGATCTTCACGGGCACGGGCAGCAATCGGCAGCATGGCGAACTCAACTATTACGTCCTGCACAAGGATCCAATCGACCTGGTCGAAACGACAACGCAGGCCTTTCTTGGACAAAAGCTGACGTGCGCCCGCTGCCACAACCATCCGCTCGAGAAGTGGACGCAAACGCAGTATTACCAAATGGCGAACTTATTCGCGCGCGTAGGGTTGAAGAACGGCAGTGACGGCGACAATATCGTGTTCGCAAAAACTTCCGGTGACATCAATCACCCAAGGCTGCTGAAGCCGTTGGCGCCTGCGCCTCTCGATGGACCCGCGTTGTCTCTCGATTCGCAAGCAGACCGCCGCGTCGCATTCGCGGCTTGGCTCACCGATCCAGCGAACGCGCTGTTCGCGCGCACAGTCGTGAATCGCGTGTGGGCGAATTTCATGGGCCGCGGCTTGGTGGATCCCGTCGACGATGTCCGGCTCTCGAATCCGTCGTCGAACGAGGAGCTTTTCCGTGCGCTCACAAAGGATTTTGTCGACCACGGATTCGATGTGAAGCGGCTGATCCGGTTGATCCTGACGTCGAGCGTCTATCAGCTATCGAGCGAGGCGAACTCTACCAATGCCAGCGACAACATGTATTACTCCAAGTACGTCGTGAAGCGGTTGAACGCCGAAGTGATTCTCGACGCGATGTCACAAGTCACCGCTGTCCCGTCTAGCTTCTCCGGCTATCCCGCCGGCACGCGCGCCCTCCAGCTTCCTGATACGCAGATTCAATCGCAATTCTTGTCCTCCTTCGGACGCCCCGTGCGCGAAATTTGCGATGCTGGCGAACGGTCCATGGTTCCGACCGTCGCGCAAGCGTTGCATGTGCTGAACGGCGACACGCTGAACAAGAAGCTTTCGAACGACAACGGCAGCATCGCGCTGCTTCTTAAAGTCGGCCTTTCGGACCGCCGCATCGTCGAGCATCTGTACTTGTCCTCCTACAGCCGATATCCGACACCAGCCGAAAGCAGCGCCGTGCTGGATGCGTTAGCAACGGCGAAGTCGAAGGGCCCTGATGCCCGCCGTCCCGCTCTTGAAGACGCTGTTTGGGCACTTCTGACGAGCAAAGAATTCCTGTTCAATTACTAAACCATGCGCATCGCTTTCCTGCTTTTGGTTTCGCTTGTCACGGTTGCCGCCGCTCCTCCTGCATCGCAGAAACCCATCTACAGCCTCGCTTGGTCGCCGGATGGACAATCAATCGCCGTCGGCGGATTCGGCGAAGTCAGCGTCTTCGATGCGGCAGGCAAGCAGTTGAAGTCCAAGCTGGCTGGCCCCACAGAAGCGGTTCGCGCTCTCGCCTATTCTTTCGATGGATCGCTGCTAGCCGCCGGTGCCGGACTCCCCGGGCGCAAAGGCGAAGTCACGGTGTGGAAGAACGGCGAAAAGGTGCTGCGCATCGAGGGCCATGCCGACTGCGCCTACGCCATTGCCTTCTCGCCCAACGCGAAGCTGCTGGCAACCGCGAGCTACGACAAGCTCATCAAGCTTTGGGACGTCGCCACGGGCAAAGAAGTTCGCACGCTCAAAGATCATATCGACGCCGTCTATGCACTCGCCTTCACCCCCGATGGCAAGCGCCTGATATCGGGATCCGCGGATCGCAGTGTCAAAGTCTGGGACGTCGCTTCCGGCGAAAAACTCTACACGCTCTCTGAATCCACCGACGCAATCAACGCGATCGCGCTCGATCCCGCGGGCCGCTTCGCCGCTGCGGCGGGTCTCGATAAATCAATTCGCGTCTGGGCCCTTGGTGAGAAAGTCGGCACGCTCGTGCAGACGCAGATTGCACATGAAGATCAGATTCTGCGCCTCGCCTGGACCGGCAATGTCCTGGTGTCCGCCGCGGCGGATCGCGTGTTGAAATTCTTCCGCTTGCCCGAGCTCGAAGAGATCGGCGTAATCGGCAACCAATCCGATTGGGTCAACGGACTCGCTTTCTCGCCCAACGGAAAGTCGCTCGCAGTTGGCCGCCACGACGGATCGCTGATGGTCTACGACGTTACAAAATGGGCGGACAAGAAAACAGAGGTAGCGCCATGAGAGCATATTTCCTTCTCGCTGCGGTCGTTGCGTTCACGCTCGCTGCTTCTGCCGCGGACAAAGCATCCACCGGAAATCGCACCACGCCGCCGACGCTGAACTCCGCGTTTCCCGTCGGCATCGCGCGCGGGACCACCACCGAGGTTTCAGTAGATGGCTTGAATCTCGCGAAGTCGACCGCGATCTATTTCTCTGAGCCCGGTGTGCGCGGCCGCATTGTGCGTATTAAAGAACTGCCCGATCTGTCCGACATCCGGCTTGGCTCCAACGGAACGCCGTCGACCATTGACGTGGGCCCCCTGCCGCCGCGCAACCAAGTGACGATCGAAATCGATGTGGACCTGGATGCCGCCATCGGGCCAGTCAGCTTTCGGCTCTTGACGCCGCTCGGTACTTCGCCCGAAGGCAAGGTGCTTGTCGAACCCTACTTCGGCGAGAGCCAGGACAAGGAACCCAACGATACGCCGGAAGGCGCGTTCGAATGCTATCTTCCGACGATTCTGGCCGGAACCATCCAGCGGCCAGGTGATGTCGACTACTACAAGATCAACGTGCGGGACGGCGAGACGCTTTCGTTCTTGAACGGTGCCGCGCAGATTGGATCTTCCCTACAAGCCGTCGTCGGGATCTACGACGCGAACAATCGCCTCATCCACGAGTACGGCATCAAGGGCGGCGCGGAGCAGGTGATGTTTGCCCATACGTTCAAAACCGGCGGTGCCTATTATGTGCGCGTCTCCGACTACCAGAACTCCGGACGAGGCGGGCATTATTACCGCATTCTTGTCGGCGAGTTTCCCCTCGCCCTTGGCGCCTATCCGCTCGGAGTGCGCCGCGGCACAGAAGGCAAGATCGCGATCAGCGGAGCGAACCTGAAGCCGGAGCCCGTGTTGGCGAAAGCGCCGATCGAGCAGGATACCTTCTCGCTGCGTCCGCGCTCCGGCACTAGCACCAGCTTCACGCGCGTGCGCTTGGCGGCCGGCGCGGATGACGCAGAGATTGAATCCGCGGCTGCTTCGCGGGCGCAACCCCAGCGCGTTACCCTGCCGGTGACGATCAACGGGCAGATGGCGGGAGCCGAGCACCATTTTCGTTTCTCCGCGAAGAAGGGCGAACGCGTGTATCTCGAAACCAACGCGCGCCGCCTTGGGTCCGATCTCGATTCATTCATCGAAGTTCTCGATAGCCAAGGTAAGGCGATCGAGCGCGCCGTCGTGCGTTCGGTTGCCGAGACCGCGGTCGCGCTGCGCGATCACGATTCGAGTTCCAGCGGAATTCGCATTGTTTCGACCACAGGGCTGGCAGTCGGCGATTACCTGATGGCGGGCAACGAAATTTTCCGCATCGGAGCAATGCCCAAGGGGCCGGATGATGATATGGCGTGCGAGAGCTTTGGCGGCCAACGCTATTCCTATTTCGGAACAAGCGGGGAAGCCCATGCCAACGACCAGACGATCTACAAGATCCAGATCTACCCGCCGGGAACAAAGCTAAGCCCCAACGGCCTGCCTCTGGTTCATTTGACCTATCGCAACGACGACGGCGGACCCGGCTTCGGCCGCGATTCGTATCTCGAATTCGTCGCACCCGCCGATGGAGACTACATCGCGCGCATCGGCGATACGCGTGGGAAACAGACCGAAACGCTGCCGTATCGGCTTTCCATCCGCCAACCACGCACCGATTTCCGCGTCAGCGTTTCGCCCCGTAATCCGGCGGTGCCCTCGGGTGGTTCGATACCCGTCACAGTAACCGCATTCCGTATGGACGGCTTTGATGGGCCGATCGAAGTTTCGGTCGGCGATTTGCCTGCCGGCGTGCACGCCGCAAAAGCAGTGATCTCGCCGGGCCAATCGGCGACTACGCTCCTGCTCTCGGCGGACGCCGGCACGAAGCTCACGGAGGCTGTCCGTTTCCGTGTTCGTGCGCAGGCTGCAGGTATCGCGCGCGACGCGAATCCGGATGACGCCATGCCATTGCTGGCGCTGATGCCGCAAGCCGACATCACGATGCAAACGATCACCCGCGAACTGACGCTCGAACCCGGTAGTACGGGAGAAATCAAGGTAAAGATCAGCCGCCAAAACGGATTCGGCGGCCGCGTGCCGGTCGAGGTTCGCAATCTACCGCTGCGCGTTCGAGTGCTCGACATTGGACTCAACGGTGTGTTGATCAACGAAGACGAGTCCGAGCGCACTTTCACGATTGAGGCGCTGCCAAACGCACCACCCTCGGAAGCGCTGGTCTGGATTTCAGGCGCCGTGGAAACGCGGTCCGGATTGCCGACATCCTACGCCGCCGCTGAGCCCGTGCTGGTGAAAGTGCGTCCGCGAAAGTAGCGTCGGCCTCCCGTGCCTGGGGTGGCCTCACGAAGAGGTCGGGAAGCAAGCGCCCGTGCCGCCACTCATCAAACAGAGCGCGACCCAAATACGAAAGGGGAGGCTTTCGCCTCCCCTCGTCGCGTCGATCAGATTCGATCCTGAGATTTTGACTTCTTGGTCCCCTTCGCGTCGGGGTAACGAAACCATCCGCTCGACCTTTTCAGGTTAGCATGACCATCAACTTCCGGACTCGAGGTTTTCAGACACGATCGGCCGCGCGCGTCCTTTAAAGCCAGTTTCAGCACGAGGCGAAGGTCACAAGAAACAGAGGCGTTACGGTGCGGACCCTCGTCCCTCATTCCAACCTCTAAGGCGTGGCGAGGCGCCTCCGGCTTGTTGTCAATGCCAGCAGTGCGAATAGATAGCAAACGCCGCCCAGCAGCAGCGTCATGCGCAAGCCCAAGTAGATCGCCAGGAAAATCGCGCTTGCCGAGCCGAGCACGCTCGCGGCCGCGTTCAACGACCACGCCCAGCGCACGGATTCGCTGTGCAGTTCTTCGAGGCGCGCAAGGCCCCGTGGAAACGGCATACCCATCAGGAACGCGGCTGGCGCGATCATCACTGCGGTGATCAGCATCTTCACGAATAGCGGCAGCCCGACCAGCGCGCCCGTCAGGGGAGCTGCGACAAAAGCGAGCACGAAGACAACCGCCGTGATCGCAGCCAACGTCATGTTCCATCGCCGATCGTTCTGGAGGATTCGCTTGCTGAAATAGCTGCCCAACCCGCTTGCCACCAGCATCGAGAAAATGATCACCGTGAGCGCATACGTCGGATGACCGAGGAACAAAACGAACTTCTGGATCAGTGCCACCTGAATGAGAATGTAGCCGACGCCGATGGCGAGAAAATACCACAAGAACGAAACGATGCCCTTCTGCTTCGGCACCCGCGTGCCCAGCAACAGCCTCGGCAACAGCAGCACCAGCAGCGTCGCGACGATACTGATGCCCATCGAGCCGAACAGCATCGGCAGCGCGCGATTGATCTTGTAGTCCGCGGCGTCCTGCTTGGTTTGGACGAAGAAAGCCCAGATGTCCTTCGGTTGCACCGTGTAGAAGAAGAACGGCCGATCGTCGTCGACAGCTGATACGTCGTAAGAGTACGTCCGAAGGAACTCGGCGGGATCCTTCGCCAGCAGATACTTGCCAAACGCGTTCTGGGTGCCGTCGCCGGGCATGTACACCGCCTGCATGCTCGACCCATAGGCAATCAGGCGCATCTTCTCGACATCGGCGCGCGAGAAGGGCTTGCGCGAGATCAGCACGTTATCCTGCGCGCCCCACCCTTCGAGTTTCTGCTGATCGCCGCGTAGCACCATCACGTGCAGCCACGGCTTGTCCTCGCCCAATTGCGCCAGCGCGTCGGAGGCGAGCGTCAACAACCGCAGGGATTCGCGTGGCGGCTCAAAGCCCCACCGCGTAAACGCAAGAATGCCATCGTCGGTGAGATGCGACAGATAGTCGTAGAACGCGTCCGTTGTGTAGAGATTGTTCTCGGAAAGCGCGAACGCGCCCGCCGCCGTCGACGCCCATGTATCGACGAGCGTAGCTTGCAGAACCTGATACTTTTCCGTGCTGCGCCGGATAAAGCTCCGGCCGTCTTCGATGTGGATTTTCACTTCCGGACGGAAGTACAAGTTGTGGCCCGCGCCCTTGAATCGATCTCGCATCACGGTCGTTGCAATGATCGGATTGATTTCGACGCCGGTAATGTCCTTCGAGCCCGATGCCAGCGCGCGCGCCACGTCATAACCGCCGCCGGGGCCAATGATCAGCGTCTTCGCCCCAGGGCGGATCGCATACGGCAGCCCCGGGCCTTGCGAGACGAGCATCTTCCGATCGGTATCCGAGAGATGATCGAAGTCAAAAGGCGCGATCCCCGTCGACGCGTCGGCATCAATCACAATCAACTGATTTCCCGGTTGGCCCGTGACGGCGATCCGCGAAAAGCTGTTCCACTTGACGAACAACTCGTCGCCGATCTTGCTTCCTTTGGCGTAAACGACATCAATGATCGGCTGTTTTGCGTTATAGACAACCAAGCCCACCAGGGCGAGCGAAACCAATGCAGACGCAGCGCGCAAGCCAGCAGAGCCCGATACATTGAACCAGATTCCGGAAGCGACGGCGAACAGGATCGCCGCGGCGATCACTGTATTCGGCCCGCCAACCAGATTCAGCAAAGGAATCAGCAGCAGGCATCCGCCGGCTGCTCCAAGCAGGTCGAAAAAGTACACGCGGTCGATGCGCTCAATCGACTCGCTGATCGCCAGCGACACGATCGCTCCGGCGAACAAGAAAGGCAGCGCGCTCGCGAAATAGATTGCCGCGAGGATGTACACGCTCGACAGGCCGTCCTGGCGCAGCGTGAAGGTGAGCGACGCGACGACGATCAGACTGTTCGCCAGCGACAGCGTACCGAGCTTGGTGAACAGCGTTCCCCGCCACCCCGCCACCACATACGAAAACACACCGCCGACGCCCAATCCAAAGAGCGCGATCGAAATCGACAGGAACGCGAAGTGGTAGTAGAACACCACCGAGAAGACGCGCGTCATCGATAGCTCCATCAATAACGTCGCGAGCGTGGTAAGACCAACTCCCAGGTAGAGCTGCGGCCAACTGATGGGAGCGCGCTCTCTGGCCGGTGAAGAAGAAATCTGCGGCAATCTTCTACTTTAGCCTTAGCGGGTGGGGACTCGCGCGGAACTGGTAACTACGGCTTAGCGCCCAGCTTGATCAACTGCGCCGCGTGCTGGATCGCTTCCGCCGTGACGCGCTCGCCGGAGAGCATACGGCCGATCTCCCGAGTCCGCGCTTCGCCTTCAATCTCGGCGATCGTCGCGACCGTGCGGCCACGCGAATCGTGCTTTTCAACGTAATAATGGTGATCCGCGAATCCGGCGATCTGCGCGAGATGCGTCACGCACAACACTTGATTCGCCGCGGCCAGCTTCTTCAGCCTGCGTCCGACGCTCTCCGCGGCACTGCCGCCGACGCCAGCGTCGACTTCGTCGAACACAAGCGTCTTCATGATTCCTTTGGCGGCTCGTTGCGTGCATGTCTTAACAGCGAGAGCCACGCGAGACAACTCGCCGCCGGACGCGATCTTCTCAAGCGGCTTTGGCTCTTCGCCGGGATTCGGCGAAATCAAAAACGCGACCTCGTCCACGCCTTCCGCCGTCCACCCTGAGGCGGATATTCGAATTGTGAACTGCGACCGTTGCATTGCGAGCGATGCCAACTCTGTTTCCACCTTCTTCGCCAACTGCCCTGCGCCTTCGAGCCGCTTCGTGGATAGCTTCGCCGCGCTTGCTTCGTACTCCGCCGCAAGCCGCTTGCGGTCCTTCTCCAGCGCCGCTCGCCGTTCCGTCGAGTTCTCAACGGCTTCCAACTGCGTCCGCGCCTCGTTGAGGAACTGCAGGATGTCATCAATGGTGGCACCGTACTTGCGTTTCAGCTTGTCGACCGATTCGAGCCGCGACTCCACTTCTTCAAGTCGCGCCGGGTCCGCCTCCAGCTTGTCGGCGTACTCTGCCATCGACTGCCCGGCTTCTTCAATCGCAATCAGAGCCGGCTTCAAAGCCTCAACGGTTTCCCGCTGCGACGTGTCGTACTTCGCCAGCTCCTCGATCTTGCGCATGGCCACGCGCAACTGCGCGGCGGCGCTTTCGCTTGCGTCGTAAAGCGCCACGTGCGCCGCGGCTGCGTTTTCCTGCAGGCGGGATACGTTGCGCAGCACGCCCCGCTCGTTTTCGAGTGCCGCGTCCTCGCCGGGCTTTGGCGCGACGGCTTCAATCTCTTTTTTCTGGAACGACCACAGGTCCACGAGTCGCAGTTTCTCCTGCTCGTTGCGATCAAAGTCCTCGAGTTCCGCGTTGCGGGCGCGCCATTGAGAGAAGATCACGCCAATCTCGCCAATCAGCGATTCGCAGCTCGCGAACGAATCGAGCATCTCGCGCTGCGCTCCGGGCGAGAACAACTGTTGCTGATCGTGTTGGCCGTGGATGTCGCCGAGATAGAGCGAGACTTCGCGGAGAAGCGATGCGGTGACAGTCCGGCTTCCTACAAACGCACGAGACTTCCCATTCGACAGAATCTCGCGCTGCACCAGCAGTTCGCCGTCTTCGGTCTCAATGCCGGCATCTGCCAGAACTTTCTTCGCGCCGGATGCCACGGGCGCCTCGAAGATCCCGGTGATCCGCGCGCGCTCGGCGCCCGTCCGCACCACCTCCGACGAGGCGCGTCCGCCGAACAAGAGTCCGAGCGCGTCAACCACCAGGGACTTGCCGCTGCCTGTCTCGCCCGTCAGTAGATTCAACCCAGCGTGAAAGCGCACGCGAGCCCGTTCCACCACCGCGAAGTTTTCGACAAGAAGTTCGACCAGCATGTGTTTGTTCGCAATCCGCCGTTCGCCTGAACCCCGATTATAGCCGCCACTGCGCGGCATTATTGGTGGCGCAGCGCGTTCATCGGATCCAGGCGTATCGCGCGCAGGGCGGGAAGCAGGCTGGCCAATGCGGCGACGAAGAGCAGCAGGCCGATGGACGCGGCGTACGTGACAAGGTCAAGCTCGTTGACTCCGTAAAGCAGGTTGCGCAGTACGCGGCCCAAAGCGAGCGAGGCCGTGGTCCCGATGGCCAAGCCAAGCAAGGCGAGCGACAGTCCGTGACCCACTACCAGGCGCAACACGTGCCGCGGCTCCGCGCCGAGCGCCATTCGAATGCCGATTTCGTTGCGGCGCTCTGTCACGGAATACGCGATCACTCCGTAGATGCCCAGGCACGCCAGCAACACCGCGGCGAACGAGAATATGCTTAGTAGCGTCGTCCGGAAGCGAGGCTGCGAAATCGATTCCTCGACGATGCGCTCCATCGGTCGCAGGCTGTAGATGGGCACGTTGCGGTCGATGGCTTCAATCTGTTTGCGGATCACGGTGGCAAGCGTTCCCGGTGCCAGCTTCGATCGCACCACGATCGTCAGGCCCTTGATTGTGGTTTGCGTGACGACGCTGTAGATCTCGGGCAACGGTTCCGCCTGCAAGCCCGCCTGACGAAAATTGCCGACCACGCCCGCGATCTCGAACGGCACTGGCTTGCCGATGTTCAGCGTGACGCGTTTTCCCACCGCGCTCGCTCCCGGAAAGAACTTCTTCGCGAAGGCGTCGTTCACCAGCAACACCATGGGTTTGTCGAGCGTGTCGCCCCAGTCGAGAAAGCGGCCTTCGAGCAAAGGGGCGGTCATGGCGCGGAAGTAGCCGGGCGTCGTCACCCGGTTGCTGGTTCTGAGTTCCTTGGCTGGATCGGCGGGCGATTCGCCCGGCATCCAGAATCCCACGTCATTCGTTTGCCCGCTGAGCGGAATGCGATTCGATGCGCCCGCCGACTCAATCCCGGGCGTTGCGGCGAGTCCCTCGATGAGTTGCTGAAAGAACCCGATGACCCGCTGCGGGCCGGTTGCATAGGTTTTGTCCGTCAGCGCGACCTGCAGCGTCAAGACGTTCTCTGGATCGAAGCCTGGTTTCTCGGAGAGCATTCGATCAAGCGATCGGCTGAGCAGCCCGGTGCCGATCAACAGCATCGCGCTCAGCGCCACCTCCGCGACAACCAACGCCGATCGCACTCTTTGCCCACCGATTCCGCTCGAAGAGCCGCGCGCCGTTTCCTGCATCACGCGTTGCGGATCGACGCGCGAGGCGCGAATCGCGGGTACGATGCCGAAGATGAGTCCCGTCAGAAGGGACAGCGCTAACGCGAAGCCCAGCACCATCCAGTCGATCTGCATGTCCTGTGTTCGCGGCAGCGAGCCGGTGCTCAGCGAAAGGAGAAAGCGCACTCCGGCAAACGACAGCGCCACGCCGACGGTGCCACCGAGAATCGCGAGTACCATACTTTCAACCAGCAGTTGCCGAATCAGCCGGCTACGCGGCGCGCCGAGGGCATGACGGATGGCGAGTTCCTTCTGCCGGCCGACGGCTTTTGCCAGCAATAAATTTGCGACATTGGCGCACGCGATCAACAGCACCAGAAAGACCGCGCCCATGAACAGAGCGAGCGTCGTCTGCGCGCCGCCAACTTCCTGTTGTTCGAGCGTGACTAAATGGATCGAAAAGTTGCGGTGGCTATCCGGAAATTCACGGGACAGGCGGGCGTCCACTTGCCCTACGTCGCTCTGCGCTTGTTCGATCGAGACCCCGGATTTCAAGCGGCCGATCGATCGAAGGACCTTGAAGTTGCGGGAACTCATGGACGAGCTTCCGAATGGAGCAGGGACCCACATCTCTGCCTCGGGCGGAAACTGGAAGCCGGCGGGCATCACGCCTACCACCTCGTGGCTCTTGCCGTCGAGTACTACCTTGCGTCCGAGGATCCCGCGATCACTCCCGAACTCCCGGCGCCAGAAGTCGTGGCTGAAGATCACAACCTGGTCGCGGACCAACTGCTGATCGTCTGCCGCGAAAGTCCGGCCGAGCAGCGGGCGCACGCCTAAAGTCTCGAAAAACTGATCGGTGACGCCCGCCCCCAGCAACCGCGCCGGCGCACCGTCGCCGGTCAGGTTCCACGAGCCGAACAGGAAGCCTGCAAGGCGTTCAAACGATTTGGTGTCCCTGCGATAGTCCAGAAAATCCTGCGGAGCCATGCCGTCGCGCGAGATCAGCGAGCCGGTTGTGCCCGACCAAAGCCATACCAGCTTGTCGGGTTGTTCATAGGGGAGCGCGCGCAGCAGGACACTGTTGACGACCGTGAAGATTGAGGTTGTCGCGCCGATGCCGAAGGCGAGCGCAAGTACAGCGACGAACGCAAACCCGGGCTGTGCGCGAAGGCTGCGCACGGCGAAGCGGAGATCACTCATCCAAGTCTCTGCAGACTACCACGCCGGGATGGCATCCGGCCACTCTCCGATGCACCAAGTGGCCGCCCGAGTACTGTCGATTCTGTCGGGTCATGAAGAACCGTTGGTCGTCGCGATTCAAAATTTAGCGGAGTTCTGGAACGCCGCCACGCGTCCTCAAGTCAACAACGGAATGGGGTGGACACTCTAAGCGACTAGGAACGAACTCGTGAGAATCGAGCGCCTGTTCGAGGTTGTGCATGAGACGAAGGTGTCGTTCGCATTCTGGAAAACGCTCGTAACCGAGGCCGGCGTTCGGGGAGCGCAAGTTCATGACGCGCGGTTGGCGTCGGTGATGATGGCATCTGGCATCGAATCGAGAAGATACTAACCTTCAACGTCGCCGACTTCGCGCGTTATTCGATGATTGAAGCGATCCACCCGGAGTCCGTAGTCGGCGACGACTAGCGATGGGCACGATCCACGAGCTTCCCTCTCGAATTGGGGGAGCTAACGCTCTTACAGCTCCAACAAGAACCCCGGCTTGCCCACGTTGAGCGCCTTCGTTGTTCCCATCTCAATCGCAACACCCTCCGCCTCGTGGATGTGACCGCAGAAGAATCGCTCCGGCTGAACGTCCTCAATAAACTTGCGAACGGCGGGCGAGCCTGCGTGTAGGCCGGGCTTGATCTGATCGAGCGCTGTATCTTTCGGCGGGCAGTGGCAGACCAAGACCAGCGGCTTCAAGCTGGCGAAGGGAACTAGGCGGCGCGTGAGTTCCTCTTCGGAATATTCCCCGGGCGTGTTGAAGGGCGTGATGTTCGAGTAGCCGAGCGCGGCGACGTGCGTCCCGTTGATCTCAAGCGTCTTGCCATGCAGGTTGTGGAAGCCGTATTGCGCGCAGAAGTTCGCGATGTCGGATTCGCTCTCGTGATTGCCGGGGATAAGGTAGACGCAGTCTTTCTTGGGAAGCATGTGGGGCGCCATTTTGTCGAAGCCTTTGGCGAAAGTGACGAGGTCGCCGGCGCAGAGGTAGTAGTCGGCTTCGGTGGCCATCAGACGGGCTAGCGCCTGCTGGTCATTATGAATGTCGGAGAATACGAGAAGGGTTGACATAATTTACGAAACACGAAGTACGAATGACGAAGTGATTTTCTAGGCTTGGGGCGCTGCTGCTTTCGCGCGCACCTTTTCGAACCAGGGCTTGATGAGATCGCGTGCCTTGGTTGGGAATCGATGGCCGCCTGGCAGCAAATGGAACTCGACATCGGCTGCGTGATGGCGCAGGCGGGCTTCGAAGCCGTTGACTACGCCCACCGGAAAGAACTCGTCCAGATCGCGCGAGATGTGCAGCAGAGGCGGCGTGGGACGATATTTATCTTCTTCCCAATCCTTGGGGACTCCGCCGCACACGCCAATGACGCCGGCGGCTTGGCCGGGATGCGTTCCGATGAAGCGATAGTTGAGTCCGACGGGTTGAGAGAAGCCCATAAGGAACGTTCGAGAGACGGGGATCGAAAACCGTTCGCGAAGAATCGCCAGGGTGGAGAGTACCATCGCATGATGGTTCTTGATGTTATCGGCTCCGTGGCGAGTGGTGCCCCAGTTGTAGCCGATGTCGGCCAACGCAGATGGTCCGGCGGCCAGGTAGTGTTGATTGGGTCCGCGGAGAGAGGCGACGATGTGCTGGGGGCCGACGGAAGGCACGGTGAGGCGGAGCATGACTTCGGGGTTCGAACTGTAGCCGTGAAGCGTGAGAATGAGCAGCGTGGAATCGTCAATGTGGTCCGGCGTGTGGAGCAGGCAGGTAGCTTCGAAGCGGGCTTCGAAACGGAATTCGGCAATCGAATTGGCAGTGGGTTGGGTCAAGCGATAGAGTAACAATTATCGAATTGTGCTCGCTGAAGGATGCCGCAGCAGGAAGTAAGAGCCTTGATGGAATTCGCCGACAAATCGTTCGCTCGCCTGAGAGCGGAATCGCTCCGGCAATTGCTGGATGCCATGCCGTGCGCCGCGATCGTCAAGGATCGCGAGGGCCGCGTCCTCTTCCTGAATCGGATGTGGCGCGAACGAATGACTGCACTCGGGACGCAAGTTGGAAAAACGCCGCACGAGACGTATCCGCGCGAACTGGCCGAGTTGCTGACACAGCAGGACGAAAGCGTGTTCGCGACGGGCGCAACGACAATCGAAGCGCTGGGGCCTTGTCCGACGGACGAGCGACAGTTCCTGGTCCGGCGTGTGGCGGTTCGCGGGACTGAGTTGGGTGACGTCGAGGTCGGTATCTGCGAAGAGATCACGCAGATGCGGGATGCCGAGAGAGAACTGCGACGGGAAAGGAGCATCATCGAAGCCGTCCTGTTCCATGCCGACGCGCTGCTGATTTTGGTGGACAGTGAAGGGCGGGTGCTGCGATTCAACCGCGCCTGCGAGGAGGCGAGCGGGTACAAGGCGGAGGAGGTTATAGGAAAGTACTACCCATCCTTGTTCCAGTCGCCTGCTGATGCACAGACCCGGATCGCCGGCTTGGGGCGGATGATGGCAGCTAAAGGATCGCTCGCTTTCGAGGCGCCGTGGCTCGCGGCGCGAGGAGAGCCGCGAACCATTTCCTGGACGCTGACGCCGCTGAAAGACTCGCAAGGGAACATCGAGCACGTTGTCGGAACCGGGCTGGACGTTACGTATCAGCGACAAATCGAACAAGCGCTTCGTGAGTCCGAGCAACAGTTCCGGTTGCTGTGGGAGCGATCGAACGACGGGATGAGGATCCTCGATGGAGAAGGCCTGACCGTGGTGGTCAATGAGGCGTACGCGCGGATGGTGGGGCGGCGGCAGGATGAGTTGATTGGGCGTCCGTTTTGGGAAATGTATGGCGGAGCGACCGGCGAAGCGATGCGCGCGAACTGGGACGCTTGGATGCAGACAGATCCCCGGTCCTATCGGGGCGAACAGGCTGTGCGGAAGCCGGACGGCGCCGAGGTGTGGTTGGATCTGCTGATTTCGCCGATTGAGCTGCCCGGCCGGAGCAGATTGATTCTATCGATTGCGCGAGACATCACTCCGTCGAAGCGACAAGCTGTTGAAATTGCGGCGGCACGCGCCGTGGCGGAAGCAGCGAGCGCGGCGAAGTCACAGTTTCTGGCGAACATCAGTCATGAACTGCGTACGCCAATGAACGCGATCCTCGGTTTGACGTCGCTGGTCCTGGAGTCGCCGCTCGACGCAGCACAGCATGCGTATCTTGAGACGGTTCGGGAGTCGGCGGTCAACCTGCTGAGCATGCTAAACGACCTGCTGGATTTCTCAAAGACGGATGCGGGAATGATGCGGCTGGATCCAGTGCCATTCGCGTTGCAGAGCATGCTTGACGGCGTGATGCGGACAAGCCAGACGCGAACCAACGGAGCGCAGGTGGAGGTGGCTCTCGAGATTGGAGAAGGCGTACCGCCAGAGGTGATTGGGGATGCGCTGCGGCTCCGGCAGGTCTTGCTGAATCTTCTTGGAAACGCGATTAAGTTCACTGAGCGGGGATGGGTGCGGCTGCGCGTGGACAAGATTGGGATGCAGCGTCCCGGCGCGGTCCAGATACGATTCGCGGTGATTGATACGGGAATCGGAATTCCAGCCGATAAGCAAACTGTGATCTTTGACGCCTTCACCCAGGCGGATGGGTCGACGACGCGGCAGTACGGTGGGACTGGCTTGGGATTGTCGATCTCATCGCAGTTAGTGCAATTGATGGGCGGGCGGCTGGAGTGCGTGAGCGAGGTTGGCGTCGGAAGCGAGTTTTCATTTGAAGCATTGTTGGGCGTGCCAGAACGGAGGCAAACGGACGACGGCGCAAAGCGACCATTCCGGGTTCTTGTCGCTGAGGACAACCTTGCGAACCGCACGCTCCTGACCGGGCTGCTGGAGCGAGATGGGCACTCGGTGAGCGCAGTGGCGTCCGGCCGGCAGGCCATCGAGCGAGCAGAGAATGAGCACTTCGACCTCTTGTTGATGGACGTCCAGATGCCGGAAATGGATGGCATCGCGGCGGCTGTCGCCATCCGGGAGATGGAGAAGAGGCTGGGACGAGTGGCCGCGGTTTATCTGGCCGCGATCACGGCCGATACGTCGGCGGAGTCGCGAACGAGATGCGAGGAGAGCGGGATGAACGGGTTCCTGAGCAAGCCGATTGTACGCGGAGAATTGGAGCGGGTTGTCCAAGCGGCTGCTGCGCAGGCCTCGCCACGCGGCCATGGGCAGATAGAGATCGATCTTGAAGCCGCTCTCGGTCGCGTGGGAGGAGACCTCGAGCTATTGCGCGAAGTGGCGCAGCTGTTTCTTGGCGACTACCCGAACAATATAGCCGAGATCCGGCAAGCAATCACGGAACAGAACGCCAACGCACTGGAACGTGGAGCCCACACTCTGAAGGGAGCCGTAGCGAACTTCGGCGCAGCGACCACAGTTGCTGCTGCGTTCGCTCTCGAAAAAATCGGCCGCTCCGGCGACCTGACGACAGCACAGAGCACACTGCTCAATCTTGAGGCCGCGCTCGCCGCGCTCGTTCCGGAACTCGAAAGCATCTAACGGTCCCGCAGTTCGACGATGGTTGCGCCGGCGCCGCCTTCTCCCTGTGTCGCTTCGTAGAATTTCTCGACGTGCGGGCTCTTCTTCAAGAGATCGGCGACAGCGCGTTTCAGAACGCCCATGCCGTGTCCGTGGACGATGCGGATTCGCTGTACTTCCGCCATCGCGGCGTTGTCGACAAAGCGGTCCACTTCGTTGATCGCTTCCTCCGCGCGCTTGCCGATGACGTTGATCTCGCGATAGCCACCATCCCATGCCGGACCAGGAGCCGCAGTAAACGTGACGCCTTTGGGTAACTTCGTGCCGCCATCGTCAGCGAAAACTTCCTCGATGTCGTCGCGCGTCACCTTCATCTTCAAGAAGCCGGCCTCGACCTCGATCGAGCCGTTATTGTGGACTCTGCGCACGCGAGCCAGTTGCCGAACCCCTTTCAGCCTCACGCGAACGCCTTCGGCGAGTGCGATGGCAGCGGGGCCGCCGGACGCAGGCCGTAACTGCACGCCGATCTCGCTGGCAACAGACTCTTGAAATTCGCGCCGTGTCTTTGCGACCTTGCGCAGAGCGTGCTCAGAGGCCTTGCGTTGCTCTAAGTTCTGTGTGATCTGCTCGATGGCTTCGCGCGCCTTGTTGTCGAAATCCTTGGCGAGCTGATCACTTCGCTGCTCGACTTCGCGGATCTTCGCTGTGTATTTGCGCTCCCATTCTTTTTCGAGGGTTGCTTCGCGCGCGGCGACGGATTGAAGTTTTGCTTGCAGGTCTCGCTCCGTTTGCGCGGCCGCTTCGAGTTGCTGGTGGAGCTGAGAGAGAAACCGTTGCATCTCCCGCTCTGTACCAGTGAGATTCGCACGCGCGTTCTCGATCAGAGCGGGCGGGAGGCCGAGCCTGCTGGCGATATCCAAGCCCGCGGACTTGCCCGGCGCCCCCGTGCGCAGTTGGTAGGTCGGCTGGAGCGTCTCTTCGTTGAATCCCATCGAGGCGTTCACAACTCCGGGCGTTGTTGCGCCCCACACCTTCATCGCGCGCAGATGAGTGGATGCGAGCGTAAACGCGCCGCTCTGCCGGAATGCTTCGAGGACCGCGACGCCGAGCGCGCCACCTTCGTCGGGATCGGTCGCGCGGCCGAGTTCGTCGAGGAGAACGAGCGAGTCCGCAGTCGCCTCTTCGAGAATCTCACCGACGCGCGTGATGTGCGCGGAAAACGAAGACAGGCTTTGCTCCAGCGATTGATGATCGCCAACGTCGGCCAGCACGCGATCAAAAATCGGGAACTCCGCGGACTCGGCCGGAACCGGCAGGCCGGCGTGCGCCATCAGGGACAGCAGGCCGATGGTCTTCATCGAGACGGTCTTGCCACCCGTGTTCGGTCCGCTGATCAGCAGCGTTCGATGTCCGCCGTCGAGTTCGAGCGTCACAGGAACGACGGACTTCTTCTGGCGCCGCAGAATATCTTCGAGCAGCGGGTGACGTGCTTCGCGAAGCAGCACGCGGCGCTCACCCGCGCAGAGCGTCGGCACGCAGCAGTTGAAGTCGATCGCGAAATCCGCTTTGGCGAAAAGCAGGTCGAGGATGGCGAGCGCCTTCGCCGCGGCGGCGATCTCGGGCGCGTGCTGGCGCAATCGCTCTGTCATTTCACGGAGAATGCGATGCACCTCGCGCATCTCTTCTTCGTTCAGCCGGACGAGTTCGTTGTTGAGGTCGATGGTTTCGAGGGGTTCGACGAACAGCGTGTGGCCGCTGCCGGACGCAGAATGGATAACGCCCTCCACCTTGCGCTTTTGTCCGGCGACCACCGGGACCACGAAACGTTCGTTGCGAATGGTGACGAATTCTTCCTGGAGGAGGCCGTCTTCGCGGTGCGCCTTGAGAAATCGTCCGAGCGAAGAATGGATGTGCTTCTGCTGTTTCTCGATGTCACGTCGAAGCCGCGCGAGCGCGACGCTGGCGTCATCGGCGACGGTGCCGTCGGGATTGATCTTGCCGGTTAGCTCCTTGGCGAGTGGCCGGAGGTCGGCGAAGTCGCGAACGACGGCTGCGAGCCGCAGGAACTTCTCTTCGGCGCCGATGAGGATGGCGCGGGCGTCGCCTGCCCGATCGATCAGCGACGACAGCTCGCGAATCTGCATCGCCTCGAGGCCGGCGCCTTCAATTCGCAACGTCGCCACGGCGCGTGACGTATCCGGCAGATCGGAGAATCGGATGCGGACCGCGGCACCGCGAGACGCGGGTTGCTCGCCACGCGTCTTGCGCAGATAGTCGATCGCTTCCCGCGAGGTGGCATGCGCTTCCGTAAGCGATTCGAAATCGGCGCGCGGCTCCACGTCCGCAAGCAGCCTGCGGCCGGCGGAACTGCCGACGTATCGGCCTACGAGTTCGAGCAAGGCATCGAATTCGAGAATATCCGCGCTGAAGTTGTGCAAGGTGAACCTCGGAATGGGCGCGGTGCTAGGCGTCACGATCGTCAAAAGCCCGCTCAATCACTTCGAGCGTTCCTTCCGTCAATGGATACTCCGCCAGCTTCCGCCTTGGAACCCACGCCACTCGGCTGACGTCGTCGGCCGGGAGCAAGCTTCCACTCACCACTTTACACACGTAGTCGATAAGCACGTAGTGGTACTCCGCGCGGCTGTCTTTGTCGCGCATGATGCGTTCGAAGATTTCGTGAACAAACAGAGGCCGCACATGGAGACCTGTTTCTTCGCGAATTTCGCGGCAGAGCCCATCCTCAAGCGACTCGCCGGTTTCGAGCACACCGCCGGGGAGCGACCACTGCCCCTTTAGCGGAGAGCGTCCGCGCTCGACCAGCAGGATGGAATCGCGGCGCAGAATCAGCGCGCCGACGCCCAGCACCGGCCGCTCCGGGTAACGGCGCGATCGCCTGCTGCTGGCTTTGGGGGGCCCGCTCGCCTTTCCGGCGTTAGTAGCTCGCACCCTTGACACCCAGCCGCACGCGATAGACCGAGGTCCGCGCCGTAACGTACAAAGAACTTAAATCGGTATCTCCGAATGCGAGATTCGATGGCGTCTCCGCCAAATCGATCTTCCCCAACTGCTTGCCTTCCTGGGTATAGATGAGAAGTTGTTTTCCGGCCACGTAGAGATTCCCTTTCTCATCTGTACGGATTCCGTCCGGGATGCCTTCGATGCCCGAAATCAACACGCGGGGATTAGATGCGTTGGCGCCGCGATCCAAGTCGAAGGCGTAAATAGCGCGTTCGTCGGAGTTCGCGACGTAAAGCGTGCGGCCGTTTGGCGAGAGGGTGATGCCGTTGGGCCGCGTCTTCCAGCGTGCGACGGCTTCGATGTCGCCTTTGGGCGTGATGTGAAAGATACCGTAGAAATCGAGCTCGCGCGTGTCGGACTGCCTGCCGAACGCGGGATCGGTGAACCAAACATGGCCGTCCTTCCGCACCACGAGGTCGTTTGGTGCGTTGAAGCGCTTACCCTCGAACTTGTCGGCGAGGACGTCCACCTTCCCCTTCTTGCTGTCGAGCCGGGTAACGCGGCGCTCGCGGAATTCACAACTATAGAGGCGGCCTTGAGGATCGAAGGCATTGCCGATCGAGCCGCCGGGACGTTCCGAGGGCTGCGCCGGACCCTTGCCGTTCCACATGAATAGTTGATTCGTAACGGTATCGCTGAAGAGAACGGCCTCGCCGGACCAGGCCGGGCCCTCTCCGTAGCGCAGGCCGGCGTGCACTCGCTCGACGGAGAAGTTGGTGAGATCCTGGGCTGCCGCTGGCGCTGCCACCAAGGCGACAGCGGACACGAAGTGCAAAAACGGCTTCACAAGTACAACTGTACGGCATGCCGACACGGGCGTTCGGAATCGGCGTTACCATGAGCCAATGCGGATCCTTGCAAGCGTTGCATTTCTTGCTGCGGCCCACGCGGCCGATCAGCCGGGGCCGGAGTATTCTCAGGCGATTGAGCAATGGAGAGCGCAACACGCGAAGACTTTGCAAAGCGAAACTGGCTGGCTTCACGTCGCAGGCCTGTTTTGGTTGAAGGAGGGTGCAAATCGCGCGGGTACGGACGCTTCGTCCGACATCGTTCTGCCGGACGGCCCGAAGAACGCGGGTGTGTTCACGCTGCGTGAAGGCGCGGTTCGCTTTGAGAGTGCGAAGAGAGCGGCGTTGGCATTGGAGCCGAACGCGGACATTGTTCCGATTGGACGATTGAAGCTGTTCGTCATCGTGCGCGGCGACAGAGTCGGCCTACGCATGCGCGATCCGCAGAGCGCGCTGCTGCGCGAGTTCCAAGGCTTGCAGTGGTACCCGATCGAGACGCAGGCGCGGATCGTTGCGAAGTTCGTCGTGGAGCCCAGGAAGATCCGCGTGCCGAACATCCTCGGGCAGGATAATGAGCAAGAGTCCCCAGGCTACGCGGAATTCGCTTGGCGCGGAAAGCAGATGAGGCTCTATCCGGTGCGCGAAGAGAAGCGATTATTCTTCATTTTTCGCGACCAAACCTCGGGCCGTGGAACCTACGGCGCGGGTCGCTTCCTATACGCCGATTTTGCTACGGACGGCGTGGTTGTGCTCGACTTTAATCAGGCGGAGAATCCGCCATGCGCGTATACGCCGTTCGCGACGTGCCCACTGCCGCCGAAAGAAAACCGCCTCGATGTGAAGATCGAGGCGGGTGAGCGGGATTACGGACATCGCTAGAAAGCGCGAAGGAGACCGATTTGCAGGTTGAGCTGACCGACGTAACGCCGATGCTGAAGGCGGGGAATCTTGAGGATACGATCGCGTTTTATACGCAAACTTTGGGGTTCTCGGTTGTGAATACGATGGCCGATGACAACGGCAAGCCAAATTGGGTGAGCTTGCAATGGGGCGGAGCGGGTTTGATGTTCTTTTCGGTGGACGCGGTGGACGATATGCCAGCGCGGCCGAAGATGACGGGTGTTTTGTACTTTAATCCGAACAATGTCACGCAACTTTGGGACGAGTTGAAGGACAAGGTGCATGTCGAATGGGAACTGCAAGTAATGCCCTACGGCATGCGCGAGTTCGCCATCCGCGATTGCAACGGCTATATTCTGACGTTCGGCCAGGACACCAACGAGAGAGAAGCGCGAGATTGGCCGCCGAGGGCCGGAACCTGCTAACGCGATTCCACTAGCGAATGCAGAACAACGTGTTCTGGCTGCGGAGGAAGATCTCGCCACCCGCGATCGCGGGCGTAGAAATGAACGTCTGATCCTTTAGCGTATTCGTTGCCAGGATCTCGAACGTTTCTCCCATCTTCACGACGATGACGTCGCCGTCTTCTGCCGCGAGGTAGAGCTTGCCGTTCGCGCCCACAAGAGATGCTTTGAAGTTGTAGGGTTTCGGCAAGCGTTGCTGCTGATAGTAGGCTTTGCCGGTCTTCGCATCGAAGCACGACAGTTGGCCGTTGTCAGTGACAATGTAGAGTTTGCCATCGTGCAGCACCGGCGATGGCGTATAGGAGAGGCCGCGGTCCGCGGTCCAGACGATTGCGTCCGTGCCGGTGAGATCTCCATCGCGCCCTAACTTCACAGCAAGCAGCTTCTGATTACGAAAGCCACTCATGACGAAGATAAGGCCATCGGCCGCGACGGGTGCCGGGATGGTGTTGATGCCGAGTCCGCCGACCTCCCAAATACTCTTGCCGGTTTCGAGATCGTAGGCGATCACTTTCTTTGTTGCCGATACGACCACTTGCTTCTTGCCATTCACGGTGGTGACGTACGGCCCGGACCAATTTGAATCGTTTGGTCGCGCCACGCGCCAGAGTTCCTTACCGGTATTCTTGTCGAGCGTCAGAAGGAATGAATCGCCACCTTCCTGGTCAAACAACAGGATCAGCTTGTTGCCATCGAGTGTGGGCCACGAACCTTCGCCGAACGAGAGACGCATCTTCAGTTGCACGCCGAAATCTTTTTCCCAAACCAGCTTGCCGTCGAGCGTGTAGCAATAGACGCCGCGCGAACCGAAAAACGCAATCACGTGTTTTCCGTCGGTCACGGGCGAATTTGACGCGAAACTACCGTACATCGGATGGTAGCCTTCGTGCGGCGTCGCGGTCTTCGCGAGTTTCTCCCAAAGGATCTTCCCGGACTTGCGGTCGAGCGCCATCACCATCAACTTATGCTCAGAGGGTGGCGCGGAACGGGGTGCAGCGCGGGCCGAAGTAGTCTCTTGTGACACGGGCGCGGCCGGTGTTCCAGTGGGTAAGGCTGTGGTCAAGAAGATCTTTTCTTCCCAAATGACAGGCGAAGAGAACCCGCGGCCCGGGATGTTTGTCTTCCACGCGACATGCTCGGTGTCCGACCACTTGAGCGGCGCGTCGCCGACCGCCATGCCGTCATCGTTCGGTCCGCGCCAATGCGGCCAACTGGATCCTCCAGTGGCAGCGGCGGCGGTAAACAGCAAAGTGAACGCGATCAGGAGCAAGAGCGTGCGGCGCATATAGAGCTTTATTGTGGCATAGCGAAATTTCTTGGGCGCTAACATTTCCTGAAGATTCGCGGACTTTGGCTAGCGGGCGATCGGCCCGGGGTCCATGGGTGAGCCCAACTGGAACCGCGCGCCGACGGCTGCCACTGCGGCGGTCTCGCGCTTAAGACCCAGCAGTTGCCGAAGCCTGTACGTCGCTTCGATACCCGTGCAATGCGCGGCGAGCAAGTGCTGCACTCCGAACTCGCGCAACTTCTGTGCTGTCCACGTCAGCTTCGCGTCGTCAGCCTGGAATAGATGGAAGCCGCCGATCAGCGCGTGAATTGGCGCAGGGCTGATGGTCTTGCGGATGTGCTCGAGCGTGTTCACTACGCCGGCGTGGCCGCAGCCGGACAGCACGATCAGGCCATTCGCGGTAACGATGACCAGCGACATGTCTTCGGGAATATTGTCTTCTACGACGCCGGAGGGCATGCGAATCCCGCTGTTCTCACTCCAATTTCTTTCGTCGTGAACGCGGGGCACCGGACCCGTGAGCCAGACTCCGGGCATCAACTCCACGGACTTCTCGTGTTCTTCGATCCCTGCCCCCGTAGCCTCATAAGCACTCTTGAGTTTCGGAATCCAGCCGCTACGACGGTCGAGCGCGATGCCCTTCCCGGCATGTGCCAGCGACAGCGCCGCGCGATTCTTCTTCATGACATCTTCGCGAAGCGTAAGCAACCCGCCGGTATGATCCTGGTGGTTGTGGCTCAAGATAACGTGCTTGGCGGTGGAGAGATCGACCTTCAACTCACGAGCATTCTGCAAAACCGTATCGGGGCGCGCTCCGGTGTCGAAGAGGATGCGCTGTCCGTCGACATCAACGACCGCGGCGAAGCCCCATTCCCCAATGCCGTCGCTTGCAAGCATGGTCGAAAGCACGCGAATCTCGACCTTCCGCGCCAGACGGATTTCCAGCGGTGTCGCAATAGCCTGCGAATAGATGGGAGCCGCACAAAGAAGTGCGACGGAGAAGTACTTCCACATGAGACAACCTCCCTCAAGAGCCGGTCAGTTTCTAGGCACGCCGGAAATGTCATTGTTCTTTAGCGCAGTGTCGCATTCCGCGACCATTGCACGCAGGGTTGCGCGCAGATCCGGATGTGTGGGTGCGCTCGAGATCAGGAACGCGGCTGTCCCTCCGAAGGACGCCAGCTTAGGGTCGGCGGCATTCCTTCTCTCGCGGATGCCGAGCGCTTTGCGCGGCCATTCCGCTGCCGGCGTTATGCTGGAAAGGAAGTAAATCGCAACGCCGAACATGGAAACAAGGCCCGTCGCCGGAATCGCGAACCAGGAGTGAGCCATGGCCCTCGAGCACTTTGACGTCATGATTGCGGGAGCAGGCCTTTCCGGCATCGACGCCGCCCATCACCTGCAGCAACTCTGCCCCGGGAAAACGTACGTCATCCTTGAACAGCGCGAGCGCATCGGCGGCACGTGGGATCTGTTTCGCTATCCCGGCATCCGGTCCGACTCCGACATGCACACGATGGGCTTCTCGTTCCGGCCCTGGACCAATGTAAAGGCGATCTCGCCCGGTGGCGACATTCGCGACTACCTGACCGACACGGCTCGCGATGAAGGGATCGACACGCACATTCGCTTCGGCCACCAGATTCAGCGCGCGGAGTGGTCGTCGGAGACCGCTACCTGGACTCTAGACGTGACTCGCAAATCGCCTGGAGGCCGCGAAGAGGCGCTTCAGATCTCCTGCAACTTCCTGTTTTCCTGTGCCGGGTACTATCGCTATTCGTCGGGATACGCGCCCGAATTCCCGGGCTCCGATCAGTTCGCCGGGCGCATCGTTCATCCCCAACATTGGCCCGAGGATCTCGATTACACCGGAAAGCGCGTCGTTATTATTGGCAGCGGAGCCACCGCGGTTACGCTTCTTCCTTCGATTGCGAAAACGGCCGGCCACGTCACAATGCTGCAGCGTTCGCCGACGTATATTGTGTCGGCGCCCGAGCAGGATCCCGTGGCGATTTCCATTCGGAAGGTTCTTCCGTCGATGCTGGCGTACCGTTTGATTCGCTGGAAGAACGTCGCCTACACGGTCTGCCTTTACCAGATGGCGCAGCGCTTCCCCAAGTTCATGAAAGGCTTGCTATTGAAAGGCGTCCGTAAGGAGCTCGGGCCGGACTACGACGTCGACAAGCACTTCACGCCCAGCTACGATCCATGGGATCAGCGCATTTGCCTGGTGCCCGATTCCGATCTGTTCCAGGCCATCAAATCCGGGCGCGCGAGCGTCGTTACGGATCAAATCGAAACGTTTACGCCGCGCGGGATCAAACTGAAGTCCGGCGGGGAGTTAGAAGCCGACCTCATTGTGACCGCCACAGGACTTGTAATGCAGGCGTTCGGCGGAATCGATCTATCGGTGGACGGACGCCGTGTCGATCTCGCGAATACGCTCGCCTACAAAGGCATCCTCTTGTCCGATGTGCCGAACCTTGCGTCTGTCTTCGGATACATCAACGCCTCGTGGACGCTCAAGGCGGACCTCATCTGCAACTACGTCTGCCGCCTGTTGAATCACATGAATGCGAAAGGCGCGAGCCAAGTCACTCCGCGGCGCAACGGTGAGCCTGCGGTGGGCAACTTCGTCGAGAACTTCACGTCGGGCTATATGGATCGTGCGCTTGCGAGCTGGCCGAAGCAAGGCGCGAAGGCTCCGTGGCGCGTGTATCAGAACTACTTGAAGGACGCGATCAGCTTGAAGTGGGCGTCGATGGACGATGGTGTGCTTGCATACACCAGCCCCGCAGCAGCCACTTTGAAGCAGACGCGGCCCGAACTGGCGGCGTCGGCCAAGTAGCGCTACTTCGGCGCGCGCATCAGGAAGCGAATATCGTCGACTCGATACGTGACCTTGCCGGCCGTGCCTGGCTTTGCCGAGACTTTGCCCTGGCGCACTGCTTCGAAGGCAGCCTTGGTTTGCGTCAACGCGTCGGGTTTCGCGACCGGCACGTTGTGCGCGCCTAGAACCATCTTCAACGAGGGCGACAACGCGACTAAGCGCCGCATCGACTGAGCGTATGCGGCGAAATCCGTTTCCGGGCGATACAGCCAGATCTCTCCTGGATAGTACGTGTCACCGGTGAAGAGCAATCCGCCGGCGCGATCCAGCAGGCACGTCGCGTCCGGAGTGTGACCCGGCGTTGACAGCACTTCGATCACACGACCGCCGAGGTCGATCTTCTCGCCATCTCGAACGACCTTCGCGATCTTCCAGCCGCGCGTCGCGTACCGGGCGCGATCGAATCCCTTGGGCAGTTCGCCGCAAATCTCACCGGGTGCGATCTCGCCCTGCACGCTCTCGCGGCCACCTTTGGCGTTCTCGCGCGTGAACGCCATATCCATGCCGAACACGGAATCGAATTGCCAGTTGCCGCCGACGTGATCGTTATGCGTGTGCGAGTTCAGTACGACGACAGGCAGTTGCGTCAGCGACGCAACCACGGCGCGAATATCGCTAATGCCCATTCCTGTATCAAAGAGTAGCGCTTTCGTCGCACCCAGGATCAAATAACTGATAGTTTCTTCGGACTGATGCGGTTCGTAGATCGCGAACACGCCGGGGGCGGCCTTGTACACTTCAAACCACGGGTCGCGAATCGCAACGCGCTCCAGGCTCTTGTACTCGGGTCGCGGCAGATCGCGACACCATTGCGGGATCTGCGGCTTCGCGAGGGGTGGCTTCGACGGTTGCGCAAACAAAGCGAAGGGAGCGAGCGCGCTAAGCAACCAGCGCATGCTACTTCGCTCCAATCTTGAAGTCGCTTTCTCCCGCCGTGACTTCAAATCGACGGCCGCCCTCGACCTCGACCCACACCGTAGGCTTCGCGCTGGTTGCGTTCGCGCCGTCGACGACAATCATCACGGCCTTGTTCTCCGTGCCCACCTTTGCAATGCCCGTGAAGCTCGCCCATTTTGCGGACGTCTGCAACAAACCGAACTCCGCCACACGAACCTCAGTCGCCGTTGCCGCATCGACAAAGTGGAATCCGCCACGCGACTTGCCATCCGCGCCCCGCTTGACATCGATGGCCACGTCCTGCGTCTTTCCAGCAATGGACGCCTCTCCGGTCACGCGCATCGGGCGGCTCGGCATGTTCGCCAAGCGCGTCATCACCTTGCCGTTAGCGACCCCTGTGGCTTTGCCGTCGCGCAGCGCAATCTTCCCATTCACCAGAACGTGCCGAATGCCGTCCGATGCAAGCGCCGGCTGCTCATACGTTGCGTGATCCGCAACGGTCGCAGGGTCGAATACCGTGATATCCGCCGCCATGCCCGGCGCAAGGAATCCGCGATCCACCATGCCAATGATGCTGGTCGGCAGCCCAGACATCTTGCGCACTGCGTCCTCGAGCGTCAATGACTTGGTCTCGCGTACGTAATGACCCAGCACCCGGGGAAAGGTCCCGAAGTACCGCGGATGCGCCGCCGCGTCTCCCTTGATCGCTCCGCAGTCACACGACACGGAGCTTCCCGGATACTGCAGCAACGCGACGAGATCGGCCTCCGCGCCGAACTTCATGATCGCTGAGGGATGCTCTTTTTCGAGAATCCGCATCAGCGTTTCTCCTGCACCGGCGTTGTACTCCGTCATGAAATCGGACAGTTTCCGTTTCTTCGCAAAGATGTCGATGTTCTCCGGACTCAGCACACGAGCCGCGATCGCCTCCTCGATCTCGCGCGCGATCCGCGTCCGCATCTCCGAATCGCGGAACCGTTTCAGCATTTCGTCGCGCCCGCCGACCACCGCCCATGCCGGGACAAACAACGCACCCAAGCCCGTCTGCCCGGCGAGATAGGGATAGATATCGGCGACGGTTTCGTGGCCTCGCGCCGACGCGTCCCGCATCAGGGCAACAGCCATCGCCGCGCTGCCTTGCTCGCGCCCTTGCACTTTCATGTGGGTGATCACGGGCATTACGTTCGTTGTTTCGCCAATCGCGATGGTTTCGCCGATGGCGACCAGGCTGCTGTACTTCGACTCCGGCGTCAGCCGGTCGTGGTTCGGGAAATTCGTGCGCCAGTTCGACGCCGCCTTCATCACCGAAATCACTTCTTCGGTACGCGCAAAATACGCGGGCTTGTAGTCGAGCCCCGCAGCCACGCCCCACGCGCCTTGCTTCAAGTTCTCGGTCAACAGTTCGCGCATCTTATTGATGTCGTCGACCGTTGGTCGACGATCATTATTGCCCGTCACCGTTGCCCAAATCGAATTGAACGGCGCGTACGCCCCGATATTCACTGCGAGGCCCGCGGCGCTGAAATCAGTCACCTGCTTCGCAATCGCCGTGGCACCTGCGCCGTCGGCATTGATGATCTCCGTCGTCACACCTTGCGTCAGCATGTTGACGGCCGTCGGAACGCCCTCGCGCGTCGCGTGGCTATGCAGATTGATGAAGCCTGGAGCGACAATCAGCCCCTTCACATCGAGATCTACGGCCGCCTTCGCGCCGCGCAAGTCGCCGATCTTGTAGATGAATCCGCCGCGGACTCCGACGTCGCCACGATAGCCCTTCGCGCCGGTTCCGTCGATGATCATGCCGTTGCGAAGAATGACGTCGTAATTTGCCGTCTGGGCAATCGCCAGAAAACAGAAAAGACAAAGCGTCGAGAGGAGTCGCAAGGGCAGAGAGGTCCGCATCGTGAACCGATTCTATCGCAAGAGCATTCCGTGCAAGCCAAGCGGCAAAAAAGTGCGGCTGGGACTACCGTCGCAATCCGGAGCCGCACAAGAAAATCATTCCACTGCGCTCGTTAGCCGCGCCGCGGGAGTCGCGAGCAAAGAACCGCGAACGAAGTGAGTGGATCTCACCGCGACCCGATCGAGCGCGCCACTAGGGCTGATTCAGGTTGTAGTTCTGAGGCGGCCGCGAATATTGCGGCTGATTTGGATCGTAACCGCGCTGCTGCTGCGGGTACCGTTGGCCGTTCGGATAGTTCTGCGTCGGAGGCGGATACTGCGACTGATTCGGATCGTAGCCCTGTTGATACTGCGGATCGTCTCCGCAACCCGAATTCGGAACCCAGTTGCCGCGCTGGTCGTAATACCCGCCGCAACCCTGCGCCGGATACTGCTGACCATACCAGGCCCCCGAGTCGTAAGAGTACGACGGATCGTACGCGTACCCGCCGTCATACTCATAGCCCGGATAGTAGGCGTACCCGGAAGGCAGGCTATAGCTCAGGAAGACGCCGCCCACTCCATAATACCCGCGATACCCAGGCCGCACGTAATACCGTGGACCCGCATAGCCCCGAGAATAGAAACGACCACTAACGTACCCGCGGCCCCCGCCTACGTACCCGACACCAACGCCAACGTACCCGCGCGGAGCGACCGCGACGTAACCCTGCGACAGCCCCCCGCCCACATACCCTCGCGGAGCCGAATAGCTCTGGCCCGCGGAAACGCGTCCGCCGCCCGAATACCCGCCCGAAGCGCGTCCAGCGCTATAGCCGCGCGATCCGCCGCCAGAATATCCGCCCGACGCGTTTCCGCCGCCGCGGTTGTCCCGAGCAAATCCAACCGTCGCCGATGCCAGCAGCATCGTTCCGACCGCCAACACCGTCGATGCAAATCTGTGGAGCTTCATGGAGGTCCTTCTTTCCTTCTGCCCAACAGACGCGGCACGGACTCATTGGGTTCATTTGTGAACGATAACTAATTGTGGTGGTGCTTCTCAACCAGCCCGAAGGCTCAAGTATCTGCGTCAACGTTACTGTTGTGCCGGTCCGCCTGGTCCGCGGACAGGATACAGATCACGCTTGAGAAAAGGTCGGCTTTGCGCGTGACAAACGTGAGCGCAACTCCGCTTGACACATATGCCACCGCGCCAAGGCGATCCATCTGTGCCCACAAGCGCTTACGGAGCCACTCGTAGTCCGAATCGTAGATCCGGAATCGAATCCCATCCCATTTGACAAACGATTCAGTGTCTCCTGCCCAAACCGGGTGTTCGAACAGGAATATTTCGCTATACCCACAGCACCGGTGATCGAAGTGTTGAGCGATGAATTCGACGGAGCCGATCTGGGGGCTATACGATATGAACCCGCGATCTGCATCACCTAGGAGCCCTCCTCCGTCAGTCCAGCTAAGCGTTCGTACCCGACCTTCAGGAGCAGTCCACCATCCGCGCTCCTGCTCGGTCTCCCCGATGTGCATCGGTCCGGAATCAATCGAACTCACTGCGGCATAATTCTATTGCACCGCCTCTGGACATAGATGCAGGAAGGAAGATATGTCGTAGGCGCAACTCCTCCGGATCGACCACTCGCCGCAAAGGATCGAGGCTCTTGGATAGCGCCTCACAATCCCATTCCAGTTTTGCAGTCATCGAACGCGCGTTTGCAAGCTGCTCTTGCGCGAGTTTCAGATCGGACTTCACACGACAATGCTACCGGAGGCCAGCGCCTCAGGCGAATCGGAACAAAGACGGCGCGATCAACGAACAGGAATACGATCAGGCCTTCATCCGTTCCACCGCACCCGAGAACAATGGCCTGATGGCCATTCGCCCCGACGGACCGGCGAACTCACGGAAACAGCCATCGTCTGGAAAGAACGCCGCAGCATCCCCGAGGTCCCCTCGCCCCTCGTCTATCGCGGCCAAGTGTACATGGTTGCGAACGGCGGCATTCGCACAGCAGTGGATCAGAAGGCCGGCAAACTCCTCTACCGCAGTTGCCTCAACTCCCCAGGAACCTACTACGCGTCCCCAGTAGCGGCCGGCGGCAAGGTCCTCACTACATCTTCGGAAGGAATCGTCACCGTCTTTGCCGACGGCCCCGAAATGAAGATCCTCGCGAGGAGCGACCTCGCCGACCGCATCTCCGGAACCCCGGCGCTTCTCGAAGGAAGAATCTACATCCGCTCCGCTACGGCCCTGTGGGCCTTCGGGGAGAAGTAACGCCGCACGCAACTGGCTTCCGATGGACACCGCCTTCACCTTCAGGCAGTGAACGCGGCCCTGGCCAACCCGGCGACTCCTACTGTTTGCGCGCCACGCAGATCGATAGCTCAAACGCGTCGTCATCGCCAATGTGGGTCGGCGGTGAGCCAATCCGGTAGCGAATCACGCGGTGCGTTTTGAGCCGGTGAGGGACAGCCAGAGCACATAGCCAACGATCGGCAGAACAGCGGCAATCGTGAAGGCGGTCTGAAAACTGCGCGCATCAAAGAGCCGTCCGAAGTAAGGCATCGCGACCGCGAGCACGGCGCCGTATGCGCCCGTGCAGAGGCCGCCGATCCAGCCGGATTTCTGCGGCGAGAACAATTCCGTCGCATAGCTGATGGGCAGCAACTGGAATCCCGAAGCGACAAACATCGCAAAGAAGAACTGTGCCAGCGCCGCCTTGTACGAGGACTGCATCGGGACTGCAGCCAGCGGCAGACTAAGCAACGCAGCCGCGGGCAGCAGCCAAGAAACCACGCGGAGCTTGTTGCGGCCGCGCGCCAGGCGGTCCATCAAATAGCCCCAGAAGAAGATGCCAAGCTCAGAGCCGAGCGGTGGAATCCAGAGAAACGCTCCGATCTCTTTTTGCGACAGATGCAGCGCGCGGCTAAGATAGAGGGCCGCGGAGTAAACCGTGAAGCCGAGTGGCACGGCTCCGAGCGAATAGCAAAGCAGGAAAGCCCAAACGCGGCGGTCGGTAAGCGAGGGATTCGCGGTGGGCGTCTCGGAAACCGTGACGGACTGCACACTACTCTGCGCGGAGGCCCATGCTGCCTTGCGCGTGAACAGCAGCCAGAACAAAAGCCACGCGAGTCCAATCACGCCGGTCGCCCAAAATGCGCCGCGCCAGCCGTAGGCGAGGGCGATGGGCGTCATCAGAATCGGCGTAATGATCGCACCGGCGGAGCCGCCGGAATACGCCATCGCGATTCCGCGAGAACGTTGCGAGCAATCGAGCGTGTGTGTGACGGCGCGCAGGCCTGCAGGTGCGGCCGCGCCTTCGCCGAGTCCGAGCGCGGCACGTGCGAACCAGAATCCGGCAAAGCTATTCGTCCACGCGTGCGCAACCGACGCCAGCGACCAGAGCGCGACGGCGATGGTCATCCCGCGCCGAAGCCCGATGCGGTCGAGCAGCCAACCCCACGCCGGATTCGCGACCATGAACGCGATCGAGTAGGCCGACACGACGAAGCCGAACTGTTCAGCGTTCATCCCCGTCTCTTTGAGAATCGTCGGCGACAGCAGCGCGAGCGTATTGCGGTCGATGTAGCTGATGACGATCACCAGCATCATCGAGGCCACGGGAAGCCAGCGCATTAGGAGGCTTTCCTCCTTTTCAAAAGAAACCAGGCCACGCATCCGAGCACGGGCAGCGACGCGGCCAGCGCGAACGACTCGTTGTAGCGATGTTGATCGAAGAGGCGTCCGGCATACGGCATCACCAAGGCAACCGTGGCGGACCACGATCCTGCGCCGAGGCCTGCGATTAAGCCGGCATGGCGCGCCGCGAAGATGCGCTGGGCGAACGCGATACCGCCGATGATGAAGCCCGAGGTGGTGAACATCGCCAGAAAGAGTTCGGCCATGACGATCGGCAGCGACTGGATGTGCGGAACAAGAGCCAGAGGCAACGAGCAAAGCACCAGAAACGGGAAGAGGCGCTCGAAGCCGCGCTCCGTGCGACCGCCGTGGATAATGCGGTCAACGGCCCAACCCCAGAAAAAGTAGCCGAGTTCCCACCCGATCGGCGGGACAAGTAACAAATACTTCAACTGATCCTGCGATTGATGCCACGACTGCGAAAGGAACAGCGACGTGTTGTACAGAACGAAGCCCAGCGGCATCGCGCCAAGCGCGTAGATCGCAATGAAGGCCCACGTTTCGGGGTCGGCGATGCGGGGCGCGCGGTCGCCGGCGGTCTGCGTCAAAGAAACCGCTGCTGCGGAAGGCAGGCGTTCGGATTTCGGGCTGCCGAAGAACCACCACCATATGATCCAAAGCGCCCCGACGAAGCCCGTGCACCAGAATGCACCGCGCCAGCCAAAGCGCGCGGCGATGGGGATGACAATCAGCGGAGTGATGATCGCGCCAAGCGATCCGCCGCTATAAGAGATCGCGATTCCGCGGGCGCGCTGCGACGGCGGAAGCGATTCGGTCGCGGCCCGGAGCCCGCCAGGGAAGGTCGCGCCTTCGCCGAAGCCGAGGAAGGCGCGCAGTGCCGCGAAGCTGAAAAAGCCGCTCGCGAGCGCATGCAGGACCGATGCGAGTGTCCACAGTGAGACGGCGGCCGTCATGCCGCGGCGCGTTCCAAACTTGTCGAGTGCCCGGCCCCACACGGGGTTTCCGGCCATGTATGCGAACGAGAATGCGGAGACCACCCAGCCGTATTGTTCGGCGTTCATCCCGGTTTCTTTGAGAATTGTCGGGGCGAGCGCGGCCAGTGCGTTGCGATCGATGTAGCTGATGACGGAAACCAGCATCATCGCGACCGAGGGGATCCAGCGCCGCCAAGTGGCGTCGTAGGGGACTCCGGCGGCGTTCTGGGTTTCGATCGAATTCAGGCTGGAAAGCTCGCTGGACACAAGCTGGATGATAGCGTATGCCGGTACGATTCGGCGGGTTTCGGCGTTCGTCCGGAGATTTCTGCCAGTCGCCGGTTTCGCGGTAATGATTTTGGAATCCGCAGGTAACTTGAACACGAGGGATTCACTATGACCAACTGGAAAAAAGTACTCATTGCGGGCGCGGTGGCGTTTGCGCTGACGTTTGTCTTCACGTTGAAGAGCGCGCCGGCGCAGGAACAGGTTCGGTTCGACCACAAGGTGCGGGAGGACTTCTTTGCTGGATTTCTCGGCAATAGCGAGTTGTTGGCGCGCGGGATGGCGGCGTGTGAGAAGGTGCTCGCGGAGAATCCGAAGCACGCGGAAGCTTTGGTTTGGCACGGCTCAGGCCTTTATTACCAGGGTGGGCAGATGTCGCGCGGGGCGGACGCGCAGAAGGGCATGGCGCTTATCCAGCAGGGGATCGAAGAGATGGATCGAGCGGTCGAGTCAGCTCCGGATAGTGTTGGAGTGCGGATTCCGCGCGGCGCGGTGCTGTTGACGTCAGCGGCCTTCATTCCGCCGGCATTCGGCGAGCCATTGGTGGAGCGCGGGCTCAGCGACTATCGACGTGTGGTGGAGCTTCAGAAAAATCAGTTGATGACAATTGGCGCGCATCCGCGCGGCGAGTTGTTGAGCGGCTTGGCGCTCGGCAATGCGTACTTGGGGAACACTGAGGAAGCGGAGGGTTGGTTTCTGAAAGTGAAAGCGATGAATCCGAATTCGCCGTATTCGAAGCGGGCGGACAAGTGGCCGGCGGCGAAAACGCTGGCGCCGATGGAGACGGGTTGCATTGGGTGCCACCTTCCTGCGAGGTAGTTGGCACGACAGGGCATTCTCTCGTTCTCTGCGCCCCTCTAATGGTTTCCAGGGAATTATCTTCCAGATGGCTGGATCGCAACGGTCGTCAAGGCTTTCCACCACGGCAGGGGTCCGCCTTCGGCGGCGATGTCGATGAGGGTAACGACAAGGACGACGCCAAGGACGACTTTCCAGAGGCCCGTCGATATTCCCCGTCGCGCCGTCCAGTAACCCGCGGCTGCGCAAAGGGTGGCGGCCAGGAGGAATGGCCAAACATGAGGGGCATTCATGATGTCCCTCGTGAGAAGCACCAGGCCTGAGGCGAGCCAAAGGATGACCTTCCAGCCCGAAGCCGATTTGGCCCGCCACTTCACCCATTCATACGCCGCCAACGAAAGACAAAATGCTCCGATCATGCTTCCTCCCCGCGCAGCGGTGGGGCCTATCCAGGCTGTTCCATCTCGGCACGGCAGGCTGAGCCAGATAGGAGTTCCGCTTGAGGGACAGGATACTATAATATGCCCCGCCACATTACCGAAACCGTTTGAAGGCCAGGACGGCATTGAGGCCGCCGAACGCGAAAGAGTTTGATAGGGCGGCCTCGACCTGAATGGTGCGGGCGGTGTTGGCGATGCAATCGACGGGGCAGACGGGATCGGGTTCGGTGAAGTTGGCGGTGGGTGGCAGGATGGCGTGATGGAGCGCGAGGGCGGTAGCGGCGGCTTCGAGAGCTCCGGCGGCGCCGAGGGCGTGGCCATGCATGGATTTCGTGGAGCTGACAAGCGGAAGCGTGGGGCCGAAGACCTGGCCGAGCGCATCGCATTCGGTGGTGTCATTGGCGGCGGTGCCGGTGCCGTGGGCGTTCACGTAGCCGACTTGTTGTGGGACGAGATCGGCGTCGGCGAGTGCGGCGACGATGGCGCGGGCTGCGCCTTTCGCGGAGGGCTGGGTAATGTGATGGGCGTCGGCGGTCATCCCGAAGCCGGCGAGTTCGGCGTAGATGGTGGCTCCCCGGGCGAGGGCGTGTTCGAGCGGTTCGAGGACGAGCATGGCTGCGCCTTCGCCGAGGATCAGGCCCCTGCGATCCTTCGAAAACGGCCGGCATGTATCCGTCGACACGACACGCAGCGCTTCCCAGGCACGCAGCGAACCGAGCGTGAACGGAGCTTCGCTGCCGCCGGCAATCGCGAGATCGGCGGCACCGTTGCGTACCAGCCAGAAGGCTTGGCCGATGGCGTGGTTCGACGACGAGCACGCAGTGGCTAGTGTGAAGACCGGTCCGGTGATTCCAAACTCAAGCGAGATACGGCTGGCGGCGGCATTCGCCATCGACTTCGGAATTGAAAACGGCGGGAAGCGCGTTGCGTTGTGCGCGTAGAGATCGCGGTAACCAATCTCTTCGCTGGCTTGGCCACCCATGGCAGATCCCGTGGCGATCGCAGTACGCTCACGGAGTTCGTCGGTGAAAATGATTCCCGCGTCGCGTATCGCTTCGCGCGCGGCGACATTGCCGAACATCGCGAATCGATCGAGGAGGCTCGCGTCTCTCTCGGAGAAGTGATCCTCGAAGCGGAATCCGCGGACCTCTGCGCCATTGGGAAATCGCGTAGTGCCGGCGGGAACGCAATCGAGCGGAGCGATTCCAGACCGGCCGTTGACAAGCGCGTTCCAGAACTCGACCGCCGTTGGTCCCAGCGCGGAAATCACTCCGAGGCCCGTGATCGCGACGCGGCGAGTCATAGCCGTGGCGCGGCCTTCAGGTCGCGCGTACCAAACCCAACTCCTACAAAGGCTGCTCGGCGCATTAGTCGCCCTTTTCGGCCAGGAGCTTCTCGACGCCTTCGACAGCGGCACGGACGGTCCGCAATTCCCTGGCTGCATCGTCCGGAATATTGATGTCGAATTCGCCTTCGAGTCCGAACAGAAGATTGATCCCGTCGAGCGAATCGATCTTCAATTCTTCAAATGTGCTGTCGACCGTGATCGATTCGAGTGGAATCTTTTGGGCGTTCGCGATGACGCGGAAAACGCGCTCCGCTACGGATTCGGCTGCGGCGTTTGGGGTTGCGGATTCAGACATAGCAATTCGGAAACGGTGACGAAACGAAATCCTCGATCTAGTAACAAGGGTATCGCGGATCGTAGGGACTCAATGGTAGACTCGATGTTCGGGGCCGCCTGCGTCGCGCGACCGTCGTGAAGGCAAAAGATCGCACCGCTGGCCGCGCCTTTCAGCAGTCGAGTCGCGACGGCATCGGCAGGCAGACGCCAGTCTTGCGCGATGGTCGTCCACATCACCCCCAGCAGGCCGAAATGAGCTTGCGCGGCGCGCAGGCCAAACCAGCGGACGCCGTACGGCGCGCGAAACAGTCGCGGTGTGCAGCCGGTTGCTTCGCGGATCGCCGCCTGAGCACGCGCGACCTCTTCAAGAATTGCCGGGGCGCGCATGAAGTGCAGGCGTGGATGCGTGTGCGTGTGATTGCCGATCTCGTGGCCGCCGTCCGCCACGGCACGCGCGATTGCCGGTAGGCGTTGCACGTTCGCGCCGCATTGGAAGAAAGTCGCGTGCACGTTGTGGGTAGCGAGCAGATCGAGCAGCCCTGGAGTGGATTCGCTGGGGCCGTCGTCGAAGGTAAGCGCGATCACCGGTTCGCTTGCTGACCCCCGCCACGCCGAAGGCGCGAAGACAGATGAGGCGCGTCCGCGGACAGCCCAGGCCGAGAAAGCCGCCGCGGCGGCAAGCGCCGAGGCGGCTTCGGGAATCACGACCACTTCTCGCTATGGTCTCCGCTGACAGCCCAGGTTTCGGCAGGAGAATCGAGGCGGAAGGTGGACCACGGTCCGGGGATCCACGGGTAGCGCCAGATCACGCTTTCGTCAATATCGACGCCGAGGCCGGGCGCACGAGAGAGCGTGAGTTCACCGCGATGGATCGCGAGAGGTTCTTTGAGGATTTCGGAGGCCAGCGGAAAGGGATACATGCCGGCTCCTCCGTCGTGGGTGTAACAAGGATATTCGAGCCAGCGAACAACAGATTCCGGCCAGCAGACGCCCAGTTGCGCGGCTGCGACCAGTTCGAGCGCGGTGCCCCAACTGTGAAAGGCGAAATGAAGCCCGGCGCGCGCGATGTCGGGGAACAGCCGGCGGGCAGAGGCGTAGCCGCCCTGGCAAACGACGTCCATCTGAACACAATCGACGCAGTTCGATTCAATAAGGTCGAGGAAGCGTAGTTCACTCGGTTCATGTTCGCCGCTCGCGATAGGGATGAGGTCGAGTTCGCGCAGTTTCGCGTAGGCAGCATGGTCGTCGGGCGGAAGAGGTTCTTCGAGCCACGCGATCCGGAAATCGACGAGCTGCTCGGCAAGGCGGGCCACGGTTTCCGGCGTGTAGCTCTTGTCGCCCATCCGCCACCAGGTATGCGCATCGATCATGAGGTCGAAATCCGGCCCACAGGCCTCGCGCATCTTTCGAACGGTTTCGATATCCTGATCGGGCCCCATGCCTGGGCGCATTTTGTAAGCGCTGAACCCTAGCGCGCGGACTCCGGCGGCCTCGGCGGCGTGGGCCTCGGGCGATTGATACATTCCGGCGGAGCCGTACAGCCGGATGTGATCGCGGACCCGTCCGCCGAGCAACTCAGACACGGGAACGCCGCGCGCCTTGCCCATCAGGTCGTACAGCGCGACTTCGACCGAGCCGTATACTTTGTTGGTTTCCGCGTCGGTGCCTGCGCCTTGTTGAAACTGGATTCGCAGGGCATCGGGATCAGATAGCGTCCTTCCCGTGAGGAAAGGCGCAATGATGTGGTCAATCGATTTCTTGGCGCGTTCGCTTGCCTGGCCGGGCGCGTAACCAGTGAAGCCGTCCGTCGTCTGCACGCGGATCAGCATGGCGTCGCGTTTGTTGATCGTTCGCTCTCCGCCGAAATAGCGCAGCTTCAACGGGTGCGGCAAGGGGTAGGAAAGCAGAAATGGTTGGACGGAGGAGATCTTCATGCTGGGGCGTACGCCCGGTTAGCCTTCGTTTTGAGAGTAGCAAAAACGCAGGAGAAGTGCGTTTTCATTGGAGAAAACGAAAAGAGGCCGGATGCGCGAAGCATCCGGCCGTCGGAGCACCCTTCGGCCGGTTTCGGAGGTGTCGACCGTTGGGATTTGAATGACTACGAACCAAACTTCCGTTAACTGAGGAGACCGCCGTGTCCAAGGCAGCCTACTTCCCAGCCCGAAACCCGATACCGGGCCAACATCGGCGGCAGGACGAGATCGACGACATTCTGTTTGGCGGAACGATAGCAACCCGGCGCCGAAAGTACCGGCACACCGTCGTGATAGCCGAGCAGGAAGAGATTGCCCGGTTCGACGGGCGCGAGGAAGCGCTCCAACTGGCACCCGATGCGCACCATGGCACGGCCGATTGTATCTTCGGGGCCGGCGGGTGCCGTGGTGGATGCGACAATGACCACCGTTGGCTTGGCTTTTAGTAAATGCTGCATGGATCGGGCGACTGCCGCCTCGTCCTCACTCGTGATGAGTACAAAGTTGGCTGCCGCTCCCAGGCGCTCGAGGCGCTGGGTCATGATGGGCTCGAACAACTGGCGGGCGCGATCACCGGAGCCAGGGTCGGAGTAGAGGACGCTAATCGTGGGCTTGCGAATCGGCCGTGCCTGCAGAATCGGGCCGCGCTCTTTCAAAATCGAGACGATGGCGTCGAGCTGCGACTGCGCGACCGCGAAGGGTGAGCTTTTCACAGTTGCGACGCGCTGTCCAGCAGCCGCGTAGCTGAAATTCAGGCTGGTGGCAATCACGACGCTCGAGGCGCAATTAATCTGGCGGAGGAGTTCGTCGTCGACAAGGACGCAGCAATCTTCGGTAGCGACCAGGTTCGCTCGGCCGCCGCTGGCCAGACGGATCTCCATACAGCCGCAGCCCATTTCGGCGGAAACCTGTCGGACGGCTTCGTCTTCCGAAGCTTCACCGTCCTCGAGTTGGGCGACCCAAACCTGGTTCATTCCTTCGGTGGAGAGAAGGCGAACGTCCTCATCGCTGAGTATATGCCCTTTGCCAAGCAGCTTTTTGCCGCCCGGCCGAAAGATCGTACAACTCAGGATCCGTCCTGTCGACTCCCGCACATCAACGGTTTGGGCTTTCATCGGGTCTCCCGCATGGAACAAAATTTGGCGGCGTTGAGACGCGCGCTTGTTCTATAGTGCGGGAGGGCCCAGAAAACTCTCAGGGAAATTTACTTGTTTTGCGATAAGTTGTTTCGGTGCGTGTAAACCCTGCAAACCTTGGAAGCAAATTATCGTAAGACAGGAAACCTTACAGGTTCAAATGCTTGGGTGACGATGGCGGCTGGAGCGGATTCGTACTCTGGTCTCTCTGGTCTTAAATGCAACAACATAGCAATCTCATCACACGCTTGAAACTTTGGGCAGCGCAAGCAGTCTCTCCAAGCTTTTAGGGGCAATTCTCCGCGATCAACGACACGGAAGCGGAGTTTTTCAAAGAATCCCTGGACATAGGTAAAGGCGAATAAGGAGTGAAGGCCGTGCTGATTGGACTCGTCGATTAACGATTCCACGATGCGGCGGCCCAGGCCGTTGGATTTTTGCGTAGGATCGACAGCGAGCGAGCGGACTTCGGCGGAGGTTGGCGTGTAGAAGTGTAATGCTCCGCACCCTAGGAGATGTTCGCCTTGCATAGCGACGGAAAAATCGCGGATATTTTCGGCCATTTCGAACTCGGTCCGCGGGAGCATGATGCCTTTGGCCGCATACTCGTTGATCAGGCGGAGCAGGGGTCCGATGTCGGCGAGCAGGGCTTTTCGGATAACAATATCTTTCATTTCTACCCCTTTATGCAAACACGTGCGTGCCGATTCTCTCGCCGCCTAAGAGTCGCGAAACAATTCCGGCGGTCGCGCCGGCTGCGATATGGATGCTGCGTCCGGGTTTGAGGGCGGCTAGCGCCGCCTCCAGTTTGGCTTGCATTCCTCCGACGGCGATGCCGGTTTCGATGAGTTCGAGCGCCTGGGTCTTGGTAAGTTCGTGGAGCGTTTGCTCTCCGGCACCGCGGACGCCTTCGACGTCCGTTAGAAACAGCAGTCGATCCGCGGAGAACGCGACGGCGAGCGCGGATGCCATTTGGTCGGCGTTGACGTTGAAGATCCGACCCTGCGCGTCGCCGCCGACACAGGCGACGACGGGGAGAAAACGATTGGCGGCCAGCAGGTCAAGCAAAGCGGCGTTTGAGTGGATAGGGCGGCCGACTGCGCCGAGTTCTTCGCTCCAGAGTTCGCAATCGAGGAGACCTGCGTCGAGGCCGCACAGTCCGACGGCGGGCGCGCCGTTTCGGACGAATGCGCCGACCAGAGCTTTGTTCACTGTACCCGCGAAGATCTTGACCACCGCGTCGATCACTTCGGGCGTAGAGACGCGCAAGCCTCCGACAAACTTGCTTTCGACCCCGCGTGCGGCGAGATAGCGCGTCATTTGTTTGCCGCCGCCATGCACCACAACCACCTGGTGGTCCTGAGACGCAGCCGTAATTTCGGCAGCAAGGCGGTCGCGCGAGGCGGGATCGTCAAGCAGCGTTCCGCCGAGTTTGATGAGGATCTTCACAGCAATCCTGCCGTTTCATCGAAGCCGAACGCGAGGTTCATGTTCTGGATGGCTTGGCCTGCAGCGCCTTTGGTCAGGTTGTCAATCGCGGCGACGACCACAGCGCGGCGTGTTGCGGGATCGAACGTGACACCGATGTCACAGAAGTTGGTGCGTTGGACGGCGCGGAGATCCGGGACTTCGCCGGGCTTGTAGAGGCGGACGAACGGCTCGTTCTTGTATCTCTGGCTGTAGATATCGAGCAACTGGGCGGCCGACGAAATTCCGGATGTCCGGAAGTAGATCGTTTCGAGGATGCCGCGGTCGAGCGGCAGCAACTGCGCGGTGAAGCTGAATTCCGCCTCTTCGAGATCTGAATTCATGAGGACTTCAGGGACGTGACGGTGGTTGAGAATCGAGTACGCCGAGAAGTTCTCAGTAACTTCGCAGAAGCTGGTCTTGAGGCTGGGCTTGCGGCCCGCTCCGCTGACGCCGCTCTTGGCGTCGCAAACTATCCCAGCGGTGCGATCGATGGCTCCGGCGTCTACGAGCGGCCGGATGGCCAGGTTGGCGGCAGTTGGGTAGCAGCCGGGGTTGGATATAAGACGCGCGCCGCGGATGCGCTCGCGATAGAACTCCGGGAGACCGTAGACCGCTTCGGGGATCAGGCTGGCGGCCGTGTGCTCCTCTTTGTACCAGAGTTTGTAGGTGGCCGCGTCGGGGAAGCGGAAGGCGCCGCTGATATCGATTACCTTGACGCCGGCGTCGAGCAGGGGCCCGGCGGCCTCCATCGAGACTTCCGGTGGCGTGGCGAGGAAGACGGCGGCAAGGTTCTCGGCCTTTACCGCTCCTGAAGAGAAGGCGACGCGTGGCGCGGCCTTGGAGTCGATGGGCCCTGGGCGGTCCGATGCGTCGGCGCGGTGTTCGAGGAGGACGGCTTCGGCGTGAGGGTGCCGGGCAAGGAGGCGGACGAGCTCCTCGCCGCTATAGCCTCGGAATCCGACGATGCCGACTCGGATCGGCGATGAGTAAATATGCACAGCTATGAATAATTATACTACGTCTTTGGGAGAACATTGGGTTCCGCGCGGTGCCCGCCAAGCCAGTCGAACACACGAACGGCGTCTAGCGATTCATGTTGTAAGTGAACGCGAACTGCAGCTTCACCTGGTCGCCCTTGAATCCGGTGGGCAGGGGCGGAAAAGGATGCGAGGCGCTGATGCCAGTGACTGCGGCGCGATCCAGCGCTTCCGCGCCGGAGGGCGTGGCGATCACCAGTTTCGGAACGCGGCCGCTGCGGTCGACGATGAACTGGATGAGCACGCGGCCGCGGCGGCCTTCTAGGCGCGCGCTCTCCGGAATAACAGCGAGCCAGTTGCGTCGCACCGTGGCGAGAATCTGCGTAAGATACGGCTTGAAGTCGACGCCTTGGGGATCGCTGAGCAGTTCGAGACTGGATGCGGTGCCGCGTTGCGAGGGAGGCGAGAAGGGGTTCGAGTTCTCGCCCGCGTCGTCGCCAACCGTGAGTCCGCCGCCGCCTGGTTTGGCGGACTTGCGGATGGCATCGTCCAAAGACTGCTTGGGCAGGGCGAGTTTCGGCTGCTGGTTGCTCTGAGGGCTGGCGAACTGAGCTCCGGGCGTTTCGAAGGCCATCTTCGGCTTTTCGTTTGCCTTGGTCACGGTGTTGGCTGGCGCCACCGGCGCCTGAGCTACGGGCGGAGGGGGCACGTTCGGTGTACCCAGCGTGGGGGCGAGGGCTGTAACCTTTGGCGCCTCGATCCTGGGCGGTTCGAGCGGGACGATCGGCCCGGGAGGCGGTGCGACGGGACGAGGCGTCGACGGCGGCTGAAACGGCTTCGGCTCGGCGCGCGCCTGCAGGCCTTCGGCGTTGACTTCGAGAGCGGGCTTCGCGCGATTCGGTGCGGTTTGGGTCGGCAGCGCGATCTTCTCTTTCGGAATTACCGGAGCAATGAGGCGGATGGCTTTGCGCGCGTCGACGAGGGGAGCTTTCGCGATCTGGCGGGGAGGCTGCGGGGCAAAATAAATCAGCCAGACAAGACCCGGGACAAACAGAAGGTGGGCGAGCAGTGAGCCCACAGCGGCGATCGCGGGTGAAGACTCCGTGCGGTGCTGTTCGAGCAGCAGCAGGTGGAGGTCTTCGTCGCGGATTGGAGGAGCTTGGACTGGCACGGAAGGGCGAATCTCCAAGTTCGCACAAACGAGGGGCCGAAGGGCACGCCGTCTACGCAACGACGTTCGCGGTGGGCATTCGGTTGCCCCCTACGGCTTTGCCAGGGATTCGGCGACGATGGCCGCGTGTTCCTCGATACAGGCAAGAATGCTCTCGGCGACCTCCAGAGCGCGCAACGCGTCTTCGCCTGCCACCTTCGGCGTCGTTCGGTGCTCGACGCAATCGAGGAATGATTCAAGTTCAAGGCGCAGGGGTTCGGCGGGTTCGACCTTGAGTTGCTCCATGCCGAATCGGCCTCCGCCGACTGAGATAGACATCGCTTCGCGCTTGGCGTAATCGACCGAGATGTATTGATGAGGCTGGAACAGGCGGAGCTTGCGGACTCGCTCCGTCGAGACGCGGCTCGCGGTGAGGTTCGCGATACAGCCTCCGGGGAAGGCGAGGCGCACGTTGGCGAGATCGACTTTGGAAGAGAGGATGCAAATTCCAGCGGCGCGGACCTCTTCAGGCATTGTGCCGGTAAGGGCGAGGACGATGTCGATGTCATGGATCATCAGGTCGAGCACGACGTCGACGTCGAGGCTCCGCGGACTGAATTCGCTGAGCCTGTGAATTTCAAAGAAGAGCGGCTTGTTGACGATCTTTTCGATCGCCTGGACGGCGGGATTGAAGCGTTCGAGGTGCCCGACTTGGAGGAGACGGCTTTTGCGGGCGGCGGTTTCGACCAGGCGGCGGGCGTTGGCGGCAAAGTCGGCAATCGGTTTCTCGACCAGGACATCGAGACCGGCTTCGAGGAATTGGCAGCCGAGGTCGGCGTGGCTGACTGTGGGTGTCGCAACGATGGCGGCGTCGGCGACGGCAGCAGCTTCGGCGGCGTTCGTGAGCACGGGGCAGTTGTAGGTAGCGGCAAACTGCTGGGCTACAGCCGGATCGCGATCGAGGACTCCTGCAATGTGCGCCATCGGAATCTCGCTGAGAACTCGCAGATGATTCTTACCGAAGGCTCCGGCGCCGGCGACGACCACTCGTGTTTTCTTCAATTTGTCTCCCGTGGTTCCAGAAAAACCTGAACCTTAAGTCTAATGAAAAACGCTGAGCCAGCCGAATCACTCTTAGGTGAGATCTCGTCCAACGGTTCGCACAATCTTCGCAACGTCCCTGATCACAGGCATTATCGTCGTTATGACGCCGGGAAACGCGTTCGGCCAACGATACAACTTTAAGTTGTACGGCGACGAGCAGGGGCTCCACAATCTGGCCGCCCAGACTGTGACACAAGACCGTTCCGGCTTTCTCTGGGTGGGGACGCAGAACGGCTTGTATCGTTACGACGGAGATCAATTTTTAGAGTTTGACCGGCACCGGGGGCTGCCCTCCGCGCGAATCGAATCGCTGTATGAATCGGCCGATGGGACACTGTGGGTGGGCACCCGGGTTGGTTTAGCGAAGCGGTCCGGGAGCGGGGACTTCGTGGCAGTGCCGCTGCCGGCAGCGGCAGGCATTCTCGGGCGGTCCGGTATTGCGTCGGACCGAAGCGGTGCTCTGTACTTCGCGACGGAGAACGGTCTGCGTGTTGGAACACCGGACGGCAAGGGTGGTCTACATCTGTCCATCGTCGCGCATCCGGTAGGACCGCTGGGGCCGGAGGCGAACATGGTGTTCGTCGACGGCAGAGATACTGTTTGGTTCGGGTGCGGCGAGCGGCTTTGCCGAGTGGAGGGCGGAAAGGCCCGAGTCGTGGGCCCTGAAGAAGGTCTGCCGATGATGAAGTGGTTCGCCATGCTGGGCGATCTCGACGGCAACTTGTGGGTGCGCAGCCAAACCGAGTTGTACGTGCGCCCTGCCGGCGAACAGCGGTTTGTCCAGCAAACGGGGACGCTTCCGCCGTCGACGAATACGTATCCGACTTTGTCGATGGACCGCGAGGGACGTCTTCTTGTGCCGAATCTCCAGGGGATCGCGCGGCGGAGCAAAAACGGTTGGGAGATCATTGAAGCCCGCGACGGGTTGATGTCGAACGACATCTCGAAGGTTTTTCAGGATCGCGAAGGCGCCACGTGGGTCGCAATGCTGGGGACAGGCTTAGCCAGATGGATCGGCTATGGCGAGTGGAGCGGTTGGACCGAGCAGGAAGGACTCAGCCGCGAATCGGTTTGGAGCCTCGCGCACGGCCTGGACGGCACCCTGTGGGTCGGCACGCAATACGGATTGAACTACTCGACCACCGCAACGGGCGCCATGGGGTTCCGGCCGAAACCGATCCAGGGTCTTGAGATGATCCGAAGCCTGGCGACTGGCAAAGACGGGCGAATTTGGATCGGAGGCGATCCGAGTGGAGTGATGGATCTGGACCCGCGAACAGGGGCGGTCCGGCGGTACGGGCCGCAGCAAGGCATCGATAGTAATCAGATCTTGCATCTTGGGTTCGACCACGAGGCGAGGCTCTGGGCAGCCACACGACAAGGGTTGTTCCGGCAGAAGGCTAGCGGCCTTGCGAGTTTCGAGAAGCTCTCCCCGCCGGGTACGGACAGGAACGAAGTGTTCTATTCTGTCGCGGCACAAGGCTCGAACATGTGGGCAACGGGAAGTCGCGGTCTGGCACGGTGGGACGGCGCAAAGTGGATTCGCCTGACAAGCCAGGATGGCTTGCGGAGCACCATGGTCTCCGCGTTGGCCATGGACTCCGACGGCTCTGCATGGGTTGGGTATCGCGATTCCTACGGATTGACACACATTCGCTTCACAGAGGGCAAGGCTGTATTGGAGCACGTGTCCCAACAGAGCGGATTACGGTCCGACAAGGTTATCTCAATCGCGTTCGATCGGCGCGGTTGGATGTGGGTTGGCACCGATCGGGGCGTGGACGCTTGGGATCGGGCGCGTTGGCGTCACTTCGGCAAAGCGGATGGCTTGATCTGGGAGGATTGCAACAGCAGTGCGTTGTTGACAGACCCGGATGGCACAGTTTGGATCGGCACGAGCCGAGGACTATCGCGTCACGTGCCCTCGACTCTCGTGCCGACCGGATTTCCTCCACCGGTGGTCTTTACGTCGGTTCGATTGGGACAACAGACAGTGGACCCAGCGGCATCGCCGAAGGTACCGTACTCCGACAATTCCCTGGTAGTCCGATTCGCGGCGCTGACATTCCAACAGGAAAGCCAAGTGGTTTTCCGGTATCGGCTGGGCGACTCGGGTGGCTGGAGAGAGACCAATCAGCGAGAACTGATTTATCCGAAGTTGCTGCCTGGAACCTACACGCTCGAAATCACGGCGAGGAACGCACAGGGTATCTGGAGCGCCGAGCCGGCGAAGATGCAGTTTGAAGTGAATCCGCCGTGGTTTCTGTCCTGGTGGTTCCGCGGTGCGATGGTGGCGTTGATGTTCGTGCTGGGCAGAGTCCTCTGGGTGCGGCGAACGCGGCGCACGGAACTTGAGAAGATGCGTCTCGAAGCTGCGGTGGAAGACCGGACGCGCGAGCTGTCGCTTGAGAAGCAACGGTTGCTTACCGAGAAGTCGCGGACGGATCAGCAGAAGAAAGAAATCGAACGCTTATTGACTGAGGCCCAACAGGCGAGCCGGTTGAAGAGCGAATTTTTGGCAAACATGAGCCACGAGATTCGAACGCCGATGAACGGCATTCTCGGGATGACGGGGATCGTTCTGGCGTCCGAGCTAACCGCGGAGCAGCGCGAATACCTTGAACTAGCCAAGCTGTCGGCGGACTCATTGCTGACGATTCTGAACGATGTCCTCGATTTCTCGAAGATCGAAGCCGGGAGGCTAGACCTTAGCGTGATGCCGTTTGCGATCGAGGAGTGCGTGTGCGGTGCGAGTCGAACGATGAACTTGACTGCATCACAGAAGGGCTTGTCGCTCGAATGCACGGTTGATCCGGACGTGCCGAAAAATCTACTCGGAGATCCCGATAGACTACGTCAGATTCTGTTGAATCTGGTTTCGAACGCGATCAAGTTCACAGAGGAAGGCGGCATCAACATCCGCGTGTTTGTCGCGGAAAAGCAGTTGGATGGCGTCGTGCTTCAGTTTTCGGTGAAAGACACCGGAATCGGCGTGCCAGAGGAGAAGCTCGCGATCATCTTCGAGGCGTTCCGTCAAGCGGATGGGTCGACGACGAGAAAGTACGGCGGCACGGGGCTGGGCTTGGCAATCTGTGTCCGGTTGGCTGAGTTGATGGGCGGCCGCATTTGGGCGGAGAGCGTTCCGGGCGCTGGAAGCACGTTCCATTTCACGGCGAAGCTTGAATTCGGCGATTCTATCCCTTCGTCCGAGATACCCAGCTTGAAACAGTTGGTCGATGCCGTACACGAAGCGTCCGAGCCTGCGAGGCCTCTGCGAATCCTGGTCGCGGAAGACAACATGGTGAATCAACGCTTGGTGTCAAGGCTACTCGAGCGCCGAAAGCACAGCGTCGTTCTCGCCGGCAGTGGGCGCGAGGCGGTGAAGGCGGCAGTAAGCGAATCGTTCGACATCATCCTGATGGACGTGCAGATGCCTGACATGGATGGCCTTGACGCCACTATGAGGCTCCGGGGACTGGGTTTGACGACGCCCATCCTTGCAATCACGGCACACGCACTGCCGGGTGATCGTGAGCGATGCCTGGCGGCTGGCATGGATGGATTCCTAAACAAGCCGATCGACGCGGCGCGTCTGACAGAGACGGTGGAAGCTGCGGCCGCAGCAGCGCGACCGGCAACTGCGTCCTGAGAAGGCGTCTGAAGGTTGTACCCACCCGTTGTCGATAACGGCCTGGCGCGCGATGGACGTCTGTTCAGAAGCACCTTGCAGTCTATTGAATCCCGCCGCGTGAGCGTACCTTTTGGTGAAGTAGGCAGGGCCGAAGTAGGCAGGCGTTACTCGGCCGGCAGGAAGCCCTCGATGGAGATTCCGGCGTCGTTAGCTTTCCTGAGCATTTCGTCGCGATCGAGGAAGAGCGTGCGGCCGGCGTCGATGGCGAGCGCCGTAGCGCCGGTGGCTTTCATGGTGTCGATCGTCGCGGGTCCAGCGACAGGGACGTCGAAGAGCAGGTGCTTGCGCCGGCGCGACACCTTGACGAGGCGCAGGGGTTTGCCTTCGGCCAGGCTTGCGGCGCGCCGGAGCATCTCGTCGGTACCTTCCATCGCTTCCATTGCGACGCAAGCTCGATCGGCAATGGCGACACTTTGGCCGACGTCGAAGGCGGCGAGCGCGTTGGCGACGCGCCGGCCGTACTCGACATCCGTCCGTTCGTCCGCGGTGAGCTTTCGTTTGGTGAGCGGGCCCTGCTGCGCAAGCAGATCCTTTAGGAGCATGGTCGAGTCGACGACCTCGATGCCCTCATCCGCAAGCACTTTGACGACGGCGCCGATCAGTGAATCCGTATTCTTGCTTCCGAGCGCGGCTAACAGCTTGAAGAGGCGCCAATCGGGGCGGATCGACGAGAAAATCTTTACGTGCTTCACCTGGCCGCACATCATAATGCGCGAGATGCCCTCTTGTTTGCAGATGTCGATCAGACGGCTGAGCGCGCCCAGGGAAATCCAGTAGCAGCGGTCGGCGAGCGATTCGATCTCGCGCTGCGCTTCCTCTTCGATCCCAATCACGACGATGTCCATGCCAAGCGAACGGGCGGCGTCGAGGGCGACGATCGGGAACCGGCCGTTGCCGGCGATCATGCCATAGGTGCAACGGTCGATTGGCATGTTAGCGAGGTCCTCCGATGCATGCGGCACGGGGCGTCAGCCAATCCATCCGGCTCGCGACTGAGCCGTTGCCCCAGGGCTGCTGCCGTTCACGGCGATCCAGCGGCCATCCGGCGGCGTGATCGCCGGGCTGGCCGGCGCGACGCCCTCGAGTGCAACGAAAAGGTCCGCTCACTTTGTGCGCGGTCCTTGGGCTAGGCACTACTGACAGGTTTCTTTTGCGTTGTCGATACTCGGGAATACTTCGATCCACGCAGTAAGTGCCGCACCTGCAGCTGGCATCCCCGGTTTGACGCCTGCGGTTGGATCGGGTTCCGTCCTTACGAGACGTGGATGAGACTGACTCCGGCATGGCTATTTCACGAAACCGCGCGCGGAGGCGGCGATGAAAGCGAGCAACTCTTCGCGTTCCGCCGCCGGCTCGATCTCGGCGAGGATGCGATCGATCGCTTGCGAGGTGTTGAGGCCCGACCGCGTGAGAATGCGGAAAAACTTGTGGAGCCCGTCGATGGATTCTTTGCTGAATCCGCGACGCTCTAAGCCGACGGCGTTCGCTCCGAAAACCTTCACCTCGCGGACGCCAACGGTCGTGGAGAATGGCAACACATCCTGCGTGATCACGCTATAGCCTCCGATGAAGGCGTGCCGGCCAACGCGGCAGAATTGATGAACGCCGCTGAACGCGCCGATCACGGCCCAATCCTCAATCACCACGTGGCCCGCGAACGTGACGGCGTTGTCGAGCGTGCAGTTGCTGCCGATCAGGACGTCGTGGGCGACGTGAACATAGGCCATCAGTAGATTGTCGTCGCCTATTTTCGTGAGTAGGCCGCCGCCTTCCGTGCCGCGATGAATCGTGACGAATTCGCGGATGTTGTTGCGGTCGCCGATGCGCGTCCACGCCCGCTCGCCTTTGTATTTCTTGTCTTGGGAGGCGACGCCAACGCTTGCGTACGGATAGAAGACGTTGTCTTCGCCGATCGCGGTTGGCCCTTCGAGGTAGACGTGTGCCTTGAGTACCGTGCGCGCGCAGATCTCAACATCGGCTCCGATGATGCAGTACGGACCAATTTCGGCTGTGTCCGCGATCTTCGCGGCGGGGTCGACAAGCGCGGTGGGGTGGATGGACATCAGACGCGGTCAGCGAGTTTGCAGAGCACCTCAGCTTCGGCGACGACAAGGCCGTCGACGGTGGCCGTCCCGTACATCTTCGCCACGGACGCTTTGCGCTTGCTGACTTTCATTTCGATGCGGAGCTGGTCGCCGGGGCGAACTGGTCGCCGGAACTTCGCCTGCTCGACGGAGGCGAGCAGGACAAGTTTGTTCTCGCGATCTTCCATGCTGCTGAGAACAAGGACGCCAGCAACCTGCGCCATGGCCTCCACGATCAGGACTCCGGGCATCACCGGGAAGTCGGGAAAGTGGCCGACGAAGAACGGCTCGTTCGCAGTGACGTTCTTGATTCCGACGATGCGCTCCGCTTCCATCTCTACAATTCGGTCGACGAGCAGGAAGGGGTAGCGATGCGGCAAAATCTTTCGAATCGCGTCGATATCCAAAATAGCCATGTAAGCTCGCTATTATAGCAACCGATGGATCCTTTCCTCTCTTACACGCGCGCGAAACAGCCGGAAATCATTGCGCTGATCAAGATTTTGGTGGAGTGCGAGTCGCCGAGCGACCACGCGCCGAGCGTCAATCGCTTCGTCGAGCTGTTTGTCGACAGCCTCCGCGGCATCGCCCAATGCAGGACGTTTCCCGGCGGAAAGTTCGGAAAGAACTTGCGGTGCGAGTTCACGCTGGCAGGATCAGCGTCGGCGAAGAAGAAGGCCGATGGCATCGTGCTGGGGCTGGGGCACTCCGATACGGTTTGGCCACTTGGCACGTTGGCATCGATGCCGTTCCTTGAGGAAAAAGGCCGCCTGTGGGGTCCCGGTGTATTGGACATGAAGGCTGGCCTCGTGTTCTTCGTGTACGCGGTGAAGGCGCTGCGTGAGTTGGATATTCCGGTGGCGCGTAAGGTTGTTCTGCAGGTGAACTCCGACGAAGAAGTCGGCAGCGACGTTTCGCGGGCGCTCACTGAGGAGGCCGCGAAGCAGAGCGCGGCCGTGCTGGTGCTGGAGCCGGGCACTGGGATGACGGGCAAGTTGAAGACGGCGCGCAAGGGAGTCGGCGATTACATGGTCCGGGTGCGCGGTAAGGCGTCGCATGCGGGCGTTGACTTCTCAAATGGCGCTAGCGCGATCGTCGAGATCAGCCGGCAGATCCAGAAGATCGCCGCGTTCACCGATCTTGTCAAGGGGATCACCGTGAATCCCGGTGTGGTTCAGGGCGGTACCCGGAGTAACGTTGTTGCCGCTGAGGCAAGCGCCCACGTCGACTTTCGCGTGCCGCGCAGGAAGGATGCAGCGTGGATCGAGCGGCAGTTCGGGAAACTGAAGGCGTTCGACGAGCGCTGCGAAGTGACTATCGAAGGCGGCCTGAACCGACCTCCGATGGAGCGCTCGGCTGGCGCGCGCCGATTGTACGTCATCGCAGAAAAATTGGCCGCCGAGGTCGGCGTCGATCTTGAGGAATCGATGACCGGGGGCGGATCCGACGGCAATTTCACAGCCGCGCTCGGCGTACCCACGCTCGATGGGCTGGGTGCGGTCGGCGAAGGTGCTCACGCAGTCAACGAGAGTTTACTGGTGAATCGGATCGCGGATCGGACGGCGCTGTTGGCGAAGCTGATCGCGGCGATCTAAACCACGTTTCCTCGGAACTTCCTGCTTTCGGACAGCATCTTAATCGAAGGAAGCATTTTCTAATCCGAGAATGAGCCTGAAGGGGGAAGAGTCAGGTTGGGACGCTGCTGGGGTCCTTTCTGTGTTTTTTGGTTTCGTTTTTTGAAAGA
>JAYVTO010000124.1:0-4394 GCA_043788745.1 Acidobacteriaceae bacterium
GTGAAGGCGTTCTACTTCCAGCCCGATATCGAACGCCCCGAACTCGCGCTCGGCGTGGACGTCCTCGCGCCCGAAGGGTACGGCGAGATCATCGGCGGTGGCCAGCGCATCCACGATCTCGACCTGCTGCTGAAGCGCCTCGAAGAACACAAGCTGCCGCGCGAAGCCTTCGAATGGTATCTGGATCTCCGCAAGTACGGCACCGTTCCGCACGCCGGCTTCGGCATGGGTGTCGAACGCTTCGTCGCCTGGATGTGCGGCACCGAGCACATCCGCGAAACGATTGCCTATCCGCGCATGCTCTATCGCACGAGACCATAACCATGCGCCAATCCCAAATCGCCATTATCGGCGCCCCCATGGATCTGGGCGCCGGACGCCGCGGCGTCGACATGGGTCCGTCCGCGCTGCGCGTCGCAAACCTGAACGATCGCGTCGCGTCGCTCGGCTACGAGGTCGCCGACCTCGGTAACGTCGAGGTCGAGCAGCCGGAAACCGCGCCCGTCGGCCCTTCGAACGCACGCTATCTTTCGCAAATCGCGCACACCTGCACGCGCCTCGCCGAGATGGTCGAGCGCGCCGCCGATCAAGGCCAGGTGCCGCTCGTCCTCGGCGGCGATCATTCGATCGCTGCCGGAACCGTCGCCGGCATGTCGCGTCATTTTCAAAAGAAAGGCCAGCGCATGGGCCTCATCTGGATCGACGCGCACGCCGACATGAACACGCCCGCGTCCAGTCCCAGCGGCAACGTCCACGGCATGCCCCTCGCTTGCTGCGTCGGACTCGGCCCGAAGGAACTCACGCACATCTACGACTACGCGCCCAAAGTCCGGCCGGAGAACGTCGCCGTCATCGGACTCCGCAGCGTCGACGGCGTCGAACGCGAGAACGTCCGCGAAACCGGCGTCCACGCCTTCACCATGCGCGACATCGACGAACGCGGTTTGCGCCAGATTATGGAAGAGGCCGTCACCGCCGCGCTCGCCGGCACTGCGGGTTTTCATCTCTCGTTCGACATGGACTCTGTCGATCCCCAGGAAGCGCCCGGTGTCGGCACCCCCGTCAAAGGCGGCATCACCTACCGCGAAGCGCATCTCGCCATGGAAATCATGTGCGACTCCGGCGGCATCACATCCATCGAAGTCGTCGAAGTAAACCCCGTCCTTGACGAAGCCAACCGCACCGCCACGCTCGCCGTCGAACTGATTCTATCCGCCATGGGCAAAAGGATCCTCTAAATGAAACTGCGCGTAGCGGTCGTGTACGGCGGCCGTAGCGGCGAGCACGAGATCTCGATTCGCTCCGCCGAATCGATCATCAAAGGCCTCGACCCCGAAAAGTACAAAGTCCTTCATTACTTCATCTCGAAGGAAGGCAAATGGCGTCCGCGCCCCATTGTGCCCGAGCCCGGCGGCAATCCTGAAATCGACGTCGTGTTCCCCGTGCTCCACGGCACGTTCGGAGAAGACGGCACCGTCCAAGGCATGCTTGAACTCGCCGAACTCCCCTACGTCGGCGCCGGTGTGCTCGCGTCGGCGCTTGCGATGGACAAGGAGATGTCCAAGCGCATCCTCCAGGCCAGCCACATTCCGGTCGTCGAATCGGTCGTCGCGCATCGCGGCTCAATCGACATTCAAGATCTCGAAACCAAGCTCGTCTATCCCATGTTCGTGAAGCCCGCGAACCTCGGCTCCTCCGTCGGAATCTCAAAAGCGCACAACCGCGCGGAACTCGAAATCGGCCTCTCGCTCGCCACCCAGTTCGATAGCAAGGTAATCGTCGAGCGCGGCATCGCGGGCCGCGAATTCGAATGCGCCGTCCTCGGCAACGACGACCCGCGCGCGTCGATCCCGTGCGAAATTCTCCCCTCGCGCGAGTTCTACGATTACGAAGACAAGTACATCCTCAACAAGGCCAAAATCGTCCTGCCTGCCGACCTCACCGAAGAGCAGAGCAATCACATGCGCTGGGTGGCGGTCGAAGCCTACAAGGCCATCGGCTGCGAAGGCATGGCGCGCGTCGATTTTTTGATGGAAAACTCGACAGGGCAAATGTACGTGAACGAGATCAACACCATTCCCGGCTTCACGTCGATCAGCATGTATCCCAAAATGTGGGAAGCCACCGGAATTCCGTTCAACCAACTGGTCGACCACTTGATCCAACTCGCCATCGAACGCAACAAGATCCGCCGCGCCAATCGCTACACCCGCTAATGCTTCGCCTTTGTACTTCCGTGCTCCTGCTGCTCGCGCCACTCCTCGCGCAGCCTCCCGCGAAGCCGCGGTCATCCGCGAAGTCGCAACCGGCAACAGCCAACGACGCCGAGATGGAGCAGCAATTGAAGCGCTTCATCGACGCCTTCGCCACCATCTCCGCCGAAGCCGCCGACGAGCTCACGGCAGAAGCCGCGTTCTACACCGGAGCCATTCCCGGCATGCTGCGCCAGCTCGACCCGCATTCGGTCTTCTTCGATCCCGCCCAGTTTAATCAGCTAAAGCAGATGGAGAACTCCGAAAGCAAAGGCTTCGGCAGCGTCGTCTCCGTGCTGCCCGGCCGCGTAATCTTCCTGCAGACTCTCGCCGGAACGCCATCGGCGAAAGCCGGTCTGCAACCTGGCGACGAGATCGTCGCCATCGGGCCCTACGAGCTCGCCCGCATGGAGTTCGACCAGATCGTGCAACTGCTCGGCGAGGCCCGCCAACACGAGATCGAACTCGTGGTGCGCCGCTCCCAAAGCGTCCGCCTGCTGAATTTCCGCCTCAAACCCGAGATCATGGATTCGCCCAGCGTCGACCGCGCCTTCCTCCTCAGCACGCCCGGCATTGGCTACTTGCGCGTCACCAGCTTCGACGTTGCCACCGGCAAGCTCGTCAAAGAGACCATCGAGAAACTCGGCGGCGCATCGCTCAAGGGCCTCGTCATCGACCTCCGTAATAATCCCGGCGGAGTCGCCACCGCCGCCGCCGACATCGCCAGCCTCTTTCTGAAACCCGGCCAGCCCGTCTTCACCATCGAAGGCCGCAAGAGCGACGACGCATCGACCAAGGACGCCCGCCGCGAAGAGATCGACGTCCCAAAGGACGCCAAGCCATACGACTTCCCCGTCGCCATCTTGATCAACGGCAAAAGCGCCAGCGCCTCCGAAATCGTCACCGGAGCCCTGCAGGATCACGACCGCGCCCTCGTCTTCGGCGAGCCCAGCTTCGGCAAGGGCCTCGTGCAGAACGTCTTTCCGCTCTCGCAGCAAGCCGCCCTCGCGCTCACCATCGCCTTCTACTACATCCCCAGTGGCCGCTCGATCCAGAAGCCGCTCCGCGCCGGAGGCCAACTCGATTCCGCGACAGTGCTAGAGCGCAAAGAATACAAGACCGACGCCGGCCGCATCGTCCGCGGCGGCGGAGGCGTCGAGCCCGACGAAGTCGTCGTGCCCGAGATACCCGGACGCTTAGGCCAAGTGCTCGAAGCTACCGCCTCGTTCACCAACTTCGCCACCGAGGCGCTACAGAAATACAAGATCGACGAATCCTTCAAAGTCGACGGCAAAGTCCTCGACGACTTCCGCGTCTTCCTCTCGGAACGCAGCATTCAGCCCAGCGTCCCGGAATTTCTGAAGATCCGCGATTGGACCCAGAGCCGCCTGCAGCAGGAAATCATGACCCAAGCCATCGGCCTATCCAAGGGTGACGAAGTCGAAGCCGAACGCGATCCCGTCATCCGGCGCGCGGTCGCCCGGCTTGCGGCGAAGCCGTAAAATCGACAAACGATTCGAGGCGACGATGGAGTTTGAATGGGATACGGCCAAAGCACACTCCAACCTGCAGAAGCACGGCATCAGCTTCGCCGAAGCGATTACCGCTTCGGAGATCCCTTCGAGGTAACAAATCCCCGACCCGGACCACTCCGAGGGCGAAGCCCGTTTCCTTAGCCTCGGATGCAGCGAGCGGGGACAAATGTTAGTCGTGGCGTAGACTGAACCAGAAGAACGAATCCGCCTCATCAGCGCCCGCGAAACTGGGTCCGGGGGAGCGAAAAAGTATGAGTGGAGACAATCAAGCTAGCGACGACGACCTCCGAGCCGAGTACGACTTTTCTGCTGGCGTTCGCGGCAAGCACTACCAGCAATACCGAGCCGGTACCAATCTTGTGTTTCTTGACGCAGATGTCGCCAGGGCTTTCAAAGATTCCGAATCCGTAAACCAAGCTCTCCGCCTGTTGCTGGACCTATCGAAGCGCCAACTGCCGCCGGACCAGGCCGCATGACCTGTTTCTCAATACCTCAGCCCAACCGGTCCAATGCGATCACCCGTTGACAGCGCCTGGTCCGCACAACAAAGCGCTACAGTGAACTCATGGAGACAGCGGAAGCATCTCGCCTGACGCCTGACCTGCTC
>JAYVTO010000125.1:0-5458 GCA_043788745.1 Acidobacteriaceae bacterium
CAGAAAGGTGGCGACATCTGGAGCATGAACACGGACGGCACAAACCAAACCCGCCAATCCTCAGTTGGGGACGCGTCCATACCTCGCCTCTCGAACAGCATCCTGGTCTTTAAGAGCCGCAATCAGCTCTACAAGCGAGATCTGTCCCAATCCTCCCAGCCCTCGCTCATTCCCAACACGTCGAACGTCTTCGATTTCGATGTCGATCCGACCGGCACGAGGATCGCCATCATCTACACAACGAATGCCAATACGCAGTTGTATACGCTGAACATCGACGGCAGCGGCATTAAGAAAATCAACGATGTTGGTCTCCATCAGTTCGGTCTCCAGTGGGGTCGCGATGGCTTCATCTATCTGAATCAATCGATTGTGTTCGATCCGTTTAGTCAGAAGGTGTATCGAATCGATGAGAACGGCAACACCGCGCCGGTTCTTTTGGCCAACTATTTCAGCCAGTCGCCCGCACCCGGAGGCCCAGGCAACCGTGTGGCATTCCTCTATAACCAACCGGATAACCAACCGGCACCGATGCTTCGCCTCATGAACAGTGACGGAACCGCTCAAAAGGACGTTCCCGGATCGCCGGCCGGGATCTACGGCCGCCTCTCCTTTGACTACGACGCCGACGTCATCTACTACCCGATCAATGATCAGATCTGGCGGATCAATGCGGATGGATCGGGCCGGCAACTTTTGACGACGGGAGCGGACGCAAACGCGGGTGTGGATTTTGGGAAACTCGCCGCTGCTCCAACGCCGTCTCCGACCGGAGCGGGAACGCTGGTCTTCCTGCGCGACGGCGACGTTTGGAGCATGAATACGGATGGCAGCAACAAGACACAACAAACGACACTCCGTACCGTCGCTCTCGCCAGGTTGGCCGATAATACGATCGTGTTTGGCGTAAGGAACGGCCAACTCTTTCGAAAGCCCCTTTCGTCCTCAGCGGCCGCCATCGCCATTCCAAACACCGCGGGTTGGTATGATTTCGACCTGAATCCTGCCGCGACCAGGCTTGTGATCATTTATCTGAGGAATAGCAACTTCGATCTCTATACGATGAAAATCGACGGTTCCGGGCTCGCGCAGATTAACGGAGTCGGCCTCCACCAGTTTGGCGTCTCCTGGGGCAGGGACGGATATATTTATCTAAACCAGTCGAACTTCGGAGACGCCTTTTCACAAAAACTTTACCGGATCCCGGAGAACGGGGTGAACAACGCAGCCGCAATCACCGGCTATTTCACTCAGACTCCGGCCAGCGGCGGACCCGGCAACCGGGTCGCGTTTCTTGTAGATCAGTCGGTGCGTCAAAGAAGACTCAGGGTGATGAATGCTGACGGCTCTGGACAAGTCGATGTTCCCGGATCCCCTGCCGGGATCGAAGGGCACCTTTCCTACGACTATGACAGCGACGTCATTTACTATCCGTTGGGAGATCAGATTTGGCGAATCAATGCCGACGGTACCAACAACGTGCTGCTTGCCACGGGCACGGAGGTGAACACCGGCGCGGATTACGGCATTGCGTTCAATCCTATTGCTCCATGTACCTATGCCATTTCTCCGGCCAGCGCCACACTTCCCAGCAACGGTGGCGTTGTCGTCGTCACGCTTTCCACGTTAAGTTCGTGCTCGTGGACGGCGGCATCCACCGTACCCTGGGCCTCAGTCACGCCCCAATCCGGCCAGGGTTCCGGCACAGTCACGGTCAATGTAACGGCCAACTCGTCCGTCCTTCGAACCGCTCCTGGCGCTGCTGGCAGGATCACGATTGCCGGGCAATCCCTGGCGGTCTCTCAGCCTGGAGCCGGAATCTCTTTTCAGGTGGGTACGGAGTCGCTCAACTTCAATTTCAAGCAAGGCGATCCGGTCCCTGCTTCGCAGGTCGTTTCGATCCGGCTTTCCGGCGGCGTCTCGGCGCCATTCAGCGCCGCATTCGTACCCAACGTAGGGACCGGCTCCTGGGTTTCCGTCACCCCAACCGGTGGACTAGCTCCCGGCTCGGTTCTGATTTCCGTGAACCCTAACAGTTTGCTGAGCAAAACAGATTATTCGGGTCAGTTGAGAGTCTCAGTTCCGTCCGCGCAACCATCCACCGTGAATATTCCAGTGAGCATCGTGGTCGCCGCGGTGGACAACAGCGCTCTGCTGACGGTGGATTCGCCGAAACTGCAATTCAATCTGACGCAAGGCGGTGTTCCAGCATCTTCCTCGATTCTCGTCGGCAATGCTGGAACAGGCACGTTGCCGATCACCATAACAACTGTGACGGACGCTGGGGGCTCGTGGCTTACGGCTTCCTCTCCGGCCAATAGCGTATCGATAAACTCTCCCGCCACCGTAACAGTCCGGGCGGATGGCAGGGCACTCGGACCCGGAGTTTACACCGGAACCATTCGCATCACGACATCGGCGGCGGCAGCCACCAGGAGCGTAGAGATCGCGGTGACCGTTGTTGTGCGAGGTGGAACGCAAACGCTCGTCCTGTCGCGTCAGGGCATGACTTTTACGGCAGTCACGGGCGGAACGGCCTCACCGCCCCAGGTTTTCGGTGTTCTCAATACGGGGAGTGGTCTGATGAGTTGGAATGCCGCTGCTACGGTCCAGCGGTCGAACGCCAGTTGGCTCAAGATCAACACGATCAGCGGCCAGACGGATGCCGCGTCGTCGAGCATTCCGTTTGTCACTGTGAACGCGGACCCCGTTGGCCTCGCCGCGGGAACCTATTTCGGCAACATCAACGTCGCAACACTTTCAGCACCGAGTTCGACGGAATCCATCTCCGTAGTCCTCCAAGTGCTCTCTGCGGGCAGCGATCCTGGGCCCGTCGTCCTTCCGACGGGACTGATTTTTGCCGGTACATCCGCAGGTCCGCAGACTCTGCGGATCTCGACAATCGGCACGACGAAGGCCTTTAACTCTGTCTTCTTGCCCTTACTCGCGGCTGAGGGAAATTGGCTAAGTTTGAATCCGGCGAATGGTAGCGTCTCGTCCTCCAGTCCCGTTACCGCGACCGTAGCTCCACTGCCGGGCAACCTCGGCCCCGGGATTCATCGCGGACTGATTGTGTACAACGTTGGCAACACTGCGAAAGTTGTGGAAGTGCTATTCGTGATTGCAGGAGCGCAATCCAACAGTGCCAACGGACCCGAAAGATCTGCTGCATGCCCGATTGAAAGTATTCGATTCGTAGCGACGTCGCTCGACAAACAGAATTTCTCCGCGACCCTCGGTTGGCCTGTTCCGCTCGACGTCAAAGTAGCTGACAACTGCGAGAACCCTTTGGTCGATGGCAGGGTCAGCGCGACCTTTTCCAATGGCGACGGGGCCATTCAACTGACCAATGTGAACGGCGGGAACTGGCAGGGCAGTTGGGTTCCCCTCGATCCGCGCACGGCGAACCTGACCATCACGTTTACCGTCGAGTCCACCCTGGGCGGTCGGACGCTGAGAGCAACAACGACCGTAAGCGGCACGCGAGAACCGAATACAACGGCCCCCTCCGTTTCTGCCGTTGTCGACGCCGCCTCCAACAGATCCCTCACCCCCGCGCCGGGGAGCATCGTCACGATTTACGGCGCAAGATTGTCGTCGACAGGCACCCTCTCTTCGACGCCGTTGGCCACGCGCCTCGGAGACACGTCTGTTGTGTTAGCCGGGCGTGAACTACCGTTGTTCTATGCGGGAGATGGGCAAATCAACGCCATGCTCCCATTCGATCTTCCCGCTCCCGGATTTGCGACACTTGCCGTGGTTTCCGATGGCGGTGTGTCGAATCCGACTACGATTGCCCTGGTGGCGGCGCAACCCGCGATATTCACCGTAGATGGGACTCGAGCACACGCCTATCGTTTCCCCGACACGGATAAGTTGTCCCCCGTTTCGGCTGGCGATGTTGTGACGATTTACTGCACCGGCCTCGGAACGGTCTCGCCATCCATACAAGCGGGCTATCCGACACCGGAAAGTTTTGTGACCGCGGACAATGCGATCAGTCTTACGGTGGACGGCCTGCCCGCTCGGGTGACGTTCGCGGGGCTGACGCCAGGCCAGATTGGGCTTTACCAAGTGAATGCAATCATCCCAACCGGACTGAGACCGGGTCCACGAGACGCTCCCATCGTGCTCACCGCCGCTCAACGGTCCAGCCCTCCGGTCACGATTGCTATTCGTTAGCCACGATCCCCGTCGCGCGGCCAGTGCGCGAAGAATCGAACTCCGAGATTGGAATGTCGACGGAGCGAAGCTACCGGCAGGACGAGCTCGTCTTCTGGCAAAATAATGCAGACCACAGAAGGGGACTCTCTCGACTAGACGCTCACCGGACGGTGAGCATGCGCTGCCACATAATCGCGGATGTACTGCGTGAAAGCGGCCTGCAAGGGGTCGCGCGCGGAGCGCCCGGTCTTGATCTGAACTCCTTCGACCGCTACCACCGGCAGCAGGTCTCGCGTCGTCGATGTGATAAAGACTTCGTCCGCACTTTCCAACTCAGCCAACGTCAGATTGCGCTCTGCCACGTGGATGCCTGGCACCTTGATGTCTTGGACAAGCAATTCGCGCGTGATTCCGGGGAGGCAGCCGGCTGACAGCGGCGGCGTCGCCACTTCATTCCCAAAAACGGCGAAGACGTTCGCCGACGTGCATTCGGCGATGTGCCCGTGCTCGTTCAGCAAGAGAACCTCATCGAAGCCGCGCTCGTGCGCCTCTTCATACCAGTTGAGGTTCATGCTCCAGGACGCGACTTTGGTTCCTGAATACCGATTCGCCGCGAAGCGGGCGTGCGGCACCACGCCTAGCTTCACGCCGCTCCCCCAGTCATTCAATCCAGTTGTAAACGCGATCACTTCGAAGGGTCGCGTGATGCCGGGTCCTTCCCAGGCTCCGCCTTTGTTGCGGATCACGACGACGCGGAGGGTCGCGTTTTTCGCGTCGTTTGCATCGACGAGCTTCAGCAGAGATCCTTCGAGCCAATCGGCGGAATCGGGCATGGGCACCCGCATCAGCTTTGCGTCCTTGTTCATGCGCGCCCAGTGGCGGGGCCATTCAAAGAGAACTCCGTCGGCGACGCGGAGGGTCGAGAACACGCCCCAGCCGTTCAACAAGCCGACCTGGCCGGGCGAGACGAGTTTCTCAGAAGCGTCGCGGACTTCGCCGTTGTGGAGCATGAATCGATGCATACGATTTCGAGTGTAGCGCGCGTTCTGGGTTGATGGTAGGCGGGCACAGGCGCTTACTTCGCTCGGGCTTCGCCCGCTCTTCGTGCGCGCATCGAGACCGCTGCCGACTGGGTCTGACCACCAGGTCTGACCACCAGGTCCGACCACCAGGTCCGACCAAGCAACGGTGACAGAATGCGATCACCCGTTGACAGCGCCTGGTCCGCACAACAAAGCGCTACAGTGAACTCATGGAGACAGCGGAAGCATCTCGCCTGACGCCTGACCTGCTC
>JAYVTO010000126.1:0-16956 GCA_043788745.1 Acidobacteriaceae bacterium
GTGGACCGTGGTCGACGGCAAACTGCATCGCGAGTATCAATTCGCCGACTTCATTCACGCCTTCGGATTCATGGCTACGGCTGCCATGCCGATCGAGAAGATGAATCATCATCCGGAGTGGTTCAACGTCTACAACCGCGTCGAAGTGGATCTCATGACGCATGATGCGGGCGGCATCTCCGCCAAGGATTTTGCGCTGGCGACGATGCTCGATCAGATTGCGCGGAAGCTGGGATGATGGCAGCTCGTTTTGGTTCTCTGGGGGTTGATGAATCCACTCGCGACGGGGCCGCCTGGACCCTGTTCGCGGCTCGGACCAGGCGCTTTGCGCGGATGATGCTGCTGGTTTGCGGCGTCGCCGTCGCGCATTCGCGGGGCCAGGCACAGGAGCGCTTCGCCGGATCCGCGGCGCTCGATGACGTGATCGAAAAAGCCATCGCCTCGGACCTGCTTCCCGGCGCGGTGCTCATCGTCGGACACGACGGCAAAATCGTCCATCGCAAGGCCTACGGCAATCGGGCACTCGTCCCCGCGCGCGAAACGATGACGCTCGACACCATCTTTGACGCCGCTTCGCTGACAAAAGTGATTGCTACAACGTCGGCCATGGCGAAGCTCGTCGAGCAAGGCAAGGTCCGGCCCAATGACAAGGTCACGCAGTATCTGCCGAAGTTCCAGAACGGCAAAAGCGACATCACGGTTCGCCATCTGATGACGCATTTCTCCGGTATGCGCCCGACGCTCGACAAGGTTCCCGAGTGGTCCGGTTATGAAGAAGGCCTCGCACGCGCGTACCGCGACAAGCCCGCCGCCGAGCCCGGAATGCGCTTCATTTATTCCGACACAAACTACGTCCTGCTCGCTGAGATCGCCCACGCCGTCAGCGGCAAGATGCTCGACGCCTACGTCGCGGAGAACGTCTTCGCGCCGCTCGGCATGAAGGACACGCAGTTCTTCCGCGTGGGCACAAAGCCGTCGCCCGCGCTGCTCGCGCGCATTGCGCCCACTGAAATCGACGCCGCCAATGGACGGCCTTTTCGAGGCGTCGTCCACGACGAAACGGCGCGCTTCATGGGCGGAGTCACCGGCAACGCGGGCCTCTTCACGACCGCCGGCGATCTCGCACTGTTCGCCAGCATGATGCTCAATCACGGCGCTTTGAACGGCACGCAAGTCTTCGCGCCGCTGACCGTCCGCAAATTCACCCAACCCCAAACCCCCGCCGACCAGCCGATTCTGCGCGGCTTCGGTTGGGATATCGACTCCACCTATTCCGGCAATCGCGGCGAACTCTTTCCCATCGGATCCTACGGCCACACCGGCTTCACCGGAACCTCAATCTGGATCGACCCCTCATCGAACTCCTTCGTCGTGCTGATGGCGAACCACGTCCATCCGAAGCGCGGAAAGAACCTCACGCCGCTGCGCGCCAAAGTCGCCACCCTCGCCGCCGCCGGACTCGGCGTCGACGTCCCTGGCGCGATCCTCGCGGGCTACACCGACCTCGCACCTGGATCGCGCCGCACCGTTGCGCGCAACGGGCAAGTCCAAACCGGCCTTGACGTGCTCGCCGCCGCGCAGTTCGCGCCTCTCAAAGGCAAGCGCATCGGCCTCATCACCAATCACACCGGCCTCTCGCGAGACGGCAAGCGCAACGTTGATCTCATGACCGCCGCTGGAGTGAAGCTGCAGATCATCTTCTCCCCCGAGCACGGCATCGCCGGCAAAGAGGATCACGAAAACGTCGGCGACACCCGCGACGCCGCTAGCGGCGTAATAGTCATCAGTCTGTACAAGCCCGGCCAGCGCAAGCCCGATCCCGAACTCCTCAAGAATCTCGACGCCCTTGTCTTCGACATTCAGGACGTCGGCGCGCGCTTCTATACCTACTCCTGTACGATGCTGAATTCGCTCGAAGCCGCGAAGGGCGTGAAGCTCCCGTTCTACGTCCTCGACCGCCCGAACCCCATCACCGGCGTCAAGGTGGAAGGGCCCTCGCTCGACGCGAATCTGCAGAGCTTCGTCGGCTGCTTCGACATGCCCCTGCGCCATGGACTCACCTTCGGCGAACTCGCGACCATGGCCAACGCCGAACGCAATTGGGGCGCGACCCTGCACGTCATTGCGATGAAGGGCTGGCAGCGCGGCGATTGGTTCGACGCGACGGGCCTCACGTGGGTCGATCCCTCGCCCAACATGCGGAGCCTCAACGCGGCGCTGCTCTATCCCGGCGTCGCAATGATCGAGGCCGCAAAGAATTACTCCGTCGGCCGCGGCACCGACGCGCCGTTTGAGCAGATCGGTGCGGATTGGATTCGCGGCCAGGAACTCGCTGCGTTCTTGAACAAGCGCATGATTCCGGGCGTGCGGCTGTACGCCACTCGCTTCACACCAACCGCGTCCAACTTTTCCGGCAAGACCATCGAAGGCGTCCGCTTCGTCATTACCGATCGGGAAGCGTTCGACTCCGTCCGGCTCGGCTGCGAGATCGCGTATGCGCTGGCGACGCTGTATCCCGGCAAGATCGACTGGACCGCCAATCGCAACCTGATCGCGAATCGGGCGTTGCTCGATCGGTTCGCCGCCGGCGAGGACGCGCGAACCGTCGCCGAGTCGCTGCGAGAGCCGACCGAAGCGTTCACGGCGCGGCGCGCAAAGTACCTCATCTACTAGCTCTCTGACCGCGTGATTCGGATCGATCCCCGCCGTAACCGGCCGGGCGATAACCCCGGGCTTCGCCCGGGGTTGTTTCTTGCGGTCCCGGGCTTCGCCCGGGGTTGTTTCTTGCGGTCCCGGGCTTCCAGAACCGTGAAATCATCGAGCGCCCACCCCGCAACGAAGAACCGCGAGCGTAAGCGAGCGCCCGCCCACGAAGAACCGCGAGCGTAAGCGAGCGGGTGCACTGAGCGTGAGGGGCGGGGTTGTTGTCGGGGGCCGCTCACTCACGTTCGCGGTTCTTCGAGAGGAGCAGTGGTCAACGTTTTCACAGCTCCGTAAGCGAGCGCCCGCCCACGAAGAACCGCGAGCGTAAGCGAGCGGGTGCCGTACGCCGGGGTTTGCCGAGTCCGGGCAAAGATGCCTGTTCTAGGCCTTGTCCAGTCGGTCGGTGTTCCCGTGGATGGATACGTTTGGCGGATACAACAAAACCGTCTAGTGGGCCTGTTTCTGACACTATTCTCAACGAATTGAAAGGAATCCGCACCGAACGGCTCAATAACCATTTCCTACGTTCCCAGGCGGAACGCCGTTAAGTATATAAACGATTGAAAGTAAAGGATTCGCAGCTTGACTTCCACCCCTAGAATAGGCCAAAATTCCTTAGTTTCCATCATGAGGTGGAACTGTCTTTACTTTAGCTTTGGGGGGTTCCATGAAGAACGTGTCGCAACTGAGCTGGTTGCTGATTCTCGTCCTCGCGTGTAGCAGTATTCTCTTTGGGCAAGCGCCCTCGGGATCTGTCAGCGGAACGGTGTATGACGAAACAGGGGCAGTCATCGCCAACGCGCTGGTGATCATCAAAAACAAGGATACGGGCGCCGAGCGGCGTATCGCATCCGGAGCAGACGGCGTGTTCAATGCCCCGGCATTGCAGGCTGGCTTGTACGAAGTCCGTGTTGAAATGAAGGGTTTCCGAACGCAAGTTCGCGAAGCCACGGTCGAGGTCGGCAGCGCGACCACGGCAGACGCCCGGCTGTCAGTCGGCGCGGCGACGGAAGTCGTCACGGTCGAAGCGGCCACGGCGCAGATCTCTTACGAAAGCAATTCGATCGACGGCGTCGTGACACGCAAACAGATTCAGGAACTGCCCCTCAACGGGCGCAGCTTCTTGAACCTGGCGTTCCTCGAACCCGGCGTTCGCGTGAACACCGGCAGCACCTCGCAGTACAACGCGCAGTTCTCCGTATCGATTCTCGGCGCTGACGCCGGACGAACCTCGTACAACGTCGACGGCGGCAATGTCCGCGACAACATCGAGTCGACCGGCTCCAGTCAGAACTTCTCACAGGAAGTGGTTCAGGAATTCCAGTTGTCGAGTGTGAACTTCGATCTCTCCACCGGCATCACGGCCGTGGGTTCGGTGAACATCGTCACGCGTTCCGGCGGAAACGACTTCCACGGTAGCGGTTACTTCTTCTTCCGCGATTACAACATGGCGGCGTACCCGGCCCTCAAGCGCAACGCGCTCGCTCCCAATCCGTTCTTCGCCCGCCGCAATCCCGGTTTCTGGGTCGGCGGCCCGATCATTAAGAACAAGCTGTTCTTCTTCTTCAACTACGAATACCAGAACCAGTTGTCGGCGGTTCCGTTCCAGCCGAACCTGCCGAGCTTCGCGGCTCTGCAGGCCACCTACTTCAGCCCGTACAAAGGCAAGACGCTGAGCGCCCGCTTCGACTACCGGCTGAACGACAAGCACACCTTGTTCGCCCGCTACTCGCATGACGGCAACCGTAGCCTTGGACCGAGCGCCGGCGCGCAGTATCCGTCGAACTGGGTCGTCAACGCGAATCACTCCGACCAGAGCATCCTCGGCGTCACCAGCTCCTTGAAGACCAACCTGGTGAATGATTTCCGCTTCAGCTATCAGTACTGGCACAATCGGAACCTGTTCCCGACCGAAAGCGACTGCCCTGGTTGCATCGGCATCGGCAGCGGCGGCGTTGCGGGACAGCTTGGGGTCAGCGGCGGCAACATCACCGTTGGCCACTCGACGAACGCGACCCAGGGCCGCGATCTCCGTAAGTTCCAGTTCACGGACGGCGCGACATGGCAAAAGGGCACGCACCGCATCCGCTTCGGTGGTGAGTACGAACATGCACCCGGCACCGGTTTCTGGGGTTACTGCGATCCGTTCTGCGGCCAGGTTGCCTCTCCCGAACTCGCGCGCAGCATCATCCCATTGGTTGGTGCGCCGACCTTCAACGCGCTGTTCCCGACTCTCCCGACCTCCGTTCGGACCTATGCGGACTTCCTGAACTTGCCGTTCCTCGGCGCCGTCATCGGCGTTGGAGACCCCAGTCAGCCGCCGCCCTACAACATCGACAAAGCGAAGCCCAACGATCGCATCCGTTTCTATTACCAGGATGCATGGCGCATCTCGCCGAAGTTCACGCTGCAGTATGGGTTGGCCTGGAACTACGAGAGCAATCTCGTCAACAAGGACCTGCCGAAGCCGGCGTTCCTGCAGCCTTTCTACGGCTCGGACCTCTCGGCCACGAAGACCAACAAGTTGAACTTCTCGCCGGCGCTGGGCTTCACTTGGAATCCCTTCAAAAACAGCAAGACCGTTTTCCGTGGCGGAATGGGCGTCTACTATGACACCGAGTACCTGTATCAGCGCCTCCAGGAGCGCGCTGTCATCGGGCCGGTCGGCAACGGCCGGCAGCAGTTCCCGAGCACCGGGTTGACCAACATCTTCCCCGGTATCGTAAACTTCTCGCTCGGCGGAGTGCCGATCCCTGTCGGCGGGTCGCTCACCCAGGGTCTCTCGAACCTCACCACCGCACAGTTCCTGCAGATCTACAATCAGCAGATCGGCGCGATCAACAATCGCTTCCGCGACACGGGCAACAAGGACTTAAGCGTCCGCAACATCAACCTCAGCAAGTCGGGCGCGCAGCTTTATCCGCGCGACTATCCGACCCTGCAGTCGGTTCACTTCAACTTCGGCTTCCAGCGCGAAATTCGCCGGGACATGGTGTTGACGGTGGACTACGCGCGCCGCGTGTTTAACCACGTCACCGACCAGACGACCTTCGATTTCAACCGCTTCAACCGGTTTGTCAACGGTGTCCGCGCTCCGGTGATCCCGGTCTGCACCCCGGCCCAGGCGTCCAACCCGGCGATCAATTGCTCGACCGGCGCGATCTCGTTCTGGGTTCCCGGTTTCCGCACCGTGTACAACGGCATGCTGGTGAAGTTAGACAAGCGGTTCGCCCAACGCTACCAGTTCACCGCATCCTACGCCTTGCAGAACCAGCATGGCAACAACGGCCTGATCAACGGCGACAACTGGAACCAGAGCTATGGTCCCCAGGGTTCGCGCCACGTCCTGAACATCTCCGGAATCGTCGACTTGAAGTACGGCTTCAACCTCGGCATCATTTCGGCGACTTCGAGCGTGGGACCGGCGATGGTGTTCGTCAACAACTACGATGCAGGCGGCTCGACCGGCGGTACGGCGAGCAGCGCTCTGCCGGGTCTCGACTACAACTGCATCAATCGTGGCTGCGGCAAGGATGACGTCATCCGCGCCGTGAACGATTTCAATACCAACATTTCGAAGAACGGCACAGCGAAGGACGTTCGTGGCAACACGATCTCTGCCTTGGCCCTGCCGTCCACCTTCGACTTCGGCCGCACCTTCCAGTCGCAGGACATCCGCCTGACCTGGGGACACACGCTGAAGGAAAAGTACAAGTTCACCATCTTCGCCGAAATGTTCAACGTGCTGAACTACCAGAACCTTGGTGGTGTCAATACGACCATCGACGCGAAGACTGCCAACTCCGCTGCCCAGACCTTTGCGTTTGGCCAGTACACGCAGCGAGCCGGACAGGTGTTCGGTTCGGGCGGCCCGCGCGCCCTGCAGGTCGGCGCTCGCTTCCAGTTCTAAACAGACTGGTGCCGCCCGCTTTCGAGTGGGTGGCGCTCGTTGAGAAAAGGCCGGCCCTTCGGGGCCGGTCTTTTTCGTTTCGGCCCTAACCCCAGGTGTCAACCTGGGGATCTGCGCCCACACATCCCCGCCGTTACCGGCGGGGTTAGCGCTTTCGTCGGCCAGAGCACTAGCATCGGCAGCGAGCGTTTTTGTTCGGACACGCACTGAGAATAATCCGCCCCACGCTGCACCTATAAGATGTGAACCGCGTTCTCGCGACTCTTCTCACGATCTCTACCCTCCTGACGGCGGCTCCTCCGCCGGCCGCGAAACCTGATTCCGATCGATCATTCGCTCGATCGCTGGCGTGGGTCGCCGACTTGAAGGCGCGCCAAGGCGCGCCCGACGAATCGCCTGCCGCGCCTTCGCCGTCACCCGCGATCCTGCAAATGCGGGTACTCGATGGCGAGGGCGTCGTATACGCGTTGGGTTCGCGCGCGACCCGCGGACTTACCGTACAGGTCACTGACGAGACCGGCCGGCCCGTCGAAGGCGCGGCGGTGAGTTTTCGCCTGCCGAACGAAGGGGCGACGGGTATGTTCGAAGGCGGATCGAAGAGCGAGGTCGTGGTGACGAAGGCCGACGGACGCGCGTCGGTGTGGGGCATGCAATGGAACCGCGTCGGCGGTCCGGTCGAAGTTCGCCTGACCGCAATGAAGGGGCCGGCCCGCGCGGGCGCGGTGACGCAAGTTTACTTGAGCGCCGATGTCGCGCCTGAGACGAAGGAATCGCGCGTGCCCGCAATGCGCACAGGCAGACGCTTGACGACTCTGTTGTTGGTGGTCGCCGGAATCGCGGGCGGTGGACTGGCGGCGGGAATGATCGCCGGCAAGACAGCGCAGGCCTCCGGCGTCGCCCCACCCGCGGCCCCGCGCATCGGTGCACCTTCGGTGATTCTCGGCAAACCGTAAAGACGAAGCTATGACTCATAGACATTTCCAAAAATCGCTCGCCTGCCTTGCACTTTCGTTGCTGGTCGAAAGCGTGAGCGGCCAGTTGACGTCGCCGGCGGCCGGCATCGTTCGCCGCCGCGATGGCACCCTGCAAAGAGTCGACGGCGTCTCTGGAAACTATATTCTTGGTCCCGTGGTGAGTGACGGGGCGACGCTCGCGTCGACGTTCGATGCGCGTGGCGGCCTTGTGCAGTTAGAAGCTGCGATCGCCGTAGTCGACGCTTCGGGCCGCGAATCGGCGCGGTTCGAGACTGGCTCGCGTGGCCGCGCGGTGCTGGGCGGACGGTACGCGTTCTTCGAGGCGGACCGGACTTTGTGGGGTTACGGCGACGCGGCCACGGCGCTCGCGCTGGGGCCGTTTGAAGGAACTGTCGTCGCGATCGGTGAATCGCCGGCGGCCCTCGCGCTCGCCGTACGGCGCGACGACGGGTTGTGGCGTCTGGCCGTCGCCGAGGACGGATCCATCGTCTCGCAGGACCCGCTGCCCGGCACCGCGCAATCTCTCGTGCTGCTGCAGGCGGCACGCATCTGGTTCTCGGACGGAAACAACGTCGTCTGTGTCGATCTCGCGACGCGCACGGAAAAGCGCTGGACGTTCGATGCCGACGCGACGGCGCTCGCGGCTATGTCCGGCTCCACCGTGCAAGTGACCACGAGTACAGGCCTCTTCGCTATCCGGCCGGACCGCGACCGCGTGACACAGATTCCGGAGGCCGATCTGGCGGTGTCGCAATGAAGCCTGCCGCCTCCGTAACCCGCGCCGCGCTTCTCCTCCCTCTGCTCCTCCCTCTGCTCCTCACGTGGGGCGCTCCAGCGGCGCTCGGACAATTGCAACTGCTGACCTTCGACGGCGTCAATGAAGCTCCAGCGCCCGCGCTCTTCGATGCCGGATCGATTGCCGCCGGCGACAAGAGTGAGATTCGCTTTCGCGTCCGGAACCTCGGCGGCGTCGCTGTGTCGCTCGCCACGATCTCGGCGGCGGGCAGCGCATTCGCAGTCACCGAGCGACCGACGCTACCGTACCCGCTGGCGCCGGGAATGGTCGTGGATTTCCGCGTCGGCTTCTCGCCGGCGACCCTGGGATCTTACAGCGCCGTCGTGTCCGTGAACGGTCTCAGCGTCATCGTCCGCGCCACCGCGGTCAACGCCGCCGAAGTGCTACAACTGGTCTCCGGAATTCGCGTGCCCGTCCCGGCGAACTCCGCGATTGACGTCGGCCGGGTGCAACGCGGCCAAACAAGTACGCAACAAATGTTCCTGCGGAATCCCGGAACGACTCCGCTTCGCGTCACGCGCGTTGCCACAAGTGGAGAAGCTTTCACCGGATCGGCCGGTCCATTGACGTTGAACCCGGGAGAGTCGGCTTCCTTCACAATCACGTTCGCACCGGCGCGGTCCGCCGAATTTGCCGGCGCATTGGCCGTCGACCAGCGTACCTTCCTACTGCGCGGCGTAGGCTTCGACCCTCCTCTTCCCAAGCCGACCGTGACCCTCGATGCGGCGGCAGTCCGCAGCAGCGAGCAACGCACGGTAACGCTGCGCTACAGCAGTCCCGCGCCGTCGAACGGCGCAGGCACGTTGCAGCTTTTCTTCGATAGCGCCGTCACCGGACCCACCGCCGATGCGGCTGTGCAGTTCGTGAAAACGGGATCGCGAACCGCAAGTTTCACGATCGCGCAAGGCGACACGCAGGCTAAGTTCGGCGCCGATGCGGGCGCCGTCTTTCAGACCGGCACCACTGCCGGCACCATCCGTTTTCAGATCGCGATGATCGGCCAGCCCACCGGCGTCAATGATCTCAGGGTCTCGATAGCGCCCTCCGCTCTCGGCGTCGACGGCATCTCCGCGACGCGCCGCATCGATGCCCTCGAGCTTGCGCTCACTGCCTTCGACAACACCTATTCCGCGGGTCCGGCCATCTTCACCTTTTACGACCAAAACGGCAGCGTTGTGGCGCCGGGCGCAATCCGCGCGGACTTCACGGCGGACTTCAAGAAGTACTTCGCCGCCTCGCAGGTGGGCAGCGCGTTTCAGATGCGCCTGTCGTTTCCCGTGTCGGGCGATGCCACTAAGGTTGCTACCGTCGAAGCCGAGTTCACAAACTCCGCCGGATCCGCCAAGACGCCGCGAATTCCCTTCCCTTAGTCGGCTCGCGTGATCCGCACGACACGCGCACCCATTTCGTGAGCGAACGGCTACAATAATACTGCGCTCGGTCCGCGGCTTTCATCACACCACTGGCCGGCGTAACGCGAACGGCAGTTTTCATCACGGAACGGAGAATCTAAAGAACCATGGCGGTTTCCGGTGCGGGCCTAGAGGGCATCATCGCGGCAGAATCCAGCATTTGCTACATCGATGGCGATGCGGGGGTCCTTAGCTACAACGGCTTCAACATTCACACGCTCGCTGAAAAGGCGACCTTCGAAGAAGTCATCTATTTGCTGTGGCATCTGAAGTTGCCGGCGGCGGCGGAACTGGCCGCGCTCAAGGCGTCGCTCGTGGCGACGCGCGAGATTCCGGCGGAAGTGGAAGCGTTCCTGGGCTCGGTGCCGACAGCGCCGCCGATGCACGTGCTGCGCACCGCCGTCTCGATGCTCTCGCTCTTCGACCCCGAAGCGAACGACATGTCGCCCGAGGCGAACGCCCGCAAGGCGGCCAAGTTGATGTCGCAGACCTCGACCATCACCACCACGTTCCACCGTCTGCGCAACAACAAGCCGGTTGTCCCCGGCGACCCGACGCTGGACTTCGCGGCCAATTTCCTGTACACGTTGAACGGCGTCAAGCCCGACCACGTCATGGAGCGCGTGTTTGACATCGCGCTCATCCTGCACGCCGATCACGAACTGAACGCATCGACCTTCGCCGCGCGCGTTACCGCGGCGACGCTGACCGATATCTATTCGACCGTCACGTCGGCAATCGGCGCGTTGAAGGGACCGCTGCACGGCGGCGCGAACGAGGACGTCATCAAAATGCTGCTCGAAACGGGCACGCAGGAGAAGGCGCTCGACCATGTGAAGAACAGGCTGGCGGCGCGCGAAAAGGTGCCGGGCTTCGGCCATCGCGTGTACAAGACGCTGGACCCGCGCGCGATCCACTTGAAGCGCCTGTCCGAAGAACTCGGCAAAAGCACCGGGCACATGGATCTCTACAACACGTCGAAGCTGATTGAAGAGAACATCAAGGAAGCGAAGAAGCTGAACGCGAACGTCGATTTCTATTCGGCGTCAACCTACTATTCGCTGGGCATTCCGATCGATCTCTTCACCCCGATCTTCGCGGTGAGCCGCATGTCGGGTTGGACGGCGCACGTTCTTGAGCAATATCACAACAATCGGCTAATCCGGCCGCGCGCCGAGTACACGGGCCTGCCCGACGGCCAGCCGTGGGTCGACATCGCGAGCCGGTAGTTCGACGCAGCCGTCTGCTTCGTAGACAATAATTCGTAGACAATAAGAAGAGCGGCCCCGGCGGGTCAACCTGCCGGGGCACTTTTATTTAGCACGCGCGACCTGACGGTCGCGCCTCGAGTGAATTCGCCATGCATGACCTTTCCAACTTTCGAAACAACCTGGACGCCGTCGCAGCCCGGCTCGCCGATCGCGGATTCTCGCTCGACGTCGCCGCGTTCCGCGAACTCGATGCGCAACGCCGCGCCGCGCTCACCGAAGCCGAGCAGCTAAAGGCCGCGAAGAATGTCGAGAGCATGGAGATCGGCAAGCTGAAGAAGGCCGGTGCCGACACCACCGCACTGCAGGAGAAGATCCGCGAGATCGGCGATCGCATCAAGTCGCTCGACGAAAAGGCAGCGGCGCTCGATCAGGAGTTTCAGAGCCTGCTGCAAGGCGTACCGAACATTCCGCATGAGTCGGTGCCAAAGGGTAAAGACGCCGACGACAATCTCGAGATCCATCGCTGGGGTACTCCGCGCACCTTCGACTTCGAACCGAAGCCGCATTGGGATCTCGGCCCCGAACTCGGCATCCTCGACTTCGAACGCGCCGCCAAAATCACCGGAGCGCGTTTCGCCGTCTACATGGGTCTCGGCGCAAAGCTCGAACGCGCGCTCACGAATTTCATGCTCGACATGCACACCAGGCAGCACGGTTACACCGAAGTGCTGCCGCCGTTCATGGTGAACTCCGCCAGCCTCTACGGCACCGGCAACCTTCCGAAGTTCGCCGCCGATCTCTTCAAAATCGAGAACACCGATTACTGGCTGGCTCCGACAGCGGAAGTGCCTGTGACAAACCTCTTCCGCGACGAGACGCTCGACGCCGAACGCCTTCCGATTAGCTACTGCGCCTTCACCGCCTGCTTCCGCAGCGAAGCCGGAGCCTATGGCCGCGACGTGCGCGGCATCATCCGCCAGCATCAGTTTCAAAAGGTCGAACTCGTGAAGTTCGCGAAGCCCGGAGAGAGCTACGCCGATCACGAGCGCCTCACGCGCGATGCGGAAGAAGTGCTCGAAGCCCTCGGACTGCCCTATCGCCGCGTGCTGCTCTGCACCGGCGACATGGGCTTCAGTTCGGCCAAGACGTACGACCTCGAAGTCTGGCTGCCGGGCCAGAACGCTTACAAAGAGATCTCGTCCTGCTCGAACTTCGAAGCCTTCCAAGCCCGCCGCGCCAGCATTCGCACGAAGGCGGCGAAAGGCAAGTCCGAGTTCGCCCACACGATCAACGGCAGCGGTCTAGCCGTCGGCCGAACGTGGGTCGCGATCGTCGAGAACTATCAGCAAGCCGATGGCAGCATCGCGGTTCCGGAGGCGCTGCAGCCCTATCTAGGCACAGATGTGATTCGGGCGGCATAGTCACCGCTTGCAGCGGCAACGTGCAGTGGACGAGTTGATTGTGTGCGGAGTTCAAGCGTTGCGGGAGAGAGCTTCGTCTGGACAAAGCACAGAGTGTCTCGTACCGGGCAAAACGCTCTACGAACTGCTCACTCAGCCCCCGTTTGCCGGGTCCGAGTTGGACCTGGAAAGGCGCATGGATTACCCACGGCCCGTTGACCTGTGATCGGCTGCCTCCTCGACACCAACGTTCTGTCAGAATTCTCTCGAGCTCAACCGCCGGACGAGCGGGTCGCATCGGCATTGCGCAGATTGCGTGTTCGCGTTGCGTTGAATCTATGACCGTCGAACAACGGGACCAACGCAGCGAAGTCATTTGGGTCGATCCAGAACGGATGAGCGGGGCGCCCTGCTTCAAGGGTACGCGTGTTCCGGTGCGGAACCTCCTCGATTATATTGAGGGCGACTCCACGATGGATGAGTTTTTTGAAGACTATCCCTCTGTTCCCCGGGGAACAGGTCATTCAGTTCCTGGAACTGGGCAAACAGCAACGGATCGAGTGCGTGTCTTCCTGGATCAATGCGTGCCCGCCCGTTTGAACCGGGCGTTTCCCGGCCACGCAGTGCAGACCGTAACCCAAGCGGGTTGGCGCACGAGCAAAGATGGTCCGCTGCTCCAGTTCGCGCAGATCCGATTCGATGTGTTTGTGACTGTCGACCGCAAGATCGAGCACCAGTTTGATTTGGAAGCACTCGATCTCGCCTTCGTCATTGCACAGGTCCCCAACAATCGCCTCGATGGATTCAAGTCGATCTTCGAAGAATTGAATGCTGCCGTTCCGGCGGCGCGTGCCGGAAACGCGAAGCGCCCGGAACTCCTTTCGGAGCGCCGGGCGCTTCTTGCTTACGGGATGCCTACTGGACTGCGATCTGTACCGTGTTCGACGCCGCCGTTCCGACACTCAACACCAGCGGCCGGTTGCCGGCGGGAAGACCCGCCGGAACCCGGATCGCCGTCTGCGTCAAACCCACGAAGCCCGGCGAGGCGATCGAGTAGATCACCGGAGCATCCACTCCGCCGATCGTCACTCTCGCTGCCGCCGTGTTGAAGCTCGGGTTCGGCGTGATGCGGCCCGTGGGCTGCGGAGGCGTGGTCTGGCCGAGGCCCGTCGCGTACACCAACAGGATGTCGCCAGCGCGCACTGCGTTCGCCGGGCGAACCAGCGAGAAGTCGTTGTTCTTCAGCACGAATCCGCCGACCGAATCGAAGAAGATGTTCGGCGCGTTCGCGGCGAGCGGCATCGTGAACGGAGCCGATGTTCCGCCCGGTGTCGCGATGGTGACGCCGACCGAGTTACCCGTCATTTCGACCGGCACCTGGGCGACGATTTCCGTATCGCTCGAAGCGAGAATCGGAGCCGCAATTCCGCCCATCGTAACCGTCGTCCCGTTGACGGTGGTCGGCAGATTGGCGCCTGGCGGCAAGCTCTCGACATTGGCGGACACGCGCATCATGTTATCGCCGAACAAGCGCATCAGCGATCCGGGCGCGGCCCGCGTCTGATTGATGTCGGTGATGGCGCTGATCATCAGGTTCAACTTCGGCGCAACCGCGGCACCAGCCAACTGCGCGCGCACGACGCCGCCGGGGTTGGTGGTCGAGTGGATGTTGTAGTAGTGACGTTCCGGATTCAACACCAGCGAATTCAATGACGCGAGCGCCTGGCCGCCGCTGACCGTCACCGCTTTGGTGATGTTGCCAACGCCGCCGTCCGCGAACAATACCTGATCCCGCGCGAGCGCGGAGTCAATCGACACCGGGCCGTTCACGCCCGCCACCTGATCGTGGATGTGCATTGCCACTAAAGTAGTGCCCTGCGGCGCACGCGGATTGGTGTCGAAGATCACGACGCCGCCGGCGACCGTGCCGTCGGGGTTGCGAATGGTTCTGACTTCGATGCGCGACGGCGCCGAAGCGACGGTGGTCACGGGCGGCACTTCATTGGCCGGCGACATGCTCATCTGAAACTCCATCTTGTCCGTCGGCCGCAGCTGCCCGCGAAAGTAACCACCGGGCGCGTAGGTTGTGTGCGTGTTCAGGTAGAAACCGCCTGGGTTGTCGAAGATGCGATTCAGAGCGTCAGCGGTGTTGAAGCTGGCGACGTTCATTTCATTCTCGAAACGCAGGTTCCCCGTCGCGCCTTCTGGAATGTCGACGCGCGTCATGCCGCTATCCAGCGTAACCGGTCCATTGACCCCGCCCGGCCCAGTGTGGACGTGCATCGCGACAATGGAGCCCGCCGGCAGATCGCGGTAGTTGACGTCGAAGGCCAACCAGCCAGACGTAACGTTACCGCCAGAATCAAACGTGCGAAGCACGGTAACGGTGCCGATCGCGCCTGTCGTGGCTGCGAGCGGCGTGATCGCCGGTACTTCGTTGGCCGGCGACATCTGCGTGATGAAGACGCCCATCTGCGCGCGCTGCAACTGGCCGCGCATCAGGCCGCCGGGGCTGTCGGTCGTGTGGAGGTTGAAGTAGAACTGGCCAGGGTCGGCGAGGATGCCGGCGACCGCGTCCGCGGCGGCTCCGGTCGCGCCGATCTGCGCTTGGCGCGTGGGGATCACGCCACCCGGCAAGGTCGCGTCCGTGCGAGGCAGTGCCGAGTCAATCACCACCCCTCCGTTCACCGCGGCCGTTCCGCGATGAATGTGCATCGCCGTGAACGTCGCCGCGGCGGGAACCCGGTAGTTGACCGCGAAGTCCACCGAACCCGAAGTAATGTTTCCGCTGTTATCGCGAACAATGTGCAGGAAGACATTGACAGCGCCGGTCGCCGTCGGCGTCACCGGAGGAATTTCGTTGGCGCTCGATAGAACGGCGCGGAATGGAATCGTTTCGACGCGCTGGCCAAAGCCAGCCGTTGAGAGAGCCGCTACTGCGGCTAGCAGAATCAAACTACGTTTCATACTACTCACCCCTTTTTATTCACCCGTACGCGCTCGCCCAAAAGAGTGCCGCAGCGTGCACCGTCCAAGCATACCTGTCGGCGCATGTGCTGTGCACTCGAAACCCCGCCCTGACCGCAAGAACACATCTCCGTCGAGTCACTCCTTAGACTGCGCTCCGTGGAGTTTCGGAACAAAAAGTCCCTGCATTCCAGAGGGTTCTACGAAAACGGCGTTCGGATGGATGTCACAGGTGGATGACGGCTTTGCCGTGCCGGGCGCCCCTCTCATTATTGTCGGGAGCATCACGGCAGTGCCGGGCGGGCAGTTGGTTGCGGTAGATTATGTAAGAGAGGTAGCTTATGCGCAATCGACTAGTGATTCTTCCCGCCGCCATGCTATTGGCATTCGCAGCGGCGTTCGCCGCCGACAACGGTCCGCGCACACCAGAAGGCCGTCCCGATTTCTCGGGCACTTACGACATCACGACGCTCACTCCGGTTATGCGGCCCGCGAACCTGGGTAATCGCATGGCGCTGACCGAAGAAGAAGCCAAAGCCGAAGCCAAGAAAGTTGCCGACGAGTTGGCCAAGGCCAACCAGCGTAGCGACCCCAATCGCGCGGCTCCGCCAAAGGGCGGCGACGGCTCCGAAAACGATTTCCTCTCGAAGGGCGCGTCCGGCAACGTCGGCGGCTATAACGCCTTCTTTATCGATCCAGGCGAGAACAGTTTCAAGATCGACGGCAAGTGGCGGACCTCGATCATCGTCGATCCGCCCAACGGCCGCCTGCCGAACTTCACACCGGAGGGCATGAAGCGCGCCGTGTCTCAAGCCGGACGCGAGCGCCCCAATCGCGGCGACGCCTGGTGGATCAAAGAGAAGACCGCCGTCGGTCCTTATGACGACCCTGAAATCCGCCCGCTCGCCGAGCGCTGCCTGTTGTCGTTCGGCCAGAGCCCGACGACGCCCGCGTTGCCGAACTACTTCTACAACAACCTGAAGCGCATCGTGCAAGCCAAGGACGCCGTCGTCCTGATGAACGAGATGATCCACGACGTGCGCGTCGTCCGCATGAACGCCAAGCACGATCCGCCGGAGATCCGCCGCTGGATGGGCGATTCGATCGGTCGCTGGGAAGGCGACACACTCGTCGTCGACACCACCAACTTCAACGAGACGCCGGGCCTGTTCGGCGCCGACCGCAATCTCCACGTCATCGAGAAATTCAGCAGAATCGACGGCAAAACCCTGCTCTACCAGTTCACGATCGACGACCCCACCGTCTGGGCCAAGTCCTGGAGCGGCGAAATGCCCTGGCCCGCCACCGACAACCGCATCTACGAGTACGCGTGCTCTGAGGGAAACTATTCGTTCGGGAACATTCTCCGCGGCGCTCGCAGGCTTGAAGGCGAGGAATTGGCAAAGCAGGCTGCCGGCCAGAAGTAATCAACGATCCAGATTTGGCAAAACGAAGCCATTATCTTTTGGCTTGGCTGGTAAGTTCCTGCGACGCTGCATGTTACAGCGGATTCCCTGGACGGTTGCGAGCTGGCTCAGGGTCTTTTCGATGAGCTTGCGGAGGCGCATTTCGTGGCGGGAGAG
>JAYVTO010000127.1:0-26275 GCA_043788745.1 Acidobacteriaceae bacterium
CCCCGGCCCCAGGCTCCCGGCGAATTCGTCAATCGCCGCCCGCATCCGCCGCAAATCCGCGTTGCGCAGCACCGTCACCTGAAAGCCCAGCCGCTTGAGTGTACCCTCCATCGCCACCGCATCGTTCACCGGATTCTTCAACTCCGATTTCGGATACTCCGCGTTGCCAATCACCAGTGCCAGCTTCTTCTGGACCTCGATTTCGTCAGCGACGCGAACGCCACGCTGCGCAAACAAAAAAGGCGCAACAGCAGCCACAAAAACAGCGACACTCCAAATCAACCGCATAAGGATTCGTCCAAGTATATATTCGTGATCGAACCAATGAAAGGGCCTGAACCCCGACCGTCAGGAGACTCCAGCGATTCACCGAGCAGAACGCAAAAAACCCGAGCCCCCGAGATGGACCGTAAGGTCGCGCGTAGCCCGACGAAGTCGGGCGACCCCGGGCTTTAGCTCGGGGATGCATGCTGCGGGTCAAAGCACTAGAAAGTGAAACCGAGTTCCGCCTGATACGATCGGGGCGCCACGAAGTGCGTTCCACTGAACGTCGACAGGAAGTTGTAGAGCGCCACCTCGTTGGTGAGGTTGGTCGCAGACAAGCGCAGGCTGACCTTGTAGCGTTCTCCGCGGAACAGGTTGTCCGCGCCGAACGCCGCATCGAGAATATTGCGGGGCGAAACCCGCGGCGGATTGCGATCGGGGTTGAACGTTCCGTTTTTGGGGATGGTCAAGCGCGTCACCCCAAAGTTTGGAGACTTGCAGAAAGTGATTCCGAGGGTAGGAGTCGCCACTTGCGATCCGCAGAACAGGCCGATTGCAGACTGTTGCGCCGGCGTTAGAGCCAAGGCGGATTCGAAATCGGGTACGACGCCCGCAACCAGCCCCGAATCAAAGCGCCACGAGAACGACACCCACGGTTGGTACTGGCCGAAGCGCGTAGTCTTCGGCACCTCGTACCGCAAGCTCGTCGTCTGCTGGAACGCCTGATCGTGATCGATGCGGAAGACGTTCGTCTGCAGCGGCGAGTTGAAGATGAGCCCGCCGTTCGAGGGTCCGAAGAACCGCGACCGCGTGTGGCCCATCACGGTATACGCCGAGAAGCCGTGAATGTTGGTCAAGTTGATGCGGACCGAGACGCCGTCGATCTTCGACTTGTTCCACGAGATGGGGAACGTGATCGGCGTATTGAAGAGCGTGCCGAAATCAAACGCGTTGTCCGTGTACTTCCAGATGTAGTCGGCATCGACCACCAGATGATGACCGATGCTCTGCTGCACGCCGGTGTTGAACTGATTGCGACGGCCCGGCAGCAGCGGTTTGGCGCCGAAGCCGCCGAACGCGCCGGAAGCGAGACCACCCGCGCCAGTGGAGCTCGAAAGCAGCAAGTTCTCGTTGTATGGCGTCTCAAACGCGCGCGTGTAGGCGGCACGCAAAACGGTGTTCGTTCGCTTGATCAGATACGCCGCGCCAAGCCGTGGCTGGACCCCGTTCGCTGAGCTGAGTCCGGCGTAACGATCAATGCGGAGACCGGCGTTGATGGTGAGTGCGCCGAGCGTGATCTGATCCTGCGCGTACCAGGCGAATTGATCAACGTTGCCGTTTCCCCGGAACGCGAGCAATCGGCCGCCGCGCGTCAAATCGAATGGCAGAAGGCCAGGAAGAAAGCCGTCGTTAGCCACGAAGCCCCTGCTGGCGCATTGCGCAGCGCTGCGGATCGCGGGATTCTGCACGGGGTCACCATCTTTTTCGAGGCAAACCGGATTGAAGTCCGGATCCGTCACTCCGAAATTGAAGGTTTCGTTCAACTGTGTTCGCATCCGTTGAATACCGGTCTTGATGTTGTGCCGGCCCTTCAACCACGAAAGATCGGAGCGGCCTCCGAAATTGCGCAGCCGCCGCTTTTGCGAGACGGTCGCCGGCGAGTCCGCGAAGATGTCGCGGCTGGGATAGTAGTTGACTTGATCCTGACGAAGAAATGCGTTCGCGCTCACCACAACGTTCGATCCGAACGTATGAACCCAGCCCGGCGCGATGTTGAACGTCCGGGCCAGTTGCCGCTGATCCTGCTCCGGCTGGTCGTACGTGTTTGGAATCTGAAACCAGTTGCGAGCGAGGAATAGATTCAAATGGAACGTATCGCGAGGACTGCGCTGCCAATCCATGCGATCGAAGATGGTCTGGTTGTTTCCAGCAGAGTGGATCGGCTGAAACTCCGGCGTATCGAGAAAGCGGCCTGACCGCGTATTGTTCGCCGCCAGAAAGTTGCCAAACTTCTTGCTGCCGAAGCCGAGCGAGACTTCTTCCGAGACGGTGCCAAACGAACCGTAGGTGAAGGCCGCCTTGCCGAACGGCCTGTCCGCGGCGAGGCCGGAGCGAGTAACTGCCGTGACGACGAGACTGGTTTTGTCTCCGAACTCCGCATTCGGCGCGGACGTCACCAGTTCGAGCGACTGGATCGCGTTCAGCGGAAGTTGCGTCGAGAACGCCTTACTCTGCTGATCGTTAATCGGCTGATTGTCGACGCTAAAGGAAGTTTGCGCGTGATCGCCAATCGGATGGAAGAGGCCATTTGAATCGGCCACCACACCGGGGCTGCTGCGCGTAATCGCATCGCTCAAGCCATTGGCCGGCGAACTCGAGGTCATCCTCGAGGTGAACGATTGGTCGATATCGACGTGCGCGGAAGGCACGGGGTCAAGCAGGTCACCGGGATCGGACTTCACGTCCACGCTGCTGCGCTCACTTGCGAGCTTCAACGCCACGCTCATCGAAACGGGCACCGAGGTGCGGACAGCAAGATCGATCGCGGACCCAGCAAAACCCGGCTTGGAGACTTCGACGTGGTAGGTATTCAGCGGCAGATTGCGAAACGTGAACGTGCCATCCGCTCCGCTGACTGCTTCCCGCTTGAATCCCGAAACGATGTGGGCGATCGCGACTTTGGCGCCGGGCACACCCGCGCCGCTGGGATCCTTGACGCTGCCTTCGATAGTCCCGGCGTTGCCGGGGGACTGCGCACTGAGGGTAGCCGCAACCGTAAGCAGGAAGCACAGCAAGCGAGTAGGCATAGAGCTGACTGTAGTGTCCGATGCGAACGGGCCTATTCCTAATGATTTCCCGATGAGCGGGCCAACAATGGCGGTAACCGGACCTTCTTTCGGCTATGAGCGGGATTGCTCTCGGATGCTGCCTGCCATCCGCTTGCTTACAGTAGCCTCGTATCCGTTCGCCATTTTCAGCAGCCAACGCTTGCTCGAGAGGGGCGAGATCTTGCGAATCTGATCGGTATTAATGATGGTCTTGCGATGGATCCGGCGGAAACGCAGTGGGTCGAGCTTCTCGTCGAGCGCCTTCAGCGTGTTCTCACTGAGGTAACGCTGCGTCGGTGTGATGATGTGGACCAGTTCGCCGTCGGCCTCAAATGCGATGATCTCGGCGGGGTCCAGCAGGTAGATGTCGCTGCCGCGCCTTCCCGGAATTTTGCGAGCCGCGGGCTGCACAGTAAGCGGCGCGGGTGCAGTGGCGGGGGCAAGCGCCTTCACCTGCAGGCGCGCTTTGTCGACCGCGCGCAGAAACCGCTCGCGCCGCACGGGCTTCAAGAGGTAGTCGATCGCGCCGATCTCGAATGCTGCGAGCGCATGTTGGTCATACGCGGTGACAAAGACGACCACCGGCAGTCCGCCGCGGAGCGAGCGCGCGACGCTGAGGCCGTTCTGTCCCGGCATCTCGAGATCCAGAAGCACCACATCCGGCTTCAGGTGGAGTATCTTTTCGGATGCCTCCGTCCCGTTCGACGCTTCGCCTATGATCTCCAAATCGGGCGTCGTTTCGACCAATTCGCGCAGGATGTCGCGAGCGATTGGTTCGTCGTCGACAATCAGAATCTTCACCGCAAAACCTCTTTCACCAACGGAATCGTCAACAAAACGGTGGTTCCGGAAGCCCCGGTCACAATCTGCAAATCCGCCTCTTCGCCGTAACAGAGCTTCAATCGCCGGCGCACATTCTCAAGTCCAACGCCGCTGCCGCCATCCGATGCGACACCGTTTCCCGCGCCTGAATCTTCAATGCGAAGGCGCAAACCGGAAGCTTCTGTCTTTGCTATCAGACGCACGACGCCGCCATTGGGATTCGGTGCGACGCCATATTTTATGGCGTTCTCGACCAGCGGCTGTACGGAGAGCACGGGAATCAGCGTCCGGCGCGCCTCTTCGTCCACGTCAATCTCGGTCCTCAGTTTATCGCCCAGCCGAAGCTTTTCGATTTCGAGATAGGCCTCGACAATCTGTAGTTCGTCTTCGAGAGGGCGCATGGTTTGCTCCGTGCGCAGAAAATAGCGAAAAATATCGGCGAGGTTTAGCACCGTGCGCCGCGCGCCTCCGGCCTCGCGCGGAATCAGGCCGTAGAGCGTGTTCAAGGCGTTAAATAGGAAGTGCGGATGAATCTGCGACTGCAGTGCGCGCAGTTCGGCTTGCGAAACCAAGCGTCGCATCTCGGCGTCGCGCTGCGCATCCATCTGCTCCGCGACCACTGAAGCGGCGCGCGCCAGCGCCTGCACCTCTTCGCTCAAATAACGGCGTCCGCCGAGTCTTCTGCCGAGCAGCAGGAAATGCGCCTCGCCGGACAGCAACCGCACGGGCGTCACGACCTCAGTGCCCTGTGCTTCGAGTTCCGGACGGAATGCGCCGAGGTCCGAGACGGGGGTCGGATAGTGCAGGTCGATGCGGGATAGCGCGGAATGCAGGTCGCCGTCCGCCAACCGGACGGGAGCGCGGAGGAAGTTCGCCAGCAGATCCCCCACGCGTTCCAGATAGTGCGGCTCGGCTCCTCCAGCGGTTTCGTGCGCTTTCAAACGCACAAGCAGCCTGTCGAAATCGGTGCGGCCGAAAGCGAGTCGCGTCAATAGGGATTGGACCAGCGATCGCGACATGGCAAAGAGAATGAGCACGAGGCAGATCGCCACCAGCCACAGGCCCACCGCGAAGCCGTCGCGCGAGTCGGGCATGCCGAATTGGCGCGCTACGGAGACGCCGAAGATTGTGAACGCGGCTGCGAGCGTGACGTTCGCCAGAAATCGCACGAACGCGTCGAGCAGGAGGAATCGATAATCCTGGAGCAAAACCAACAGGGCCAGCGGGATTCCGGCGTGATGGAAGGCAAGCTCCTGCGACCATGCGCTGTCGATATGTTTGACGCCGCCGAAATGCACGAACGACATCGAGAGCAGGAACAGCGCCATCGTGCCGAGAATCCGCGACGTTGTACCGCGTTTTCGCACTTCTCCGGACGCGAGCACCAGTATCGCGGCGATTCCGGCCAGCGCGCCGAATCCGATGGTGATCAGCGTCAGTGCCCAGCGATGAAACAGCTCCGGCCCGGCGAACGGTTCGGCGATGTGCATGCCGATGGCGATGACGCTGAGTGCGTATCCGGCGGCGACAAGACGCCGGTAGCGATCGACCAGACAAAGATCGAACAGCACCGCGGGCAAGAGGCTAAGAACAGAAAACGAAACCGTCACCATCGCGTCAGCCGCAGGCGATTGCGAATCCCCGAAGCCGAGGCCAGCCGCAGGCGATTGCGAATCGCCGAAGCCGAGGTCAGCCGCAGGCGATTGCGAATCGCCGAAGCCGAGAATGATGAGCGAAGTCAGGTTCCAAACAAGGGCCAAGCCTGCGGCGAGCAACGATTGTCGGCTGCCGCGCAGCCGCGTCGCTGCCCGATCGCGCAGCAGCAGCGAAACGAAAATGCTGAAGATGAGGACGCCCGCGGCGTGCCCGAGCGTATTGACGAGCAAAGACTCGCGCATCTGGATTGATTGTAGGGGCTTTTGAGGCGATGCCGGTTGCGCGTCGGCGCGACGTACGCGCCCGGCGCTACAATCTCCTGCTCATGCTGCGTTCCCTGCTTGTTCTCCTGCTTCTGGCGACTTCCGCGTTCGCTCAAGCCAGGTTTGAATGCTGGCCCGGAGCCACCTACGACCACGCCATCCCCACGATGCGCAAGGTCGTCGGCTACGACACCGGCGATCGTCTCGTGGCAGGCAAGCATCGTGAAGTACTTCGACGCCCTAGCGGTAGCTGCCGGGAGTGCGCCGCCCCGAAGCTCGGGCTCGATCCGAAATGCATCGTCGAATGTGTCGAGAAGTACAACTAGGAAACAATCCGTCCAAACGAATTCTCCTGTATGCCTCCGCACAGTTGGATTGAGCCATTTGACGCAGGTTCAGAAGAGCTTCAGAAGGGCTTTGGCCACGCAAGTCAAGGCGGCTCTGAGGTCTTAACCTACCCCTTGCCGGTTCTAGCTAGCCTCGCGATTCGCGAACTGAGTGGAGTCTCACGTGCTGAACAAAGTGCGTGGAGTGTTTGCAGGACACTAGCGATATTCGAAGACTTGGAGCATCTTCAACGTGGATGCGCCGACGTATTGCCGCCACGAGCCTGGTTGTGACGGCGCTGCTCGTCAGCTGGTCCAGTCTTTGCCTCGCCAATTGCGTTCAAGGACTGGCGGTGCCTAAAGCCCATAACTGCTGTCCAGATAAGGGTCAGAACGCTCCGCAGCAGCAATCCAAGCAGTGCGCTCAGAATGACCTCGCCGCCGAAGCAGCGCTCAAGTCATTCGACGGACCCGGTCAGGCTGACTTTGGCGTTTTGCTGCTAACGGCGGACGGCGGGTCCTTCGCTTCTTCGACACAAGCCCTGTGGTTGACCGCGCGAACACTGTTTCGACCGCCTGACGACACTCTGCGGCACCGAATTTCTGTCATCCGCGTCTAGCTGGCTCGCTCAGCCTCCTCCTTGCAATTCGCTTCGCGCCACGGGTGCACTCCCGTCGCGACGATTCAATCAACCCACGGAAGTTTACTTGGAGGTTGGGATGTACCCACGATCCCGTCTGCTGTGTTTGGTCTTTGCCTGGCTGATCGGGGCTCGGAGCGGCCTGAGTCAGGAACTGCACCTCAGCGACCTTGTCGCCGAGGCGATTCGAGTGAATCCGGAGGTCCTGGTCGCGCAGAAGAGTCTCGAAGCCGCGAGGAAGCGTCCAGATCAGGTCAGCGCGCTGCCGGACACGATGTTTTCAGCGGGTTACTCCAGTAACGGCAGACCTTGGCCCGGAGCCGGTCTTGGAACCGACCCAACCAGCAACGTCGGCCTGATGGTTACCCAGGAATTTCCATTTCCGGGTAAGCGGCAACTGCGCGGAAGTATGGCGGCCAAGGAAGCGCAAGCGGAGTCCGAGCAATACCAGGCCATTCAACTTGCTGCGATCTCCAAAGTGAAGCAGGCGTACTTTCGGATCGCCTATGTCGATTTGGTGGCGGACGTACTCAAGCGAAGCCGCGAACTGCTTACGCGATTGCTGCGCGTCACCGAAGCCCGCTACTCGGTTGGGCGCGCAACGCAGCAGGACGTCTTAAAAGCGCAAACCCAGTTGGCAATTCTCGAAACCAAGCTGGTCCAACTCAGTCGCGAAGACTCCGCGCGGCGGGCGGAGATCCTGAGTATTCTCGATCGCTCGCCGAACGGGCAACTACCGGGGAAGGCGACCCTTCCGAAACCACAGCCGCTCCGCGAATCCCTCGAAGAGATCTACACTTTCGCTGGCAATCACGCGCCCATGATTCAACGGGAGCAAAAGATGATCGAGCGAACCCAACTCGCGCTAAACCTCGCCCGAAAGGACTTTTATCCCGATTACGCGGTCTCCGGAGGGTACTTCAATCAGGGAAGCATGGCTCCGATGTATCAATTTCGTGTCGATGTCAGGGTGCCCACGTCGTTCTTTCGGAAACAGCGGGCGGCTGTCGCCGAGCAGGTGGCGCTGGTGAGCCAGGCGCGTCACAGCCGGGAGGCAAGTTCTCAGAGGCTGTCTTTCAAGCTGAAGGACGAGTACCTGACCTACGAAACCGCTTTGCGGCTCGCGGAGTTGTACGAGAAGACCGTGGTTCCGCAGTCTAGCCTGGCATTCGAGTCCTCGCTTGCGAGCTATGAGAGCGGCAAAGTCGACTTTCTTTCGGTGCTCACGAATCTCCTCGCGATCCTGGACTACGAAATGAATTTCTATGAGGAAACGTTGAACGCGAACCTCGCGCTGGCACGCCTGGAGGAAATGACCGGATTGCCGCTGATCCGGACCGAGGTAGGCAAGCCATGAGGATCGTTCGATGGTTGCTCATCGCCGTCGCTATCCTCGTCGCGTTTGGCGGCGGCGTCATCTGGAAGAGTTGGGTTGATCGCCAGCCCGCGCAGGCCGCGAAGAATGGTCAGCGGAAGATTTTGCATTGGGTCGATCCGATGCATCCGGCGTACACGTCCGACAAGCCGGGCATCGCGCCCGATTGCGGCATGAAGCTGGTGCCGGTCTACGCGGATGGAACCCAGGGCACTGACGCGTCCCTGGAAAAGCCAACAGGCAAGGTCCTCTACTACACGGACCCCAAGCAGCCGGACTACCGGTCGGACACGCCGGGCTTCAATCCGGAAACCGGAAATGAGCTAAAGGCCGTCTATGAAAGCGACCCCGCATCGATGCCGATGGGCACGATTCGCATGAGCGAAGAGAAACAGCAGTTGATCGGCGTGCAATTCGGCGACGTGACACCAGGCTCCGGAACGCACTCCTTCCGGGCGGTGGGCAAGGTCGCGATGGACGAGACGCGATTCTCCAAAGTGCAAACCAGAATCGACGGCTGGATCGAGAAAGTGTTCGTCGACTTCACGGGCAAGTTTGTTGAGAAGGGTCAACCGCTTCTCACGATGTACAGCCCGGAGATTTTAGCCAGCCAGCAGGAATACCTTCTCGCTCTCCGCAGCCGCGAAATCATGAAGGGCAGTCCGCTGATCAGTTCCCAGCAGCAGACCGATTCGTTGATCGCCGCGGCCCGCAAACGCCTGGAGCTTTTCTCGCTCTCCGAAGCGCAGATCCAGGAGATCACGAGAACCCAGGAGCCCCTCAACAACATCACGATCTACTCGCCCATCAGCGGATACGTGATGGTGCGCAATGCGTTTCCGAAGCAGCGCATCACTCCGGAGACGGAGCTTTACACGATCGTCGACTTGAGCCGGGTCTGGATCATCGCCGATGTGTTCGAAAGCGAAGCCTCGATGATCCGCATGGGAATGCCCGCTGAGATTTCGTTGTCCTACGGAGGCGGCAGGAAGATCAACGGCCACGTTAGCAATATCCAGCCGCAGGTTGATCCGACGACCCGCACGTTGAAGGTGCGAATCGAAACCGCGAATCCGAGCATGCTGTTGAAGCCCGACATGTTTGTGGACGTCGATTTCAGCGTCGCCATGTCCGCCCGCATGACCGTCCTCGCCGAGGCTGTCCTCGACACTGGCCGCAAGAAGACAGTCTTCGTAGACCGCGGCAATGGCTACCTGGAGCCGAGGCAGGTGGAGACGGGCCAGAAGATCGGGGACCGCATCGAGATCACCAAGGGGCTGGCGCTGACGGATCGCATCGTCATTTCGAGCCACTTCCTGATCGACTCTGAAAGCCAGTTGAAGTCTTCCGCCGCGGGAATGGCTGGGCATCAGCACGGCGCAGCTTCGTCGAAGTCCACGACTCCAGATCCCTCATCGCCGCCAAGCCCGGAGCACAAGCATGATTAACCGAATCATCGAGTTCTCCGGCGCGAACAAGTTCGTGGTCTTCCTGCTGGTGGGGTTCGCGGTATTCGCGGGCCTCTGGTCGATGAAGACCATTACGCTCGACGCGATCCCGGACCTCAGCGACACGCAGGTGATCGTGTACTCACGATGGGACCGGAGCCCCGACATCATGGAGGATCAGGTCACCTACCCGATCGTCACCAGCATGCTGGGAGCGCCGAAGGTGAAGGACGTCCGCGGATTCTCGGACTTCGGCTATTCCTTCGTCTACATCATCTTTGAAGAAGGTACAGACATCTATTGGGCGCGCTCGCGGACGCTCGAATACCTTTCCGCTGTCCTGCAACGGCTCCCGCAGGGCGTCAAGACGGAGTTGGGCCCGGACGCGACAGGCGTTGGGTGGGTCTTTCAATACGCACTGATTGACCAGAGCGGAAAGCATTCGCTCGCCGAACTCCGCTCCTTACAGGATTGGTTTCTCCGCTACCAGTTGAAGGCTGTCCCAGGAGTCGCTGAAGTCGCGCCCCTTGGCGGGTTCGTTAGGCAGTATCAGGTGAACGTCGATCCCAACCGCCTGCAGTCGTACAAAATCCCCATCATGAAAGTCGTCGAGGCGGTCCGCAGCGGCAACAACGATGTCGGCGGACGCCTCGTCGATTTCAGCGGAACCGAATACATGGTACGTGGGCGCGGCTATGCCAAGAGCGTCGAGGACATCGGCAGTATCGTCCTGATGAACACCGAAGGAGGCGTGCCGGTTCGCGTGAAGGACATCGGCAATGTGGTGCTCGGCCCGGATATCCGTCGCGGGATCGCCGACTGGAACGGGGAGGGTGATGTAGTCTCCGGCATCATCGTGATGCGGCAGGGCGAGAATGCGCTCGATGTGATTGAACGTGTCAAGGCAAAACTCAAGGATCTCGAACCTGGATTGCCGCGAGGCGTTAAGATCGTCTCCGCGTATGACCGCTCCGACCTGATCCTGCGGTCGATAGAGAATCTGAAATCGACGCTGATCGAGGAGATGGTGATCGTGGCGCTGGTCATCTTCATCTTCCTTTGGCATTTTCCCAGCGCGATTATTCCCGTGATCACGATCCCGGTTGCGATCATCATTGCCTTCGTCCCGATGCGGATGATGGGCCTCAGCGCGAACATCATGTCGCTTGGCGGTATCGCCATTGCCATCGGCGCGATGGTGGACGCCGCTATCGTGGTGGTAGAGCAGACGCACAAGCACCTCGAGGAATGGCAGCGGACCGGACGGGAGAAGGACTATCACCGGGTGGTCATCGACGCCGTCAAGGAAGTGGGCGGACCCAGCTTCTTCGCCCTCCTGGTGATCGCGGTCGCCTTCCTTCCAGTTCTGACTCTCGAAGCGCAGGAGGGACGGCTCTTCAAGCCGCTGGCGTATACGAAGAACCTGTCGATGATCATCGCGGCCGTGCTGGCGATCACGCTGGACCCGGCGATGCGGTTGCTCTTCACGCACATGGACAACTTCGAATTTCGCCCGCGTTGGCTGGCGCGCGCCGCGAATGCTGCGCTGGTCGGCAAGATTCATTCGGAGGAGCATCACCCGATCAGCCGCGCCCTGATGCGGATCTACGATCCCGTCTGCCGGTGGTCGCTCCGTGGGAAGTACTGGGTGATCGCCGGGGCGTTCGCCATGGTCGTCCTCACCATCCCCATCTATCAGCAGCTTGGTTCCGAATTCATGCCGCCGCTCGACGAAGGCACGCTGCTCTACATGCCGTCCACCCTTCCCGGTATCGCGGTGGCGGAGGCGCAGAAACTGATGCAGATTCAGAACCGAATCATCAAGCGATTTCCGGAAGTCCTCTCGGTGATGGGCAAGTCCGGCCGGGCAGAGACGTCCACCGATCCTGCGCCGTTTTCCATGATGGAGACGATCATCGTCTTAAAGCCGCAAGACCAATGGCGCAAGGTCGACACGTGGTATTCGAACTGGACCTGGGCGCCGCGCTGGCTTATCGGAGTGTTTGGGCACATTACGTCCGACCACCGGTCGAGCGAACAACTCGTCGAAGAAATGAACGCGGCTCTCGCTATGCCGGGCGTGTCCAACGCCTGGACCATGCCCATAAAGGCTCGCATCGACATGCTGACCACTGGAGTCCGGACACCCGTCGGGATCAAGGTGTACGGCGGAGATCTGAAACTGATCGAAAAGATCGGCACCGATATTGAGGGCGTCCTGCCGAAGGTGCGGGGCACACGCAACGTCTTCGCCGAACGCACTGGCGGCGGATATTTCCTCGACTTCGACTGGAAACGCGAAGAGTTGGCTCGATACGGCCTCAGCATGGAGGATGTGCAGGCGGTGCTGATGAGCGCCATCGGCGGTGAAAATGTTACGACGACCGTTGAGGGCCGCGAACGCTACCCCGTCAGTGTGCGTTACCTGCAGGACTACCGCAGCGACATCAACCGTCTGGGCCGCGTTCTGGTTCCCGTGATGGGCGGAAAAACGCAAATTCCGGTGTCGCAACTCGCGGACATCAAGCTTTCGAGCGGACCCGCCATGCTCCGAGACGAGAATGGAATGCTCAACGGCTACGTGTACGTCGACGTCGCCGGGCGCGATGTTGGCAGCTACGTAGAGGAAGCCAAGCAAGTCGTCCGTGAAACAGTGAAACTCCCAGCAGGTTACACCCTGGTTTGGAGCGGCCAGTATGAGGCTATGCAGCGGGTTCGGGAAAAGCTCACCGTGATTCTGCCGCTGACTCTGTTCCTGATCATGACGCTGCTGTACATGAATACGAAATCACTTCCCGAAACCATGCTGATCGTGCTTGCCGTTCCGTTCTCCGCGATCGGCGCGATCTGGTTCTTGTACTTCCTTGGCTACAACATGAGCATCGGCGTGTGGGTCGGCCTGATCGCGCTGCTTGGCGTCGATGCCGAAACCGCCATCTTCATGCTGCTCTATCTCAACATCGCGTATGAAGGAGCGAAAAAAGAAGGCAAGATGAACAGCCTCGCCGATTTACAGGAAGCAATCCGGACCGGTGCCGTCAAACGCATCCGCCCGAAGTTCATGACGGTGGCCGTTATGTTCATGGGCCTCGTCCCGATCATGTGGTCGGCCGGAGCCGGCGCCGACGTGATGAGGCGTATTGCAGCGCCCATGATCGGCGGCATCTTTACGTCGTTCCTCTTGGAGCTGGTTGTGTATCCCGCAATTTATGAGGTTTGGAAATGGCACTTCGAAGTAAAAAAGCAATTGGCTGCCTAGCGTTCTTGCTGGCTGTGATTCCAGTAGCCGCTGCCCCGGGCGAGACCCGCTATGAGGTTCGCCACGATCATTGGCGGAAGTCCTGTGCGGGTACGCTCACCGTCACGCCGGATGCAATCCGCTTTCAGGCGACTCCTCAGAAGAAGGGAGCCGGCCACAGCTTTGAGTGGCGGTTCTCCAACATGCAACAGCTCCTCGTGGAACCTCACCGTCTCTCGGTGGTGACTTATGAGGATGTCGCCTGGAGGCTCGGAGCGGATCGCAAACAGACCTTTCAACTCGTCGGCGACGTGAGTTTCTCGAACGTCTACGCGATGCTGAAAAACCGCCTCGATCAGCGTTTCGTCTCGGCGATCGCCGATGAGTCGATCCAGCCGCTCTGGCAGATCGACGTGAAGCACGAACTCGGGCTCAAGGGCTCGGAAGGGGTCTTGGCCGTGGGCACGGATCGTATTGTCTACAAGTCCGGCAAACCAGAGGATTCGCGAACCTGGCGCTACGCGGACATCGAAAATATCTCGATGGAAGGTCCCTTCCAACTCACGCTCACGACGTTCGAACGTGCGCGAACCCACTACGGCAACCGCAAGAACTTCCAGTTTCAATTGAAAGAGATCTTGCTCGAAGCCCGATACAACGAATTATGGCGGCGGCTGGAACAGGGCCGCAGTCATGGCATTCCAACGACCCAATCGACTGCAAAGGAAAACAACCAATGAGAACGCTCATGACCATGATGCTGGCGGCTGGCATCGCGTCCGCCGGGAACCAGACGGGAACCTTCACCGGGACCATCACCGAGACCATGTGCAAGAGGGATCACGCTTCAATGAAGCTGGGGCCCGATCCGAAATGCATCGTCGAATGTGTTCAGAAATACAACGGCAAGTACGCCCTGTCCGACGGCACGAATCTATATGTTCTGAGCGATCAGAGCAAGCCAGCTCAGTTTGCCGGGAAGAAGGTTAGGGTCACGGGAACGCTTTACGAGAAGACCAAGATCCTGAAGGTCGACTCGATCGAGGCGCTGAAGTAGCAACCATCGCGACACGAATACAGGTGAAGACGCGCGTCGGCGCGTGACGCTGAGACCGCTCACCAGGAATGCTCGCCCTGGGTCTTCCAGACTGGCCTTTATCTTGCTCCGGATTCACTCAGAGGAGTGTGAGATATGACTCGTCGATCCTTCTTTCAAGCTGGAGCTACTTCCGCGGTGCTCGGAGGTTTCCGGCCCTTGCAGGCGTCCGAAGTGTACGCAGGTTCCGAAGTTTACTCAAGTAAGGATGGACGTTTGGCGGTTTCGCTCGAAGCAAGTCTTGCCTACCGAAGCATCGGCGGACGCACGGTTCAAGTACTGGCCTACAACGGGCAGATGCCGGGGCCTCTTCTCAAACTGCGCGCCGGCGATATGCTGTCCATTCGGTGCAAGAACAGTCTGAGCGAGGCAACCAACCTGCACTTTCACGGGCTACACGCCTCGCCGACTGGAAACAGCGACAATCCGTTCTTGATGCTGGCGCGTGGGGACGTATTCGACTACGAAGTCAGCATACCGGCAGATCATCCGGGCGGGACCTTTTGGTATCACCCGCATATGCACGGCGCGACCGCCAGGCAGGTGTTCGGCGGCCTTTCAGGCGTGATGATCATTCGCGGAGAACTCGATGAGATCCCGGAGATCGCATCGGCGGCGGAGGCGATTCTGGTGATCAAGGACTTCAGCTTCGACGCCTCCGGGCGCGTCCGGGATGCGGGGATGATGGAGAGAATGCTGGGACGAGAAGGCAGTCTCGTCACCGTCAATGGAGACGCCTCCGCGCTGCTCACGATCTCACAGAATGGTTTGCTTCGATGCCGCGTGCTCAACGCGTCCGCATCCCGCTATTATCGTGTGCGCATCGAGGATCATCCCATCGGTCTCATCGCGAGCGACGGCGGGGCGTTGCCACGGGTTGATTGGCGTGATGATGTATTGATTGTTCCGGGCCAGCGGGTGGAATTCCTCATCCAGGGAAATCGCCCGCCCGGAGTTTACCGGCTTCTCAGCCTTCCGTATGCGCGCAGTGCAACGTCGATGGGCGTGGGTCAAAACGCGCAAACAACCCTCGTATTGGGTCAACTGACTTACTCTGGCGTTGCCGATCAGTCGCTTGGCGCGCCGGATAGTCTGCTGACCGTCGAGGCGTTGCCACAGCCAGTTGAGCGGCCAAGGACATTTCAGCTGTCCGAAGGCATGATGATGGCGTTCCAGATTAACGGCCGTGCCTTTGACCCTGGCCGGGTAGACACCGCAGTGCGCCTGAACACGGTCGAGGATTGGGACTTGATCAACTTGAGCTCAATGGACCATCCGTTTCATGTCCACACGAATCCGTTTCAACTGGTCGGCGCGGACGGACTCGCCGAGAACGTTTGGCGGGATGTCGTCAATGTTCCGCGCGGCGGCCAGCAACGAATTCGGACACGCTTCTCCGACTTCACCGGCAAGACGGTCTACCACTGCCACATCCTCGATCACGAGGATCTCGGCATGATGGGTACGCTTGAGATCCGCGGCTGAAAGAAGGCCCACCTCCGCCATCGCATCCGAGTGGTAGAAGGCATAGGAACGAAACGAATCGAGCCTGCGCTCGAAACTCAGGCGCAGGGTCGGCGTGGCAACTATTTCGTAGATACTTTGTTGATCAGGAGGACCAACAGGACGACTGCCAGGAGGTCCACAATCGTCCGAATCCACAACCTGAAGCCCATTCAACCCGATCCGCTCATCCAGCCGAGGTTCATCATGTTTGCCCTTCCTCGTGCCTATGAAATAACCCCGGGCTGAAGCCCGGGGTTATAGCCCGCCGTAACCGGCGGGAATCGTTTCGATCCGAATCACGCGGTGAGAGAACTAGTCCGAACACCGCCGCAGCTCGGCGAGCATGGCCCAGCGCTGATTACTTTTATTCCTGATGGCCCTTGTGATCCATGTTCTTGTCCATGCCCTTCATCATTGGGCACTCGGCCATCGCTGAGTTCATCTCAGCTGCGGGCCGCATCATGTGCTCCTCCATCATCGCCGCGCTCGCCATCATTTGCTTTCGCTGGATGACCATCTCGCTGACGGCGGCGGCGGTTGCCGCGACCTTGGCGCTGCCCTTGGCGGCGTTCATGGAAGTGACCATCCGGTCGAGGCTCTCTTCCTTGGCCGTCTGTTCCGCCTTCATCTTTTCCTTCATGGCCATCATTTGTTTGCATTGATCGGCTATGCTGCCGCTCATCATGCCGCCATGCTTCATAGGCTTCGGCTGACTCTCCTGGGCGAAAGCTCCGCCGATCATGAGCGTTGCCGTCAGCACAAGGGCCGACGGGATTCGCGAACTTGTTCTGAGAATGGATCGCATCAAAATAACTCTCCTTGGTTTCCTAGAGGCCCTCGCCCCGTACTGGTCAACCGGTTTCCTTGTGTGCATGCGGTGTGCCAATCGGAATGGTGCGGCACGTGCATGTGCTGTTATGTGAATCCGGCATGTATCCGTAGTCGAGAGCTGGCTGCGGGCCGCCCATATGACTGAATATGGTCGCTCAGCGCCTGCCCGGGGGCCCCTGGAACCGAAAAAGGGAGCGCTCAGTCAGGATCACCGACGCCATGCTCCTGGTGTCCGTTTTGCGGCTGCGAAGATTCCGATTCTAAATGCGTGGGGACCGAGCGGTTGCGCCCTGCTCATTGACGAGGCTTCGAAGGCACAGTTCCGCCGAGTCAAACGTTCTTTGACACGGATTCCGCCCCATGCTGGTTGCGCGGCGACGCGCCGCAAGCGCCTGGGCGCTACAATAGCGTGCTTATGCTGCGTTCCCTGCTTGCCCTCCTGCTTCTGGCGACTTCTGCGTTCGCCCAAGCCAAGTTTGAATACTGGCCCGGAGCCACCTACGACCCCGCCATCCCTACGATGCGCAAGGTGGTCGGCTACGACACCGGCGATCGCGTCTCCTGGCACGCGAACATCGTGAAGTACTTCGACGCTCTGGCTGCCGCGCAGCCGAATCGTATCAAGGTCTTTGAGTACGGCAAGACGTGGGAAGGCCGCCGCCTCATTTACGCCGCTATCGGGAGCGAAGCCAACATCCGCCGGCTCTCTGAACTGCAGGCCAACGTGCGGCGCCTGGCCGACCCTCGCAAGACCAACGACGCCGAAGCGAAGCGCATCATGCAGACGCAGCCCTCGTTCATCTGGCTCGCCTACGGGGTCCACGGCAACGAGATCTCGTCGTCGGATGCTGCCATCGCCAGCGCGTATCACTTGCTTGCTTCGAAGAACGACAAGATGGTCGACACCATCATGGCTAACAGCGTCGTGTTCATCGACCCTGCGCAGAATCCCGATGGCCGCGATCGCTTCGTGCATTCTTTTGAGATCGGCGAGGGTCTTGAGCCGGACGCACATCCGCAATCGGCGGAGCACTCCGAGCCCTGGCCCGGCGGCCGCACCAATCACTACTTCTTCGACATGAATCGCGATTGGCTGGCGATCACCCAACCCGAAACCAAGGGCCGCGTCAAGAGCGCGCTCGATTGGTATCCGCAGGTGTTCATCGATCTTCACGAGATGGGCACGGAGTCGTCGTACTACTTCGCTCCCGAAGCCGATCCGTTCAATCCGCTGCTTGCGCCATTTCAAAAGACCAGCCTCGATTGGTTTGGCAAGAACAACGCGAAGTATTTCGATCAGTTCGGCTACAGCTATTTCACGCGCGAAGGCTACGACGCGTTCTATCCAGGCTACGGCGCGAGCTGGCCGTCGTACTACGGCGGCATTTCGATGACGTACGAGAATGGCTCAACGCGCGGGCTGGTGGTGAAGCGCTCCGACGACACGACGATCACGTATCGCGAGACGGTTCGCCGCCACTTCATCACTTCGATCTCGAGCGCCGAAACCGCCGCGGTCCATCGCGCCGACATTCTTGCAGACTTCTATAAGTACCGCGCCGACGGCATCAAAGAGGGCGCGACGGACCCGGTTAGGGAATATATTTTGCCGCGCAAGGGCGATGTCACCAACGTCGACAAGCTGGCGCAGTTGCTGACTGAGCACGGTATTGAGCTTCGGCGCGCTGCAGCGGGTTTCTCGAACGGAGGCAAGCAATATCCGGCGGGGAGCTACACGATTTCGCTTTCGCAACCGCAGCGGCGGATGATTCACGTCTTCCTCGACAAAGACGTTTCGATGGGGCCTAAGTTCATTGCGGAGGAAGAAGACCGCCGTAAGCGGCGCTTGCGTTCCGAGATCTACGATGTCACGGCCTGGAGCCTGCCGCTGCAGTTCAACGTGGACTGCATTCCGGCCGCTACGGTCTCCGAAGGCCGCTTCGAGCCGCTGAAGCCGGGCCCGATTCCGGCTGGCAGGTACGCGGGCAAAGCGCCCGTTGCGTATCTCATTCCCTACACCTCGACAGGAGCCGCGCGACTGCTTGCCGGTGCGCTCCGCGAGAATCTTCGCGTGCTGTCGAGCGACAAGAAGTTCACGATCAAGGGCGTGGCGTATCCGGCGGGAACGCTCATCTTGAAGGTCAAAGAGAACCCCGAGAAGATCCACGCCGTGCTCGAAAGCCTGGCTGCCTCCACTGGCGCCGATGTGCTCTCGACCGATCAGTCGTGGACAGATGAAGGTCCGACGTTCGGCAGCAACAACGTCACCTACATTCGCAAGCCGAAGATCCTGCTGGCGTGGGACAACCCCGCTGGCGCGGTCGCCGGCAATACGCGCTTTGTGCTCGAACGGCAGTTCGGTTATCCCGTCACCGTCGTGCGCACGCAGCAGATCGGCGGACTCGACCTCGCGCAGTTCCACGTCATCATCCTGCCTGAAGGCGGCTTCGGCGGAGGATACGGAGCGGTGCTCGGCGCGAACGGCACGCGCCGCCTGAAGGAATGGACGCAAGCCGGCGGAACGCTGATCGGGCTCGGCAGTGCGCTGACGTATCTTGCGGATCCGGCCACGGGTCTGCTCGCCGTTACGGTTGAGAATGCGCTCAGTTCCGACGCCAATGCGCTCGCAACCGGTGGTGCAGGACGACGCGCCGGAGGCGCCGCACCCGGCGCAGCAGTTCCTGCAGCGTCCGCTGCGCCGCCGACCACCGCTGGCGGACCTCCGTCGCGTACCGGAGGCCGCGCGTTTACTTCTGACGCGGAACTCGATCACTTCATTCAGCCTGATTCCGAGGCACCGACGAGCCTGCACGGAGCGATCGCCAAAGCCAAAGTCGACCCCGAAATCTGGATCAACGCCGGAGTCCCGGAGTCAGTCAACGTGCTGGTTTCCGGCCGCCTGTTCTTCACGCCGATCAAGATCGATCGCGGAGTAAATGCCGTGTCCTATACCGGGCCCGCGGACGTGCTGGCGAGCGGTTATATGTGGGAAGACTACAAAAAGCAGCTCGCCTATAAGCCATTCGTGATCGTGCAGCGGGAAGGCCGCGGTAATGTGATCGGCTTTACCAGCGATCCGACGTACCGGGCGTATTTGGATGGCCTCAGCCTGCTGTTCGCGAACGCGGTGTTCCGCGGTCCGGCGCACCAGGGGGGCGGTCGCGGGGGCGCGGAGCAAGAGGCGGAGCAGCACTAACGGCGGCTTCTAAGAATGGGCCACTCTCCAGAAACCAGTCCGTAAGTTGTTGATTTCACGTAGTACCATTCTTGGCCGAGCAGGACTCGTTTTCGGATCTGTCGCCTTGCTGTTTTCATCCGTGGTGTAAGCCGGAGGATTAGCTCAACTCGCTTGGAAAGAGATCTGCAGGCTGCGAGAATCGCGGGGACGCTGCAAGTGGTCGAGACCCATGATTTATTGAGCTACATAGAAGCGGTTTGGCAAGCCGCACCTTCAGTCTCTCCGTGAACGCAGGTGCCGCCAAGTATCCTTCCGCTCACGGTTTTGTGTACTGCAAGTAAAAGACTTGAGCCATGTCGGTGGCGAAGACTCCTCGAGCTAGCTGTAACGCGGACCGCTTTACGTTCGCCTTCGTTTCGGAGCCGCCCGTGGTGGAATAGATCGGACCTGATGAACGCTGAAAGTGAGGTGTCAGGCGGTAAACACTTGGGTTTCGGGCTCGTAGATTGCCACCAGGGTAGGCAACTTCCAACGAGCCATGGGATTACAGAAACGGATGCGGTCGGCGTTCGTAAACTGTGGCTATCTAGCCACGGTGGATTTTTTGAAGAGACGAAAAAGATCCTGTAACCTAGGCAGTTGCAAAACATCCCTTAAATAGGGATTCTACTTGAAGCGAGTTCGATGATATACTCAGTTTGAGGCCGGGAACGACCCGTTGGGTAGGTGTGTCTGAACGCAGATGCAGCCATTCTGTAAGAAAGCGGGCGAGCGAGAGACTCGCAGGCCAGGCGGTACAACAATTTCCCACACACACGATGTTCATTGGCGGGTTGCGCTAGAAGGAGAAGATCGGCGAAATCATGATCGGTCGTCTTAAAGTAAAGGGCGAGGATACGTCCACGGACCAGTTCGAAGACCAGTTTTTGGCGGAGAGCCACGAACCGCTCGGACTGCCGTTTGACGAAGAAGCGAATTTCTTCCATCCCGAAGAATCCCATGATGGAGATGAGCTCCATTCGCAACCTCAGGAAGAATCGATTTATACGGACGACCCAGTCCGCGTGTATCTGCGCGAAATGGGTGCGGTTCCACTACTGACGCGCGAAGGCGAAGTTACGCTGGCGCGGAAAATGGAGCGCGGCAAGCTGCGGATGCAGAAGGCCGTCAGCCGGTCGGCGCTGGTGCAATTGCTGGTTGTCGACATCTGCGACCAAGTGAAGAAGGGGACCGAGGAGTTAGACAGCTTCGTCGATCTCGGGGACGTCGAGGAAGAAAGCTCGGCGTATCAGAAGATGCGGCGGGAAACCGGAAATCAGTTGGCCGAGGTTGCGGTGCTTCACAAGAAGCTGGCGCAACTGGGCGAGAAGACTGCCGAAGTTCCGGCCAGCAACAAGAAGCTGCGCCGCAAGTGGCAAGGCAAGTTGAATCGCGCGAAGGTCGAGATTTCGCGCCAGATTCGCAAAGTTCCGTTCTATCACTCGCAGTGGCGGATGTTCTCGAAGGAGATCGACCGCGCCGGCGAGGAGATGAACCACCTCTCGATTGAGGTCCGCAAGCTCGAAGGCCGGAAAAGCCAGGCAGCGGAAGCGAAAATCCGCGAGTTGAAGAGGGAGATCCGCCGTCGCGAACAAGAGGCGGGCGCGAGCGTCGCCGACCTGAGGCACACGCTTTCGGTGATTCGGCACGGCGAGATTGAAGCCGAGCGCGCGAAGAAGGATCTGGTCGAGGCCAACCTTCGTCTCGTGGTTTCTGTCGCCAAGAAGTACGTCAACCGCGGGTTGCACCTTCTGGATCTCATCCAGGAAGGCAACATCGGGTTGATGCGCGCGGCGGACAAGTTCGAGTACCGGCGAGGTTACAAGTTTTCGACGTATGCGACGTGGTGGATTCGCCAGGCGATTACACGCGCGATCGCGGATCAGTCGCGCACAATTCGCATTCCCGTTCACATGAACGAGAGTATGAACAAGTTCCTGCGGGCGACCCGCGAGCTCGAGAAAGAGCTGGGGCGTCAGCCTACCAACGATGAAATCAGCCGGCGGATGGACATTCCAGTGGAGAAGGTTCAGAAGCTGAAGACGATTTCGCGCGATCCGGTGTCGCTAGAGACTCCGGTAGGTCGCGATGGTGAATCGGCGCTGGGCGATTTGATTGAAGATCGTTGGGTGGGTTCGCCGGTGGACGCTGTCATCGACACGAATGTGCGTGACGAGACGGCGAACATTCTAAAGACGCTTTCTCCGAAAGAAGAGAAGGTGATCCGGCTGCGGTTTGGAATCGGTTGCGAGCGCGAGCACACGCTAGAAGAGATTGGGCAGGAGTTCGACGTAACGCGCGAGCGGATCCGGCAGATTGAAGCTAAGGCTCTCCGGCAGTTGCGGTCGCCGGAGCGGGCTCGTCATTTGCGGGCTCTGCTCGCGGCGCGGTAGGCGGTCGAGTTCATTGAGTTACGGGAGGGGCAGGCCAACAGGCCTGCCCTTTTTGTGTTTTTGACGACGCTCGATCACGGTCAAGAAGCAGAGAAGACTTCTCCGCTCGCTCGAATCCGGTCGAGGCGTTGCACGATGATTGCGGCACGAGCCTGACTCGCGCGGTCCGGCTGTAACTGCCAGGAAATGCTCTCAAGGAACGAACGGTCCTCGCAGAGCCTGCGCGCCTCGTCTACGAGAAATACCCGCAAGCTGCCGGGTGCCGCGCGAATTTCGTCGATGAGTTCGGCGCGACCATCCAGGAGCGATACGACGTCGTCGATGTCGGTGCTCGCCTGATAGTCTTCATGGCCCCGTTCGGCAAAGGCTTCGAGCTTGGTGGCGAGAAAGCACGGTGCGGTCGTTAGCCGACTACGAAGGCCGCGTTCCAGTTCAAGTTGCTCGGCCGTCTCAAAGGCCATCGAATACCAACGATTCGAGAGGCCGAGAACACTGGCATCGATGGGCATGATATCGACAACCATTCGTTCGACATCCATCGGCAAAGGGGGAGCTGTCGGCAACGGCGCAGGCGTATGATCTAGCTTCGAAGCACGAAGGTCGAGCCGCAAGTCACTTTTTCCTTCAGCGCGCCATTCGTTCCCATCGCTATTGCCACAGCTATTTGCTACGTTGGACTCTTATGTCCAACACGCTCGAGGAACTCCGCCGCCGTCATGCCGCTGCTGAAGCCGGGGGCGGCTCGGAACGCCGGGAACGCCAACACAAAGAAGGCAAGCTGAGCGCGCGCGAGCGCATCGAGATGCTGCTCGATGAGGGCACGTTCGAGGAGATGGACAAGCTGGTTCGCCATCGCTGTCGCGACTTCGGGATGGACGAGCATATCGTGGACGGCGACGGCTTTATCACCGGCTACGGGCGCGTGCATTCGCGGCCGGTGTACGTGTTTGCGCAGGACTTCACGGTGTTCGGCGGATCGCTTTCTGAAACCAACGCGCAGAAGATCGTCAAGATTATGGACCTCGCGGTGAAGACCGGGACTCCAGTGATCGGGTTGAATGATTCGGGCGGCGCGCGCATTCAGGAAGGCGTGCTTTCGCTCGGCGGCTATGCCGACATCTTCCTGCGGAACGTGCTCTCGAGCGGTGTGGTGCCGCAGATCTCGGCGATCATGGGGCCTTGCGCGGGCGGCGCGGTGTACTCACCGGCGATCACCGATTTCATTTTCATGGTCGATCAGACGAGCTACATGTTCGTGACGGGTCCCGATGTCATCAAAACAGTGACGCATGAAGACGTCACCAAAGAAAAACTGGGCGGCGCGATGACGCACAACGCGACGTCTGGAGTCGCGCACTTTATTGCTCCGGGCGACGCGGACTGCTTGCGCATGATCCGCGAGTTGCTGAGTTACCTGCCCCAGAACAATCAAGATAACCCGCCACGTGTGCCAACCAACGATCCGGCAAACCGCATGGACAAAAAACTGGATACAGTAGTGCCGCCGGAATCGAATATGCCGTATGACATCAAGGACGTCATTCACCTGATTGTCGACGACGGCCGGTTCTTTGAAGTGCAGGAGCATTTCGCGCGCAATATTGTCGTCGGCTTCGCCCGGATGGACGGGCGTTCCGTCGGGATCGTAGCGAATCAGCCGGCGTTTTTGGCCGGTTGCCTCGACATCAACTCCTCGACCAAAGGCGCGCGGTTCGTTCGGTTCTGCGATGCGTTCAATATTCCGATTCTGACGTTTGAGGATGTGCCGGGCTTCCTGCCGGGAACGGAGCAGGAGTTCGGAGGAATCATCCGGCATGGCGCTAAGCTGCTGTACGCCTACGCCGAGGCGACTGTGCCAAAGATTACAGTGATTACGCGCAAAGCATACGGTGGGGCGTATTGCGTGATGGGGTCGAAGCACCTGCGCACGGACATCAACTTCGCCTGGCCCACCGCCGAGATTGCGGTGATGGGCGCCGAAGGTGCGGTGAATATCGTCTACCGCCGGGAGATCGGCGGCGCTGAAGACCAGGATGCAACGCGGAAGGAGAAAATCGCCGAATTCCGCTCGAGGTTCGCGACTCCATTTGTGGCCGCCGAGCGCGGGTTCGTGGACGACGTCATCGAACCGCACGAGACCAGGCCGAAGGTGATCAACGCGCTCCGGATGCTCGAGACGAAGGTCGACACAATGCCCAGAAAGAAGCACGGGAATATCCCATTGTAAAATTACACCCCGTCTCAATTTGCATCACTTTATAGTACTTTGCATTAATACCGTCATGCATATCGTCGTGACACATAGATATAACACTTGACAAGAAAAGGGGGGGCCGCATACTCCGCATACTCAGGGCACCTGAGAAAAGGACTCAGGAATTATGAATAAGATATTTCGGCGTGGACGGCGGAAGACTTTCGTCGTGCTCGCTCTTCTAGGATTTGCAGCGACTGGAAGTTCTGCGTTGAACGCAGATGGCCCGTCATCTCCCCGATTACGACGCTTCCCCAAAAGGAAACTGTCTGCGAACTTGGGGATGGCGTAAACCTTAGCCCGCCGGAGCCGTTTAGATCGGTAAGATGGGCGTAATGGCAGATCATCTCCCGGCTCGGTTGGCGGCGCTAGCCGACTCGCGTGAGTTCGGTGCGTGGATGGTTGTGGAGCAGCGCCGCGTATTTCTGCTTTGCTTGCGGTTCTTGAACGACCGCGACGAGGCGGATTCGGCGACGCAGGATGCTTTCCTCAAAGCCTTTCAGGCCTTGCGGCGCGCGGGGCAGGCGGAGATCGAAGACCCATCGAAGTGGATTACGCGAATCGCGGTGAATACCTGCCTCGACCGGCTGCGGTCGAAGAAATGGCAGATCTGGCGGCGTAGACCGGCTCCGGAAGACGAAGCCAAAATGCTGGAGTTGACTCCGGAGATGGCTCCGAACGCAGAGAAGCGGATGTTTGCAAGCGAGATCCGACGGCGGTTGGAAGAGGCGCTGGTTGGTTTGTCGGAACGGCAGCGTGCCGTTTTCACGTTGCGACATTACGAGGATTTGAGCCTCGAAGAAATAGCGGATACTCTGGGATTAGACGTGGGAACAGTGAAGGCTCACATGTTCCGGGCCGTGGCGAAGTTGCGCGTGCAACTGCGGGATTTGTATTCGGGCGTGTTGGAGCAGGACGGGGTAAAACAATGAATTCGCACTGGACGAACGATCAACTGTTGGACAAGCTGTACGGCATTTCGGATGCGGCCGCTGAGTCGCACTTGGCTGCTGAATCACACTTAAAAGCTTGCGCCGACTGCAGCGGCCACTGGGCGCGGTTGAGCGCGAAGCGTTCCCTGTTGGCGTCGGCTCCGGCGGTGTCCGACGAGTTTCTCGCCGCTCAGCGTCGGGCGATCTATACCCGCCTGGACGAGAAGCAGCCAGCATGGTGGATATCCCTGTTCGCCCAAAAGGGTTTCGCGGCGGGTATGGCCGCGGTGGTTGTGATCGTGGGTGGGTTGGCTTTGTTCCGCCCGGACCAGACGCCGGTTGTGCGGCCTGTTGCTCCGGTGGCCCAAGCGGAGATTTCGGATACCCTGTTCTTCGCGGAGATGGCTTCGATTGAGCAATCATCGATGCCGCAGGCGGTCAGCCCGATCCAGGCGCTGTTTGTGCAGGATGAAACTGCGGCAAAGTCCTCGACGGTTCGGCAGTAACTGCCATGCGAATTTTTTTTCTTCTCGGAATGTTGATTCTACCCGCGATGCTCCCGGCGCAGCCTCCTGGGGTCGGAGGTCCACAAGGTGAACGGCGGGGCGGCGGCGGCCGGCCTCAGCAACCGGGCATGTTTGCCTGGTGGGATTCGCCGATCGCTGGCGATCTCAACCTTTCCGACCAACAGCAGCAGCAAATCCGCACGCATACACGAGAGTTTCGCAATCGTCTTTTTGACGCCAGTAATGCGATCAAGAAGGCGGAAGCCGACCTCGAAGACATCATGAACGAGGAGTCTGTCGACCAACGACGTGCCAACGACGCCATCGAGAGGGTCGCCGGCGCGCGTGCCGAGATGACCCGCTCTGTTTTGCAGTTGAGCCTGCGGTTGCGCGGGGTGCTCACCTATCCGCAATGGCAGGAACTGCAGAAGCGTGTTCCCCGGGGTGGCGGAGGCCCGCCGATGGGTGGTCCGGACGGAATGGGTCCGGGCGGCCGGGAAGGCAAGAAGCGGGATAAGCGGGCCGATGGTCCGCCAGGACGGCCTGAATAACCACGAGAATCTCCAGTACCTCACGGACACAGCATTTTCTAATCCGAGAATGAGCCTGAAGGGGGAAGAGTCAGGTTGGGACGCTGCTGGGGTCCTTTCTGTGTTTTTTGGTTTCGTTTTTTGAAAGA
>JAYVTO010000128.1:0-5929 GCA_043788745.1 Acidobacteriaceae bacterium
CAGGGCACCCGCTCGCTTACGCTCGCGGTTCTTCGAGAGGAGCCGGGGTCACTTTTTACGGTTCTTATATACGCGACCGGACCCAGCCGTCCGATGAAACAAATCAAGCGGTCACAGCACTGGCTATGGCCGCGTCAACACAGATCCGGGATGCGCGCCCGTCGTCCTGCCGTCACTCCACACGAGCGCGCCATTCACCCAGACCTTCTCGATGCCCGTCGACAGCGTGAAGGGATCTTTGAACGTAGAATTGTCCTGCACGGTGTCGGGATTGAACAGCACCAGATCGGCGCGATAGCCCGCGGCGATTCGACCGCGATCTTTCAACCGCAACCGCTGTGCCGGCATCCCGGTCATCTTGTGGATTGCCGCTTCCAGCGGCATAATCTTCTGCTCGCGCACGAAGCGGCCGAGAACGCGCGGGTAGGTGCCTGTCCCGCGTGGATGCCGCATTCCGATGCCGCCGTCGCTGGAAACCATCACCCAGGGTTGCTTGTAGAGGATGCGCATGTCCTCCTCTTTAATCGTCTTTCCAACCACACTTGCGCCGCCGTCCTTGACAACTTGGATGAACACCTCGACGGTCGTTCGATTGGTCTTTACCGCGATCTGCTGGAGGTTCTGAAATTCGTAATCCGGGTGCGCCTTGCAGTTGGTAATCGTAACGTTCTTTCCACCGCCGACATCGGCCAACGCTTGTGCGACGCTCTTCGGATTGTCGTACTGCTTATCAGGCACGAGCACAGTGATCGTCGACGACCACGCGTCGTAGGGGTAGCAATCGGCGGTGATATCCAGGCCACGCTTGCGGGCATCCTCGACAATGCGGATCAGTTCCGGCGTCTTGCCCCACACGGCGACGGCACCGAGCTTGATGTGCGTGATCTGGGCAGCGATCATTGCCTCTTCGGCAATGCGGACGAGCTCGCGGATCGACTCGATCGCCAAGTTCGCTTCGTCACGAACGTGCGAAATGTAGAAGCCCTTGGAACGCGCCGCCGTCTTCGAGAGAGCGATGACTTCCTCGGTGTTCGAGTAGCTGCCTACCTCATACTCGAGGCCAGAAGACAACCCGTATGCGCCGTCCTTCATCGCCTGCTCGAGCAGGACCGCCATCGCCGTCACTTCTTCCGGCTTCGCGAAGCGCTTGTAGTCCTTACCCATCACCTGCGTGCGCAATGTGGCGTGTCCGGCCATCGTTGCGACGTTGAGCGCGGTGGGCTTGTTGCGGTACTCCTCCATCCACTTTCCGATGGGCAAGGCGGATCCGCCATCCTGGCCGAGTAGAACGGTAGTGATGCCTTGAGATACTTGCGAGATTGCGTCGGGTTCCGTCCGGAGGCCGCGATCGGAATGATTGTGGGGGTCAATGAATCCGGGAGCAAGGATGAGTCCCTTCGCACTGATCACGCGATCGGCTGGCTGCGGCGGAACGGCTCCAATCTGAGAGATCGAGCCGTCATGAATGCGGACGCTGGCGGCGCGCAGCGGCGCGCCCGTGCCATCGGCAATGCGAGCGCCGACAATCACCGTGTCCTGAGAAAAGCCGAGCGAAGCGGCGAGTAGAAACAGCAGCAGGCGCATTGCTCGATTATCACCGACTTCGCGAGTCAGCGGCGGAAGAACACGAAGGCGGCGAGCAACGCGGAGAGGATGGTTAGCACGCCGCCCAGCAGGACGCTTCGCGGGCGGTAGCGCATCTCGACGGTGTGCGCTCCGGCATCGACCACCACGCCGCGAATCACGCTGTCGGCTTGATAGATGGGCGTCGAGTTACCATCGACGGTTGCCTGCCATCCGGCGAAGTATGTATCGGCGAGCAGAACCAATCCCCGGCAGGCCATCCTCGCTTGGATGCGCACGCGATTCGGCTGATGCGACTGGATCGTGACATCATCACCCGCGCAGGATGCGAGCTTGGGCGCAGTTTCGTTTAGGAAGAAGGCCCGCGTCCGCAGATCGAACGTTGGATTCTGCAGCAGGCCCTTTGCTTCGTCCTCGGTCTTGGCTTCGACAACATCGTGCACGGCCCACGTTCGCGGAAAGGCTCCGGGGTTCTCGTAGACCTTCAATCCAGAGCGGCCTGTGTACACTTCGCGTTGATTGGGACGGGTAGGTTTGGCGGCCAATAGATATTCGATGCCGAAGAATTGGCGGAAGCGTTCACTGAAGACATCATGACGCCACAGATCCTGCGGGACGCTGGCGACGTAGCTTTCGAAGGTTTCAATGCCGTACCACGGGCCGATGTTGTAGGGGATCGCGGCCGAGTCGACTTCGATGCGCGAGAGCCCCGGGCGGGACTTGACGAACTGCACGAGATCCGAATGCTGCGACATCGGCTTCAAATACGACGTGCGGTCCTTCTCGTTCACGTTGGTCCACCAGAATCCGGTTTCGTTCGAGAGGTCGAAGAAGATGAGTCCACCGAGAGCGAAGAGAGCGGCATTTCGACTCAAGTTTCCCCGCGACAGCCCGTAAATCACTCCGGCAGCGAGCAGCGCATAGACTGCGGTAACGATCAAACGATCGTCACTGATCCACACCGGAACGCGCGTCGCGGCGAACAGCAAGCAGGCGAAGAGCGTAAGCATTCCGAAGACGGTGAGGCCCCGCACGATCAGACGCCGCCAGCGCGTATCGACGTTCAACTGATCGGCGCCAAAAGCAACCAGGACGGACACCGCGAGGCTAAACAAGACGATACCGGCGGCCGGGACGCGGGCCTTCTCAAACAAAGGGACGAGCGCATACAGGATTCCGTGGATCGGATTCAGGGGCCCGAGCGCGAACAGCAATCCAAAAAGCGCGACTGCCGCCAGCCAGCGGACACGCGCTTCGCGCCATGCCAACGCAAGACCCAGCAGCGCGAGCACCAGTGCCGTCACCCCGATAAAAGGGTCCGCGCTCTTCTGCAGGCTGGGGATAAACACGCCAAGTAACGACTGCGGACTCAGCGCGTATTGCCGGTGGACGTTGTAGGGAACGGTTTCGTTAAATCGCAGCGGTTCTTCCGTGCCCGACCAACGGCGCGAGATTCGCCCGTACTCCGCCGTCGGGATCGTCTGAAAGGCGCTGGTCGAAACGGCGATGAGGATGGAGAGCGCGGCGATCCGGCCCAGCTTCCAATCCGGTTGGCCGCTGGCGGACTTGTTCGAGACAAATACGAACCAGAGCCACAGCGTTCCGACAACCGCCGACACGTATAGTTGAATCTGATGATGGCCCGCAAGCCACATGACGCCGAGAAAGAATCCCGACAGAATCGCACTGCGCAGGGGGCGCTGACCGCGTTGCGCGCGGAATAAATACAGGAACGCTAGCGGCGCCCAGACGGCGCCATTCACCATTTGCGGCCAATCCGTAGTGGCGACGTAACCGCCCAAAGCGAAGACGATGCCCGCCAGGATCGACGCCGCGCGAGACCGGCCAAGATCGCGGCAAAGCTTGTACATCGTCAGCGAGGCCAGGATGCGCACCACCACGAAGTACCAATGCAACGACGCTTGCGCGATCCAGCCGTGTTGTAGCGGCAGCAGAAACAGTAACCAGTTCAGCGGGTACGCCGAGCCCGGCTGCGCCTGCCCGAACAACGGCTGGCCGCCCCAGCCATACGGATCCCAGAGCGGAAACCGCCCGTGATGCCATTCGCCGGCCTGCATCTGCATCCACGGCAACACGAGGTTGGCGATGTCGGGGCTTTCCATCCACGTGTACTGGCCGGTGAGCACCAGTTTCCAGAAGAAAAGGATAACCAGCGTGACCAACGCGAGCGGTGCCAGAAGGCGGGTGCGCATGAAGATCTTCCATGATACTCGCCGCCGGGCGATCGCGACCGAGGTACCGCAACCCCAGTACCAACGAACCCCCGAAAAACGGTACGAACTTCCGTTGCGGATCACGCGCGAAAGCGGCATTCTGAATCCACGATGAGTTTGTTTCACGCCCTCCAGACCCGTAAGGCGCGGGTTCTATTCGTCTGCCTGGGCAACGCCGTGCGGAGCCAGATGGCCGAAGCCTTCTGCCGGGCCTACGGTTCGGATGTCGCCGAGGTGGATAGCGCCGGATTGACGCCCGCGCGAAAGATCCCCAGCATGACGTATCAGGTAATGGAGGAAAAATCGATTTCGCTCGAAGGGCAAGTGCCGACATCACTCTCCAGGCTCGATCTATCCCGCTACGACGTGGTCGTCAACATGAGTGGATACGCCCTCCCAAAACTTCCCGGCATCGAAGTCAAACTCGTGATCCGCGACCCGCTGGGCAAGGACGGGAATTCGTACCGGAGCGTCCGGGACAGCATCGAGCGGCACGTCGCGCTGCTGATCGAGCACTTCCGCGCGGCGCGCGCTCTCGAGACCGCGGCCCCGGTGCGCGATCTCGAAGCCGCCGCGTAGAAAGTAGCCTCGAACACCGGCCCCGCGTTACTATCGTCGCGTGCGAATTGGTGCGGTCTTCCTATTCATCGCTGCGTTGACGCTGGGCGCGCACTGGGCGCATTCGGGAGTCCTGTGGGCCGACGACACGCTTCCGCTGGCGTCGGCGATGCAGGTGTGGCGAGGGCAGACACTGTACGGCGGCGTCTGGTTCGACAAACCACCGCTGGTTTCCTGGATCTATCTTCTGTGGGGCGCAACGGACGGAACGCCATTGCGCGTCGCGGGGGCCGTCTATGCCCTGTTGTGTTCGGCGCTCGCATTCTTCGCCGCGCGAGCAAAGTGGTCTGAACGCGAAGGCCTCGCGGCGGCGTTGTTCATGGCCTTCTTCCTGACCTTCGGATTGCCTTCCGCCGTCCTGCCTCTGGCCTCGGACATGCTGTTGATCGCGCCGCATCTGGGCGCGATCGCGTGTATCTGGTCCGGACGGCCGTATCGCGCGGGCCTCTGCGCAGGCGTCGGATTTCTCGCGTCGTCGAAGGCTGCCGTCGTCGTCGCGGCATGTTTGCTCTGGGCGCTGCCGAGCGCACTCCCGCTGCTCGCGGGAACCTTGACTCCGATCGCGATCGCGGCTGCCTGGATGCTCTTGATGGGATCGCTAGCCGATGGCTGGCGGCAGGCTTGGCAGTGGGGCGGAATCTACGCGGCGAATACATTCATCGCGTCGCCGGTCCGCGAAGCGCTGCTGCGAACGGCGAATTTCGCGGGCTTTCATGCGGCGATCGCCGTAGCCTCCGCCGTATTCCTGCAGAAGGAACGCGCGGAGCGCGTTCGCTGGATCGCGTGGATCGTGCTCGCGCTCGGCGGCGCGTTCCTCGGATTGCGCTTTTTTCCCCGCTATTATTTCTTACTGCTGCCTCCGCTGGCGCTCGGCGCGGCGCGCGGCTGGACTTCGGGCGGCCGAGCGGTTCGCATTGCCGTTCTTTTTTTGTTGTTAATCCCTGGGATTCGTTTTGGACCGCGCTATTTCGCGATGTATCAGGACAACGGCGAAACGTGGTCCGACCTGGCGCTCGATCGTGACAGCAAAGAGTGTGCCCGTCTACTCAAAGCGCTTGGACTCGATAGTCCAACGCTGTTCGTTTGGGGATTCCGGCCGGAGATTTTCGCCTATTCCACACTTCCCGCTGCGAACCGCTTCCTCGAATCCCAACCACTCAGTGGCGTCCTCGCCGACCGCCATCTCTCGCAAGGCGGCGCGATTGCGCCGGAATTTACAGAACCCAACCGACGCGAGTTGGCGCGCAGCCGGCCGACCTGCATCGTCGATAGCCTTGGCGTGTTGAACCCCAACCTTGCATTGGGACGTCGCGCGGATCTGTCCGATTGGTTCGCGCCATACGTCGAAGTGGCGCGCACCAGGTATTCGATCCTCTACGTGCGTAAATAAGGCCCAGCATTTTCTAATCCGAGAATGAGCCTGAAGGGGGAAGAGTCAGGTTGGGACGCTGCTGGGGTCCTTTCTGTGTTTTTTGGTTTCGTTTTTTGAAAGA
>JAYVTO010000129.1:0-48220 GCA_043788745.1 Acidobacteriaceae bacterium
GGTAGACATGTATCTTTTAGATGGTAGCGCGAACCTATACTAAGGCCATGCGGGCAATTGTGGCAATTGCGTTCGGGGGGCTGCTGGCCGTGGCGCAGCAGGACTCCGGGTTGCCACCAGACTTACTGTTGCTGGTGAAGACGAAGGTGCATGCGGCGGAAACGCTCGACCGGCTTCCGAATTACACGTGCGTCGAAACGATCGAACGATCGGAGCGCACGCTTCCGGCGAAAAAGTTCCGCCTCTCCGACACAGTGCGCCTTGAGGTCGCGTTGGTGGATGGCTCGGAGTTCTTTGCCTGGCCGGGCGCAAAGAAGTTTGAGACGAAGGATCTGCGCGATCTTGTGCCTTCGGGCACGGTGGGCAATGGGGATTTCGCGCTGTTCGCGAAGGCAGTGCTGCAATCCAATGCGCCGACGTATACCTATCGCGGCGAGGTCTCGATCGACGGCGTGGGCGCTTATCGATGGGACTTTCGCGTTCCGGTAATGACGAGTGGATATCAGTTGAAGATTGGAACGCAGGAAGGCATTGCGGGATTTCGCGGCAGTTTTTGGGTTCATGCGAGCAGTCTCGATTTGATCCGCCTGGAGCTGGAGGCGGAAGACATCCCCCCGAATCTCGATGTTTCGCGCACAGCGAGCCGGATGGACTATGCGCGGCGCAAGATTGGCGACAGCGAATTTCTGTTGCCGATCGCGAGCGATCTGACGCTGGTGGATTTGCGCGGCAATGAAAAACGGAACCGGGCGACATTCAGCGATTGCCGGCAGTACGCGGGCGAGAGCGTTTTGCGCTTTGACGAAGCGCCTGCGGCGGAGGTGACTGCACCCAAGATGGCGCCGCTCGTCGAGCTTCCGGCGGATTTGGATATCGCCACTCAGTTGACCGTGAGCCTTGATGCGCGCCGCATGGTGATCGGAGACCAGGTGCGTGCAATCCTTACAGAGAATGCGAAGATAAGGAAGAAGGTCGTGGTTCCGAAGGGAGCCGTGCTAACGGGCCGTGTGATCGAGGTCCATGAGGCGCCCGGCATCCCGTACGTGACCTTGCAATTTACAGACTTGGAGTGGCCGGAGGGCCGCTCCGTATTTACGGCGGTGCTTGAGTCCACCGGTTCGCCGGGCATGGCCAGCGGTATCGTCAAGACCGAGCGTGGGCCCGCAGCATCGCCGGCGCCTCGTCCCGGTTGCGCGCGATTTCTTTTTCTATCGCCGCCCAGAGTAGTGAACGGAGTGCTCGTCCAATGGCGCACGGGCAAGGCCGGCAAGTAGTCAGGAAGAGCGAGGAGATCACTTGATTCATTTCGCCACGGAAGGCGCGCAGACATTCGAGGACGCGTTCAAGTTCGCCCAAAAGCAGGTCCGGAAGATTGTGGATAAGCATCCCGGCCTGTATCCGATGTACACGAAGGACGGGAAGTGGAAGCACGAGGGTCCGAACTGGACCAACTGGTGCGAAGGCTTCTTGCCGGGGATGATGTGGGTTTTCGAGAAGCGGTCCGCTCCGAATTCGGAAGACCACAAGTATTGGCTTGAGAACGCGATCAAGTATTCGAAGGTATTGGAGCCGCGGAAGCTGGATCGCGAAGTGCACGACCTTGGCTTCGTGTTCTTGTCGACCTACTATCGCTGGTATCAGCGGACCAAGCAGCCTGAGTTGCGCGATGTAATGATCGAGGCGGGACGCACACTGGCGCTTCGCTTCCAGGAGAACGGCCGCTATTTGCGCAGCTTCGTCGGCGACGATTCGCTGTTCATCGACATCATGATGAACGTCGGGATTATTTTTTACGCGGCGCGGGAGACTGGAGATCGGCGCTTGCGCGAGATCGCGATCCGGCATTCGCTGACGACGCGGCGGTATCTGGTGCGCGGCGACGGATCGACGGCGCACGAAGGTATCTTCGATCTAGAGACGGGCGCGTTCCTGCGGCAATCGACGCAACAGGGCTATCGCGCGGATTCCTGTTGGTCGCGCGGTTTGGCGTGGAGCCTGTACGGCTTCGGCACGTGCTACGAATACAGCCGCGATCCGCACTTCTTGGAAACGGCGCAAGCCTGTGCCGACTACTACATCGCGCACACGCCGTCCGACGGCGTTCCGCCATGGGACTATGACGCGCCGATTGAATCGCGCACGCTGCTCGATACGTCGACAGCCGCGATTGCGGCGGCGGGCTTCTTCCGCCTATGCCGAATCGTGCCGGACCCGATGAAGGGCCACCTGTATTGGTCGACTGCGGTGAGGATTCTGAAGACCCTGTGCGACAACCACCTGGCGAAGTCCGACCCGAAGTGGGAAGGGATTCTGAAGGGCGGCGTCTATCACGTCCATAAAGCGCTGGGCGTAGATGAGTCAGTGATGTGGGGCGATTACTTCTTCGTGGAAGCGCTGGAGCACGCGCTCCGCGCGGCGTAGCGGCACGACAACCCCACCCTGGTGGGTGGGGTTATCCGTGCACTGGCCTGGCATGGGTGAATCCGCTCCCGACGCGGCCCTTCGGGCCGCTCTGGTCGCGGCTCGGATTTGGTGCATTTTGCAATGAACATAGCCTCAGCGGCCCCGCCCTGAAGGGCGGCGTTATAGCTTCTCCTCGTTGCGTCTCTTGCTGAGTCTCTTTGTTCCTGCTGTTCGCATCTGGTTTCTGGCGGTCTTGACGCGCGCGCGTCCGCTCACTTCGTTCGCGGTTCTTTGCTAGCGTTGCAACCCGGTCGTTTTTTCCGGGTTCCTTACGGGCCGGGTTCTTTGATGGAAGTTAAGACTAGCTAACTTTCTCCGCAATGGACTTCGCCTGCAGGAACTGCAGCAGGTAATCCGGACCACCGGCCTTTGAATCTGTTCCCGACATGTTGAAGCCACCGAAGGGGTGGGCTCCGACCATGGCTCCCGTGCACTTCCGGTTGATGTAGAGGTTGCCGACGAAGAACTGATCCTTGGCCTTCGCGATCTTCTCTTTGTTGTCGGTGTAAACCGCGCCCGTGAGGCCGTACTCGGAATCGTTGGCCAGTTCCATCGCGTGATCGAAATCGCGGGCCTTGGCGATGGCGAGGACGGGCCCGAAGATCTCGTCCTGGAAGAGGCGATCCTTGGCTTCGATATCGGCGATGACGGTCGGTTGGATGAAGTAGCCGTCGCCCGGTGCCGCAGCTCCGCCCGCGATCACTCGGCCTTCGCTCTTGCCGACCTCGATGTATTCGAGGATGGACTTCTTTGCGCCGGCGTTGATCACGGGGCCCATGTAGAACTGCGGGTTGTCGGATTCGCCGATGGTCAGCGTCGCGACGCGCTCCTGCACTTTCTTCAAGAACTCATCGTAGATGGCCGCATCGACAATCGCGCGAGAACAGGCCGAGCACTTCTGGCCCTGGAAGCCGAATGCCGACTGCACAACTCCGATCGCCGCTTTCTCGACATCGGTTTCACGGTCGACGACGATCGCGTCCTTGCCGCCCATTTCGGCGACGACGCGCTTGATCCAGATCTGACCCTTGCGCGGTTTTGCGGCCAATTCGTTGATGCGCAGGCCGACGTCGCGCGAACCCGTGAACGAAATGAAGCGCGTCTTCGGGTGCTCTACGAGCAAGTCGCCGACGACCGCACCGCTGCCCGTGCAAAGCGAAAAACTCTTGGCGGGGAAGCCCGCGTCGAGAAGCACTTCGGCAAATTTCGCGGCGATGGTCGGGGTGTCGCTGGACGGCTTGATCACGACAGTGTTGCCAGCAACGAGCGCCGCGCAGGTCATGCCGGCGAGAATCGCCAGCGGGAAATTCCATGGCGGAATGATGATGCCCACGCCGAGCGCGAGGTAGACCATCTCGGCCTTTTCGCCGGGCATCTGCACGACGGGATCGGGGTTCGCCAGCTTCGCCATCAGGCGCGCATAGTATTCGAGGAAGTCGATGGCTTCGCCGACTTCGGGCTCGGCTTCATTCCACGATTTGCCGGATTCGAGAACCAGCCAGGCATTGAATTCATACTTACGCTCGCGGAGAATCTGCGCCGCGCGAACCATCATCGCGATGCGATCGGCGGCGGGCACGTGGCTCCAGGTGGGGAAGTAGGCGTGCGCGCTCTCGATCGCTTTAGTCGCGAGTTCGGCGGTGGCTTTGTGATGCAGTCCGACGACTTCGGAAGGGCGCGATGGATTCACGGACTGTAACAAGTCGCCCGTCTTCACGCGCTCGCCGTCGATCCATAGAGCATAATCTTTGCCGAGTTCGGCCCGCACTTTGGCAAGGGCGCCTTCCATGGCAGCCTTGGTTGCGGGCTGCGTGAAGTCGGCGTAGGGTTCATTTTTGAAGGGAGGCAGCGTGGCGATGCCTACCGGAGAAGTTGCTGTGCTCATGCGTTTCGATTATCCTTCGACGAGCTTGCGGCCGCGTTCAAACATTTCGGCGGCTTCGTCGGCCATCTGGCGGCCGCGCTCGAACATATCCTTGCCCTTGTCAATCATGTCGCGGCCGGTTTCGCTAAGCACGTCGGCGCCTTCGCGCGTTTTCTTGCCGAGCAGCTTGCGAGTCTCTTCGCCGGTCTGCGGTGCGTAGAGCAGCGCGACTGCGGCTCCAATGGCGGCTCCAGTCAGGAACCAGACAGCGCTATTCGTTGAGTTGTTACTTGCCATGGAAAATACCTCCTAACCCTATTGTACGGCTTGGGCGGAATCGTCGGCCTCGCAAGCGGGAGCTAGTGTTGTTCGGTTCAAATCGAGCTGTACTAACAGATCTGCTCTCTTACGGGCGGTGTTCAGTGCTTGTCGAGTACGCGCGACCCTACAGTCGCGCCTCGGTGTTCAGTGCTTGTCGAGTACGCGCGACCCTACAGTCGCGCGGTCCTCTTGAGACATGCGGCGCACTCCCCTAGGCTTTGGGATGCGCTTTGTCGTAGACGGCCATTAGATCCTGCAGCGAAACCTGCGTGTACTTCTGCGTCGTGGCCAGTCCTGCGTGCCCTAATAGTTCCTGAATCGCACGCAAATCCGCGCCGGAACGCAGCAAATGCGTCGCGTACGCATGCCGCAGGCCGTGCGGGTGGATGGACGAATCGCCTTCGAGCATGCGCGCGTAGAACTTCACGATGCTTCGTGCGCCGCGATCGGTGAGCCGGCCGCCGCGATGATTGCGACAAATCGCACCGCTGCTCGCGGGCTGGGCTTCCAGGTAGCGGGCGATGGCATCGGCAGCTTTCGCGCCGAAGGGCACTTGCCGCTCCTTGCGGCCTTTGCCGCGCACGAGAATCCAACGCTCGGCGAAGTCGAAATCTTCGTAGTTGAGCGCAACGAGCTCGCTGATGCGGAGGCCGCATCCGTAGAGAAGTTCGAAGATGGCGGTGTCGCGTTCCGGGTGCGGCTGTTCGAGTTTTGCGGTCACCACGCCGTCCACCAGGCGGTTCGTTTGTTCTTCGGTCATCACCGGAGGCAGTTTCTTTGCGGCTTTGGGTGTGCGCAACTGACGCACCAGGTTGTGCTCGACGAGTCCGGCGTTCTTCAAATAGCGGAAGTACGCGCGCACGGCAGCGAGTTTGCGTCGAATGGACGCGACATCGAGATTACGGTCGTAGAGGCTGGATAACCATTCGCGCAGCAGAATGACGGAGAACTCAGAGGGTTCGGGCGGCTGCTCGCCGGGCGGCGAGAAGTAGGCGGCGAACTGCTCCAAATCGGACCCATAGCTTCGCAGCGTGTGCGGCGACACTTGCTCGCGCGCAATCGATTCGAGGAAGCCGGCGATCGAATCATTAAGCGCCGACATGCTCCGGAACTCCCCGAAGATCGTCCAGTGCAGCGAGCGCGCGGCGGCAGACCTCCGCCTGCCGGGCTTTCTTGTCGCGGCGCATTTTGTGGCGTGTCGACTCTTCGAGTTTCGGCAACAGATCGAAGGTGATGTTCGCAGGTTGATAGTTTGCGGCGTCGGCGCCGGAAACGTAGGCGCAGAGCGACCCCAGCGCCGTTTCGCGCGGCGCTACAGGACTCTCGACGCCAAGAATGCGGGCCGCGGCGTGCCGTCCCGCGATCAGTCCGGTGGCGATCGATTCCACGTAGCCTTCGACGCCAGAAATCTGGCCTGCGAAAAAAATGGCTGGATGCGTACGCAGATACAGGGCCGGGCTCAACAGCGCGGGAGCGTTGATGTAGGTATTGCGGTGGATCTGGCCGTAGCGCAGGAACTCCGCGCGTTCAAGCCCGGGAACCAGCCGCAGCACGCGCTGCTGATCGCCGAAGCGCATATGATTCTGGAAGCCGACGAGGTTGTAGCTATCGGAGCGCAGATTCTCGGAGCGCAATTGCACGGCGGCGTACGGCCAGCGACCGGTTCGCGGATCGGTCAGGCCAACTGGTTTCATTGGGCCGAAGCGCAGCGTATCGCGGCCACGGCGGCCGATCTCTTCAATCGGCAGGCAGGCCTCGAAGTACTTCGGGTTGTCGGCCTCAATATGCGCGGGAACGCTATCGGCAGCAAGCAGGGCGTCGAGAAAGTGATCGTACTCTTCTTTGTTGAAGGGGCAGTTGATGTAGTCGTCGGTGCCGTCGATTGATTTTCCGTAGCGCGAGGCGCGGAAGGCGATGTTCATGTCGATCGATTCCGCTTCCACAATTGGACTGATGCTGTCGTAGAAATAGAGGCGCCCGGTGCCGGTCAATCGGGCGATGTCGGCGGCGAGTGCGCCACTGGTGAGTGGGCCGGATGCAACGATCCATACGAGGTCTTCGTCGAGCCTCGTCACTTCCTCGCGCCGGATCTCGATCAGCGGATTGCTTTCGATGCCCGCAGTGACGTCGGCGGCGAACAACTCGCGATCGACGGTTAGCGCGTGACCAGCGGGGACGCGCGTCCTCGCCGCGGATTCGAGCAGTGCCGATCCCATGCGGCGCAATTCTTCTTTCAAGAGCCACGGCGCGGTGTTCTCCGATTCGCTCTTGAGGGAATTGCTGCAAACCAGCTCGGCAAACATGCCGGTTTGGTGCGCTTCAGTCGATCGCACCGGCCGCATTTCGTAGAGCACCGCGCGCACGCCTGCTCGCGTAACCTGCCAGGCGGCTTCGCATCCGGCGAGGCCTGCCCCAATGATGTGGACAGACTCGTGCATCAGGCCTGTGCTTCACCCGCGCGCTCGGCTTCTTCGGCCGCCGCCGGACCCGCCGCTTCCGCGTCTGCGACCAGTCGGCGTGCCTCTTCGGCGCGGTCCCCGGCTACGCGCACTTCAAAGGGGAAATTGGGCAGCACGGCATCGCCGATGATCACCGCTTCAATCCCGCTGGCCTCGAGCAAGCCTTTGACGGACATCGCTTCCATCTCCGCCGTGACGCCCGAGTGCGACGAGATCGTCTCGAGATCGAGATGATCCGTGGGATTCAGTGGGTTGTGCATGTCTTGAGCATAGCGCCGCGAGACGGGCGCTAGTGCGATGACCGGCAGAAATATCACCGGGCTGACGGGCGGGGTTCTTCGTGGGGTGGGTGGACGCCCGCTTACTTACTTACTTACAGGCGCGGCTGTATTTGATTTTGTACGCGCGACCTTACGGTCGCGCCTCGGCGAACCCCGCGCCCTTGCACGGGCGGGGTTACATCGGGCACTGTCGATATGGGGGAGATCCGCTCACTTCGTTCGCGGTTCTTTGCTGGCGAGAGGGCGTCGAGTGTTTCACGTTCCTGAAGCCCGGGGTCGCTGATTACGGCGGGGCTCGTTTCGATCCGAATCAAGTGGTCACAGCGGCGGTCATGGCGCTAGACTTTCTGCGTCTTCCACTTCCCTTGGCGGAATGCCAGCACGCCAACCAGTGCGAGCAGGGATTCCGCGATCGGGATTGCCCAGAAGACGCCAGGCGCTCCGAATGCAAATATGAAGCCGAGCGCATAGGCGAGGGGAATCTGGAAGAGCCAGTAGCAGCCGAGGTTGATGATGGTAGGCGTCAGCGTGTCTCCCGCGCCGTTGAACGATTGCACCAGCACCATGCCCCAGGCGTAGAAAACGTAGCCTGCCGACACGATGCGCAAACAACTTGCGCCAATCTCCTGGACGGCGGCGTCGTGGGTGAAGAATCCCATGATCCACGGTGCGAGCGCGAGAAAAACTACGCCGATCGAGCCGAGAAATGCCATGTTGTAGAAGCCCGCGCGCCAAACGGATGCCTCCGCGCGCTCCGGCTTTCCAGCGCCGAGATTCTGTCCGACGAGCGTAGCCGCGGCGTTGCTGAGGCCCCACGACGGGAGAATCGCAAACACAACGATGCGCATCGCGAGCGTGTATCCGGCAATCGCGGCGCTGCCAAAACTTGCCGCCATGCGAACCATGGCGACCCAACTGGCGACCGCGATCAAGTATTGGAAGATCGCCGAGAGCGAGATCCGCAGTAGCCGCCAGAGGACATCGGGCACGATCACAAGATGATCACCGCGCAGCTTCAGGTGCCCACTACCCTGGTACAGACGCCAGAGACCGTAGAGGACTCCGGCGCTGCGGCCAATGGTGGTGCCGATGCCAGATCCGGTTACGCCGAGTGCGGGAAACGGGCCGAATCCAAAGATGAGACAGGGATTCAGAAGGATGTTGATGGAGTTCGACAGCACGAGAACGCGCATCGCGATGGCGGCGTCGCCTGCGCCCCGGAAGCTGGCGTTGATCAGAAACAGCATCAGCACCGTGAAACTGCCGCCGAGCACGGCGCGCGTGAATCCGGTACCGGTGCGAACGACGGCATCCGACGCACCCATGATGCGCAGGATGTCGGGCGCGAATACGAAGCCCAGCGTTCCGGCGGCTGCGGCGACAATCAGACCCAGGAGGATCGATTGCACGGTGGCAATCGCGGCGCCTTCGGCATCTTTCTCTCCCGTGCGGCGCGCAACCATCGCGGTGGTCGACGCCGATAGCCCGACGGCAACCGCGAACAGCAGCGTCATGACGGATTCGGTCAGTCCGACGGAAGCCACTGCGTCCGAACCCAGCTTCGCGACGAAGAAGACGTCGACGATCGCAAAGAGCGATTCCATGGCCATTTCAAGGACCATCGGGATTGCGAGCAGCGTGATCGCGCGGCCAATGGGCCCGACGGTGTAATCGCGATGCGAGCCGGCGAGCGACTCCTTAATCCCGTCCCATAGGGATAGCTCGACACTCGAATTTTGAACAGGGGAAGACACAATGCAGGGAGGCGGGGTACCCCCAGTGTACGGAAATACGAAGTTCTTTGGGGGGCCGAGCTACTTCTTGTTGAACGACGCGAGCAACTGCTCAAACTTCGCCTGGTTGGCGTTGAGCGCTTTCTCTGGACCCGTGAACTTGATGAACACGTTGCCGCCGGGGCCTTCGATGATCGCGCCGAGCAAGCGATAGCCGGTCTTGATGATTTTCTCTCGCGCCGTCGGCCCGGCCGCTCCGCTGTAGGTTCCGCTGCCGTCGATCGTCGTCACCTTCATGCCGTGCACGGTGCGCGTCGCGATCTTGGCGTCGGCGACCTTGCCGTCGGGGCGTTGAAACTGGCCCTTCCAGCGGTCCAAGTTTGCTTCGATCGAGCCGCCCTGCCCTTCGCCAAAGAAGTACACAACGCACTCTGCGTCGCCCGGCACCACGTAGGTCGCGGCGCGCATGGGGCGCGAGCCCTGGTTGGTCCATCCGGCGGGGGAGGTCCAGTTGAGGCCCGCGACGGACTCGGCGAGCAAGGCGCTGGCTGTTACGAGCAGCAGTAGAAATCGCATCTCCACTATCCTAAATCGAAGTGCTCTCCATCAGTTAGACCGCTGGAGCTTCGAAGGCGAGTTCGCTGGTCATCGCGATGGCAGGATTTAGTGTCCGGTAGACAGGACACTTGTCGGCGAAAATTCCATGCAGGCGATTCGCAGTCTCGTGATGTTCGTTCGCGGCCTTGAGAGTGACCTTCACGTGGATGCCCCGGATCACCAGCACGCCGTCATCAGACTCTACTTCACCGACTGCCTCGCAGACCAGGCGTCCGTGCGAAGCATCGATTTGACGCGCCTCCAGCGCGCCCCAAAGGTTTCCGGCGAGTCAACCCGCGGCAGCCGCGACGATGTAGTCGAGGGTGGCGGCATGCGGTTCAAGGACGTTGGGCGGAACCTTGTAGTGCTCCGCGATTCCGCCGTGCACGCCGAACGTGACGGGTTCGGTTTCGGCCGGCAGCCATGCTTTTCGTATCGGTCCCTTGACGCGTTCAATGCGGACGTTCGATCGATAGACGACTCCCGACACCGTTCAGAGACTCCTTAGTGATGATTCTTCGCCGCAAGCAGGGATCCGGAGGTCCGTGCCACCGCGTGAACGCTCTAGAACGGGACGTCGTCGTCGGTGACGCCGCCTTCAAAGCCACCATCCGACGCCGGAGCCGGTCCGCCTGCCGGAGCGCGGCGCACCTGCGCACTGCGCGGCGCGGACACCATCTGCGAATATTCGTCTCCGCCGCCAGCGCCAGCGCCGCCGCCGTCGCCGCGTCCGCCGAGCAGGATCACTTCGTCCGCAACCACTTCCGTGGTCCAAACCTTCTTACCGTCTTTGTCTTCGTAGCTGCGCGTGGAGAGACGGCCTTCGACGTAGACCTGCTTGCCTTTGGTCAGGTACTGACCAAGATTCTCCTGCCGCCAGAGGACGACGTTCGACCAGTCGGTCTCTTCTTTCCATTCGCCCGAGGTCTGGTCTTTCCAGCGGCGGTTCGTCGCCACAGAGAACTTCGTCACGGCCACTTGAGAGGGAGTGAACTTGGTCTCGGCGTCGCGGCCGAGATGGCCAATGAGGATCACTTTGTTTACGCTTCTGCCTGCCATGCTCTCGAAGGTAACACGATGCGCATTCGGCGTCTGCCGGCCGGCGCTGGATGAAGGCTGCTCCATGTCCTATTCAGCAGACTTTAATGGAGCCGCCGTAAGTACTTTTGCCCGGAGTTGCGTTTGATCTAGCAGGAGGCAGGCAGTCATGAAAGCAATCAGCAAGAGCATCGCAGTGGTGGTGATGGGCGGATCTCTCATCCAGAGCACGTTTGCCGCGACCATCGTGGGGCGCGAGATTCATCAACAGAGCCGCGTTGCGCTGGGTGTTCGAACCGGCGCGTTGACCGCAGGCGAGAACCGCCGGATCGAGGTTCGAGAAGCAGCGCTCGCCCATGAGGTCCGGCACGATCGACTGACCGGTGGCGGCCTCAGCGCCGTCGAACGGACGCGCATCGAGCGCCAAAAGGACCGCCTCTCGGAAGACATTCTCCGCATGAAGCACAACGGCCGCCGCGACTAACGGCGGAACGCGGAGCGGCGCCGCACTCACAAAACATCGCCGCAAGCTGGTCTCTTCCGGCCCCTTTCCTCTACCCTAAGAAGGAAAGGGGTCTTTTCTTTGCAGTTGCGGTTTCAGGATCTCCGTTCCGAGTTGCGACCGATGTTCCAACTGGCTTTGCCACTGGCGTTAGCTGAGATTGGTTGGACGGCGATGGCTTCCGTCGACACGATGATGGTGGGCCGGCTGAGCCCTTCAGCGATCGGCGCGGTCAGCATCGGCACGGCGCTGTACTTCGCCGTCGGAATTTTTGGAGTCGGACTGTTCCTCGGTCTCGATACGCTGGTGTCCCAGGCGGAGGGCGCGGGCGACAAGGCGGATACGCATCATTCCTTGTGGAACGCCTTGCTGCTTTGCATTCCGCTGTCACCCTTGTTGATGGCCGCGAGCCGCGCCGGAATCCCGCTGCTCGATCTGTTTGGCGTGCAGCCGTCGGTGATCGCCGAGACCGCACCCTACATCCGCGCGCTCAGTTGGAGCACACCCTCGTTACTGGTCTTCACGGCCGTGCGGCGATACCTGATCAGTACCGACCGCCCCGCGCCTGTGATGACAGCTTTGCTTACGGCGAACCTCGTGAACGCGGGGGGCAACTGGGCATTCATCTACGGAAAATTCGGCTTGCCTGCTTTAGGAACGGAAGGCTCCGGCTGGTCAACGAGCGTCGCCATGTTGTATCTAGCGATCGTTTTGTCGATTTATGCATTCCTGCAAGAAAGGCATTTGCTAGGGCCCTTGCGAATCGACATGAGCCGCATGCGCGAGCTGATTGTGTTGGGATTCCCGGCTGCGTCGCAGATTCTCATTGAGATCTCGATCTTCGCGATTGCCGCGATTCTCGTTGGCCGGCTGGAGCCAACGCAGTTGGCGGCACATCAAGTCGCTTTGAACCTTTGCAGCCTGACGTTCATGGTGCCGCTGGGAATTTCGGCTGCCGCGTCGGTCCGCGTGGGACAAGCCGTCGGCCGGGGCGACGCGAAGGCCGCCGCGCGCGCCGGCTGGGTGGCGCTCGGCTTCGGGGCGACGTTCATGCTGCTTGCCGCCTCCGCCTTTTGGATTATGCCCGGGTTGCTGACGCGCATCTATACGCCGGATCGGCGCGTTCTTGAAACCAGCGCCGCGATTCTGTTTGTCGCCGGTTTTTTTCAACTGTTCGATTCGACGCAGATCGTCGTGACGGGTGCGCTCCGCGGTCTTGGCAATACGCACACGCCGATGCTCGTGCATCTGGCGGGCTATTGGGCGTTTGGTTTGCCTCTCGGTTATCTGCTTTGCTTTCACTACCGCCTGGGCGCGGTAGGAATGTGGATCGGCCTGTCGGCGGCGCTGATCGTTATCGGAACGGTTTTACTCATCGCCTGGCGGAGCGCAATTGGGAAGCTGGCAGTAACGTTAGCGCCCGAATCCGCCGTCATCATATAATCCAAGTCACTATGCGTTGCTCCTCTATTGCTCGCTTATTCGCTTCCTGCCTGCTCTCCGCGTTGGTCGCGATTCCACAAACCGCGAAGCGGCCGCTGAATCACAAGGACTACGACGGGTGGCGGAGCATTGCCTCGCAAGCGCTGACGCGCGACGGCAAGACGCTCGTCTACGCGATTTTTCCTGAAGAGGGTGATGGCGAACTGGTTGTTCGCGAACTCGCGTCCGGCAAAGAACGCCGCGAATCGATTGGCCAGCAGCCTCCGCCGCCGCTGCCTACCGAGGAAGGCCCAAGCCCCGACGAGGTGCAACGCCGTAACATCCGCATTCTCCTGACCAACGACGGGCGCTACGGGATCACGCAGGCGTTTCCGGCAAGAGCCGCGAGCGAGCAAGCGAAGAAGGATCGCAAGCCTGCGCCGAAGAATGGCATGCTGATCGCCGACCTTACCGGCGGCAGCGCCGCGGTGCGCATCGCCGACATCGAGAGCTTTCAGATTCCGGAAAAGGGCGGCGCGTGGCTTGCCTACAAGCGCGCGGCAAAAACGCCAGAACCTCCGGCGGCCCTTGGGGCAGCCAACAACGATGCGGACGCCGATCAGCGGCGTGGCGGCGGAGCGCCGGGCGCGGGCGGTGCGCGCCGCACCTACGGTACGGAATTGGTTCTGCGCAACCTGACCTCCGGCGTCGAGAAGACGTTCGACGACGTCGCTGAATTCAGCTTCGCGAACGACGGCAAAGCGCTGCTGTTCGCCGTGGCCTCGCGCAAAGAGGAAACCAACGGCGTCTACGCGGTTACTCCGGGCCAGGATTCCGCGCCCGTCGCACTGCTCTCGGGCAAGGGCAAATACACGCGGCCGGTTTGGGATCGCGAGCAAACGAAGGCGACGTTCCTTTCGGATAGCGCGGAGCAGAAATTCGCGGTCTACCTGTGGGATCGCAAGGCGGCGGCGGCGCTGGTTGTTTCCGCCGGTGCCGCGGCGTCCGCACTAAAAGCCGGCTGCAACGTCTCCGACAAGGGCCCGGCGAGCTTCTCACGCGACGGCGCGAAGCTCTACTTCGCGTGCGCTTACGGCAATGCGTCTCGCGAGGACGCGCCAACGCCCGCTGCTACCGGCGCACCCGGCGCGAATGACGACAAAGTGGTCGCCGACCTCTGGCACTACAAAGACGACTTCGTCCAGCCGATGCAGAAGGTGCGAGCTTCGCAGGAACGCAACCGCAGTTATCGCGCGATGATCGACCTGAATTCGAAGGCGATCGCGCAGATCACCGATCCTACGTTGCAGCAGATTTTCACGACCGATGACGGCAAAGCCGGCGTTGGAACGGACGACCGCAGTTTGCGATCGATGGTTGACTACGACGGCAACTACGCGAATTTGTATTTGATCGACACAGCGACCGGCACGCGCAAACTTTTGTTTGAGAAACAGCGATCGGGCGGCGGCGGCGGTGGACCTGGAGGCTTCGGAGGCGGGCCCGTTACGTGGGCACCCAACGGAAAATCCTTCGTCGTGTTCCGCGACAACAACTGGCACAGCGTAGCGGTCCCGAGCGGCGTCGTCACGAACCTGACGGGATCCATGGCTGAGAAATTCTGGAACGAAGAGAACGATTCACCGGGCGCGCCGAACTCCTATGGCCAAGCCGGATGGACCAAGGACAGCAACTGGATTCTGCTCTACGATCACTTCGACGTCTGGGCGATCTCGCCGGACGGCAAATCGTCGAAGAACGTGACGGGCGGCATGGGCCGCCGCGATCACACCCAGTTCCGCGTGCAGCGTCTCGACCAAACCGACGATGCCGAAAACGACGACCGCGGGATCGATTCCGCCAAGCCGCTGCTGCTGCGCGCCGAGAACATCGAAACGCGCGATACGGGGTACTACTCGCTTCCGAGCATGAACTCCGCGTCACCGCAGAAGCTGATTTGGGGACCGCGCAGCTATCGCGCCGTACTGAACGCGAAAGAGGCCGACGTGGTACTGCTGACCGCCACGACGTTCCGCGACGAGCCGAATCTGCACGTCACCGATTCGAACTTCCGCAATCCCAAGCAAGTGACAGAGATGAATCCGCAGAAGGCCGGGCTCCTGTGGGGCTCCGGTGAAATGATGCGCTTCCGCAACGTTGACGGAGTTCCGCTGCAGGCTGGCGTATTCAAGCCGGAGAACTTCGATCCGAAGCGCAAATACCCGGTGATGGTGTACATCTACGAGCGCCTCTCGCAGAACCTCCACCAGTTCGTGCGGCCCGCGCCCGGCACCAGCGTGAACTTCTCCTACTACGTGTCGAACGGCTACATCGTCCTGACGCCGGACATCGTGTATCAAATCGGAAGCCCCGGCCAGAGCGCGCTGAAGTGCGTCCTGCCGGCGATCCAGGCGTTGTCCGACCAGGGCTTCGTGAACGAGAACGCGATTGGAATTCAAGGCCATAGTTGGGGCGGCTATCAAATCGCCTACATGGTGACGCAGACCAATCGTTTCAAGGCCGCCGAGGCTGGAGCGCCGGTAGGCAACATGACCAGCGCCTACAACGGCATCCGTTGGGGCACCGGACTGCCGCGTCAATTCCAGTACGAGAAGACGCAAAGCCGGATCGGCGGAACGCTGTGGGATCACACGCTGAACTTTATTGAGAATTCGCCGATCTTCCACGCCAACAAAATCGCCACGCCGCTGCTGATTCTGCACGACGACCAGGACGACGCAGTGCCGTGGTATCAGGGCATCGAGCTCTTTCTTTCGATGCGCCGCCTCGGCAAAGAAGCGTATCTCTGGAACTACAATGGCGAGTTCCACGGCCTGCGCCGCCGTCCGGACCAAAAGGACTTCACGCTGCGCATGCAGCAATTCTTCGACTATCTTTTGAAGGACGCACAAAAGCCGGACTGGATGGACAAGGGCATTCCGTACACGGAGCGTGAGAAGGAAAAAGAGAAGACCGACGCGGTCTACAAGCAGTAGCCGCTGCGTTTGAGGGTGACTGTTTCATCAAGATTCGCTTGGCAGGGTGCTTCGGGAGTATAGAAACACTCTATGCTCTCCGCGGAAATCTGAACCCAACTGAAGCTGACAGTGGATGCGTCCGGCCGATGCATGCAGGGCGAGTACGCACTCGGTTGGCATCCATGGCTTTCGTGAAACGCGCGGAGCGCGTCCGCGCTTAGCTCGCCGGCATCCGCCACGACCAGCTCGAACTCGTTTCGTCGGCTGGTGCGGACCGCGTCCGTGGCAAACGCCGACGAAACCAGCGGCATCCGCGCTTGCGCTCCGTGAATCACCGACTTTTCGGAACCACTCCATTCGGCGACGGCGGATGCGCCGCCGTCCGCGAGAGACAAGAGCGTGAATGGGGCGTACGCTGACAAGTCCAGATCGACAACCGTGCTCATCAGGTGACGGGTCGAGCGCGCATCCGCAAGATGGAGCAGCAACAGGCCGCGGCTTCGCGCTCCAATAACTGGCATTGTCCGTGCCGTTCAGCAGGCACAGCGTAATGCCAAGCTCGTTCGTCAGAATCCACGTGCCGCCACTGTCGCTGTCGATCGGTGCAAGGTACCGCATGCCATTCCGCGTCTCGATACGAGGTGCGGAAGCGCGGCCACGCGTGTACTTCTCATCGCGATTGCAGAGGATCTGATAGCCGCCGATCTCGTCGTGAAGCCAGCTAACGGTACACATCTACCGGCCTGATAGCGCCGCCTGATGGCGCAGGGTTGAGGGAGCTACGCCAAAAGCCGGATCTACTGGCACGCCATGCGCCTTCACCGTCATTCCGATCAACGCGAAGTGATGAACCGTGCGGCTGGTGAGAGACTGCAACTCGCGCCCGATGGAAGAGGTGACGTAGGCATCGGTCAGGTGCGCCTCGTCGGCGTCCTCGATGCGAACCCAAACGAGCGAATCGCCGCGCAGTAGCGTCGAGGTCCGGAGCGTTTCCATCAATCTGCCGATCTTGGCGCCCGCCGCAACTCGCGACGTCTCAATCGACTCGTCCCGCTTGCGGGCGTCGTAGTCGATGTGCGACGTTTCAAGACCTGTCAGAAAGCACTCGTAGAAGTCGAGGATATGGCGTATGTGGCTGCCTACGCGGTGCGGCTCCATCTGCTGGGGCGAGGTCGCGTAGACGTTGTCGACGATGCCGGCCACCAGATCGTGCGCCTGGCGCAGCCAGTCAACGTTAGCGCCGACGAGCATAGCGAGGCGAGCCGGCATTTGCTGCGATCCGGCGTTCGCAGGGGATTCCATAACGATGTCGCTGAATAGATCCCGACGTCCGGTGCGTTATTCCAGCAGCCAGCCGCTGGTACGGGGAATACTTCCACGCTGGAATCGGATTCCGCCCGCAGAGATGAAAGTCGCGACCACAAATTACGCCGTTGAAGTTGACGTCCAACGCGAGGGTAACGTTTCACGAGCGTTGCGAATCCACTGGCCTGAGTATTTAATGGAAGGCGCCGCGCTCGGCATCTTCATGATCTCCGTCTGTGTATTCGGGGCTCTTCTCGAACACCCAATGTCGCCGTTTCGTCAGATGATCGACAGCGCCGACATTCGGCGCACCCTCGCCGGAGCAGCCATGGGCCTCACCGCCATCGGAATCTTTTGCTCCCCGTGGGGCCAGCGATCGGGCGCGCACATGAATCCAGCCGTCACGCTCTCGTTCTTCTCGCTGGGCAAGATGGATCTCTGGGATTCTTTTTTCTACGTCATCGCGCAGTTGGGTGGCGGCATTCTGGGGGTCGGCGTGGCGCACTTGCTGGTAGGCCTTCCGCTGCGGCATTCGAGTGTGAGTTATGCGGCGACGATGCCGCGTTTCGGTGGAGTGTACAACGCTTTCTTGGGCGAGTTGCTCATCTCCGCCGCGCTGATGATGACGATTCTCCTGGCCTCGAACTCCCACCGGTTTCGTGCGTACACGCCGCTTCTGTTGGGCACGATCATTGCGCTCTGCGCGGTTGTGGAGGGCCCCTACTCCGGTATGAGCATGAATCCCGCGCGTACGCTGAGCTCCGCTGTCTGGGCCAACCAGTGGCGCGGACTCTGGGTCTACTGGACCGCTCCATTCGCAGGTATGCTGTTGGCAGCCCAGTTGTATCGAATGCTGAAGGGTCTTGAGCGCGTATTGTGCGCCAAGATACTCCACTCTCCAACGGAAGCCTGTCTTTTCCACTGCCGGTACGGGTCCAGCGCGAAGATTACTCGCGACCGCACGAGCCGCGCTGAGTTTTAGGCGTTTCTCCCTGCGGTAGCGGATAATTAGAGTTCGCACAGTACGGATAAGCGGTTCCCGGGAATAAATGGTACAGCCGGTGGATCTGCTATTCGTATGGCGGGCTTACCCACATTGGAGAGCTGGATGGATCACCGTTCCAGGCCCCCTGAAGATCGTCCGTCCCGGGGCTTCGGCTTGACGAACGAAGGTGTGGCAGCGCAGGCGTCAGCGGAACAACGCTTTGATGCCGAGGCGATGCCGCACATCAACGACATTTTTCGGATGGCTACCCGCGTCCTCGGCGACCGCGCTCGTGCAGAGGATGTCGCGCAAGAAGTTTTTCTGCAGGCTTGGAAGTCGTTTCACCGGTTTGAATCGGGCACGAACTGCCGCGCCTGGCTATTCAAGATTCTGTTCCATTGCGTCAATCATCACCGGCGCAAGTGGTTCCGGTTTCCCGCGCTGAAGGAAGCGCAGGAGTTCATGGAAGCGAATCTCACAGCGCCGGTCGAAGTGCCGCAGAAGCTCGCCGACCAGGACATTCTGCGGGCCCTTGATCGCATTCCGGAGGATTTTCGCGCCGTCGTCATCTTAGTGGACGTCGAGGAGTTCGCGTATAAAGAAGCCGCCGAGATTCTTGGTACGCCGATTGGAACCGTGATGTCGCGGCTTAGCCGCGGAAGGAAGCTCTTGCGGGAGCAATTGCAGGATGTCGCCCTGGAGTACGGCATCGGCCGGGCGGACAGTAGAGGAAAAATAGTATGAGTGAGCGTTTGCGAAATGCCGTTCGGAACGAGGAAGTTCCGCCTTATCTCGAGGCGAAGATCCGCGCGAATGTACGCGCCGCACAGTCGTCGACGGGGCGTACGATGTGGGCTCGCCCTTGGGCGATGGCTGCCACCGCTGCCGCGGTCTGCATCGTGGGCGTCGTTATCTACGGCGTAGGATACTTGCGTTTTACTGCGGAATCCGAAGAGGCCTACACGGCAAAGTTGACGATGCAGGTCGGCACGCTGATGCGCGTGGGCCTTGGGGATCACATCTACTGCTCCCTGTTCCGCAAATACCCGAAGGACGCGCCTCGACTCGAAGAGCTGAAAGAAGAGCTCGGTGCCGAGTATGAGGGTCTTTTGCCGATTGTGCGGAGCCAGGTCGCGGGCAATTTCCGGCTGATGATGGCCCACGAATGCCGCTATCGCGACCGCGATTTCGTGCACCTCACGCTGCAACGTGAATCGCGCCTGGTCTCACTGGTAATTACGCGCAAAGGCGCGGGCGAATCGTTTCAGACCGAGCAGCTCGTCGCCTCGCTGACGCAGGCCGGTATCCCGATCTATCAGTCGGAAGTGAAGCAGTTCCAACTGGCCGCGTTTGAAAGCCGCGATCGTCTGGTGTATGTGATTTCGGATCTTCCGAAGCAGCAGAACATGCAGATGATGGCCGCGCTCGCTCCGCAGGTGCAGGCTTATTTGAAGACTATCGAACTATAGAGGCCTGCTCCGGTTGCGGTTCACGGAATCCAATCCGCGTGTGCGGGCCATCGCAGAACGGCATGTTCTCAGACGTTCCGCAACGGCATCGTGCTGCTGCGATTATTGCTCCGTGGCAATCATCCGCGATTCCGTTTGAAATTTCCGGTACTCGCTGTATTGGATCTCAATGTCGCGGCGAAGACGCCGGATGTATCCCACGCGCGCATCCGCGCTGATGCGGATGTGCGCTGGCAGCCAGATCTCCTCGTTCACGCGAGTCTGCTCAAACAGCATCTTCGTATCCGGTCCTAGGCGCAGCAGAGAAAGCCCGACGCTGATCGTGTCCGTCGTCACGGCCTCCACCTTCACCCAGTTGGAATCCACCTTGTCGATCCAAATTCTGCCGCGCACCTTTTGCATGATCTTCGCAAGGCGTTCTCGAGCCTTGTATTCCGGGCGCGCCACCGCTTCGATCACCCAGACTGCCCGGCCGTGTAACTGTTCCTCGCCTACGACCTTGACATCAAACACACTCGTGAACTCATCCAGAAACTTGCGTCCTTCGCGCCGGCGCTTCTCGAAATCCTTCGCGTCCTTCTCGGTCGCGCCTTGCCGCCGCGCGAGCTCTTTGTCGATTTTCTCCTGCTCCCTCTGTTGCTCCTTCGCCGAAAGCGGTTTGTCGTCCTTGCCGATCAGTTTTGTGTACGGCCGCCCCATCAGAACCAGAATTTCACTGGTCTCAATCTCGCGATTATTGACTCTGCCGGACGAATCGAGCGACCGCACTTCGCTACGCTCTTTGTAGGTGTAGTCCTTCGCCCGCCCAAAGTTGAACCGGTCGCGATCGAGCGATTTCCGCACGATTTCGATGGCCGTCGGCGCCGCCGCTGCCGTCTTGCTCGCAGGCATTGTCTGGGCCTGTCCAAGCGCGGCAGTTGTGGCGATGAGTATAAGTATGAGCATCTCAAAAGTTCCTGGCTTAACCGATTCGTTCAACCGGCGGCTCGATAGAATTTTCTCGCGGAACGCCCCTGAATGCTGCTGCCAGTATCGGCGGCGCTACCAACGTCGTAGCCAGTGACATGAAAACGATGACACCGTACATCTCCTTAGAAAGGATTCCGGCGGCGGAGCCAATCTGCGCGACCACAAATCCAACCTCGCCGCGAGGGATCATGCCGGCGCCCACGCGCATTGCGTCTTGCCATCCGAGGGCTAGCGCGCCGAGCCCTCCCCCTATGAGCTTGGACGCAACAGCCGCCAGTAGAATTACAAGCAGAAACCAGACCATCGAGCGATTGCGAAACAAATCCAGCGTTACCTGCATGCCGATGCCGGCCAGGAAGAACGGAGTGAGAAGCTGCGTCACACCCTGTGTCAATTGATGCACGCGCGGGCTGACGGAATCGGCGAGCGCCATGCCGGCCAGAAACGCACCGATCAATGCGGCGACGCCAGCGCGCGTTGCCAGCAGCGCCAATGCAAATAACAACACCATCGCCACCGTAAACTCCGACTCTTCGATGCGAAGCAGGCGCTCCATGCGCGGTACGACGCGCCGCATGGTTGGAGACCCCCAAGTTGCCACCAGAATCGTGAAGCCGATCGAGAAACCCGCGGTCGCGCCAAGTTCGATGTAGTTCACGCCGCCGCTCTTGGCCACACTGCCGACGATAGCGAGTACGATGAGGCCCAAGACGTCGTCGATGACTGCGGCGGCAAGGATGATGCGGCTTGCGCGATGCGCGAGCAAACCGCGGGCGGACAGCACCTGCGCCGTGATTCCAATGCTAGTGGCAACGAGCGCGGTGCCAACAAAGTAACCCTCTATGGGCGGCATTCCCCAGGCGAACGCGATGCCGAGCCCGGCGAGAAACGGCAGCAGCATTCCGAGCGCGGCCACCAGAGTCGCCGTTCCGCCCAAGCGCAATAACTGCGACGATTTTACTTCGAGTCCGACGCGGAACAACAGAAACATCACGCCGAGTTCAGAGAGCGAATGCAGAAACGCGTTCGGCCGGATCCAGCCCAGCACTGCGGGGCCGATGAGAAAGCCAGCCAGGATCTCGCCGACGATGGCAGGTTGCCGAAGACGCGCGAAGAGCTCGGCTCCCAGTTTGGCGCTGCCAAAAACAATCAGCATCGCCAACGCGAGATTCTCGATTTCGGGCGCGGTGCCTACAATCAGTGCCGGAAGCGCTTGCATCATGAGTCTCTAGAGAAACAGTGGTCGGGCCGCGCTACCTGCCCCAGCTAGGCGCCCGCACTCTTCACGGCGGGCGCGGATGGCTCCAGGCTCGCACCCTCGGACGGTAAGGAAATTGTGAAGATGGCCCCCGTCCCGGATGTGCGGTTCGCGGCCTCCACGCTGCCCTGATGCTGGTTCACGATCGTCGCGACAATGTGCAGCCCCAGGCCGCTGCGCCGGGCGCTGGTTGAAAAACGCGGTTTGAAGATCTCCGGCAGAATTGCCTCCGGGATCCCTGGACCGTCGTCCGATACGACAATCTCAGCCCGGCCATCCGCGATTTGTGTCCGGATATTGACGCATCCCCCGTTGGACATCGCTTGCGCGGCGTTCAAAAGCAGATTCACAAACACGCGCTCCCAGATCGCCGACGTCCCTTGCACGCGAAGCCCCGGCTGTAAGTCTCGGGCAAACACCACGTGCCTTGCCAACGCCGTGGCCACAAAGTCTTCGGCGAACTGCGCCGATTTTTCGATGGCTGCATTGAGGTCGACCAACTCCGGCTCTACCGTCGCCAGGCTTTGCGTGATGCTCTTGCCTCGCTCGACGCTCCGGAAGATGGTGCCCGCAAGCGAAGCCCATTTTTTGTCCGTCGCTAACAGATCCGCCGCTTCCACCAGCGTCTGAAAGACGTTATTCAAATCGTGCACCAGGCATTCGACGGTGAGATCGGTTTGTGGAGTGGTCATGATTGCACCTCGCCCGCGATGTGTCGAAGTGTACTAAAAAACTCGGGGAACGAGACGCTCGCCGATTCTGCCTGTTCGATTGTGCACGGCCCCTTCGCCCGCAGCGCAGCCACCGCAAACGCCATTGCGATGCGGTGATCGCCGAACGAATCGAAGTGCGCGGCCTGAAACCGCTGCTTACCCGGCACGCGGAAGCCGTCTTCGGTGACGTCTACCGCAACGCCCATGCGCTGCAGGTTGTCGGCGATTGTCGCAATCCGGTCTGTCTCTTTCACGCGAAGTTCGCGCGCATCCCGAACCTCAAGCCCTTGCTCCGACGCCGCGCCCAAAACAGCCAGCACCGGAATCTCGTCGATCAGAGCCGCCGTCATTTCCTTCTCAAGCAGGCCGCCGCGCACCGGCGACGACTTCACGAGAATATCGCCGATCAGTTCCCCGCCCGTTTGCGCCAGATTCAGGATCTTGATCGACGCCCCGATCGAAACTAGAAAATCGAGCAGCGCACTGCGCGTCGGATTCATGCCTACGCCGTGCAGAATGAGGCTCGAATCGGGCAGCAGCAGCGTCGCTACGAGGAAAAACGCCGCGGACGACAGATCGCCGGGTACCGTTAGTTCGCGACCCACCATCTTCGGACGCCCCTGCAGCGTTATGACGTGCTTTTCAACTTCGATCTCCGCCCCGAACTCGCGCAGCGCCAGTTCCGTGTGATCGCGCGTCCTCATTGGCTCGCGCACGATCGTCTCGCCTTCGCAAAACAGGCCTGCAAACAGGACGCACGTTTTTACTTGCGCGCTCGCCACCGGCAGCGTGTAGTCGATCGGCCGCAGCCGGCCTCCGCGAATGGTCAACGGCGGCAAATTGCCGTCGCGACCCTCGATCCGCGCGGCCATCTCCGCGAGCGGTTTCATGATTCTCGCCATCGGACGCCGTGACAGCGATTCGTCGCCGCCGATCTCCGAAACAAACGGCTGCGCGGCCAGGATGCCGGCAAGCATCCGGATCGCCGACCCCGAATTCCCCGCGTCGAGCATCGCGACCGGTGCGCGCAAGCCATCCAGGCCGCGACCGTCCACCGTGACGCGGCGGCCCTCGACTTCGATGTCGATGCCGAGCGCGCGCAGGCAACCAAGCGTCGAGTGGCAATCCGCGCCACTCGAATAGTTATCAATCTTCGTTGTGCCCTCAGCCAGCGCGGCCAGCATCGCGTAGCGATGTGAAATCGATTTGTCGCCGGGAAGGGTGATGGTGCCGCTAACGGACCGTGCGGGCGCGATCACTTCCTGCATGAGCTTCCAGTGTAACGCGCTATCATCATGGGACACTTCCACAGGAGGCCGAAAATGCTATCAAGAAGAGACTGGATGAGAGGCACCGCGGCGCTCGGCGCCGCCGGACAGGCGGCGTCCGCGCAATCCGCGAAGCAGCCCCGGAACGTCGTCATTGCCAGTTCCAACGGGCTCCGCGCCTGTGCACGTGCCATGCAACTGCTCCGCGCCGGTCGTGACACGCTGGACGCCGTCATCGCCGGCGTCAACATCCAGGAGGATGACCCCGAAGACAACTCCGTTGGCTACGGTGGACTGCCGAACGAAGAAGGCGTCGTCGAACTCGACGCCAGTGTCATGCACGGTCCCACACGCCGCTGCGGCGCTGTCGCCGGCATCCAGAAGATCAAGAATCCTTCCAAGGTCGCGAAACTCGTCATGGAACAAACCTCGCACGTGATGCTCGCCGGCGAGGGCGCGCTCCGCTTCGCCAAGGCCTGGGGCTTCAAGGAGGAGGACCTGCTCACGGAAAAATCTCGCCTCGCCTGGATGGTTTGGAAGCAGTCCTTGCGCGACAAGGAAGGCAAGAGTAATTGGACCGGAGCGGGAACCCCGCCGCGCGCCGCGGTCGAGCGCTATCGGCGAATCTTCCCGGAAGCCGATGCCGACACGCTCGCCTGGGCGCTCGAAGTCGCCGAGCGCCCCATTACCGGCACCATCAATTGCCTGGCCCTCAACACCAAAGGCGAAATGTCGGGCGTGACGACCACCAGCGGACTCGCCTGGAAAATCCCCGGTCGTATCGGCGACTCCCCGATCATCGGAGCTGGGCTTTTCGTCGATCAGGAAGTCGGCGGCGCAGGTTCCACCGGACTCGGTGAAGAGAATATCCGCATCTCCGGCGCACATACCATCGTCGAGAACATGCGCCGCGGTATGTCGCCAAACGAAGCCTGCCTCGACGCCCTCAAGCGCATCGTGCGCAACCATAATGGAGATCGAACCCGCCTGGGCCAGTTCGACATCAGCTACTACGCACTCCGCAAAGACGGCGAGTACGGCAGCGCATCGCTCTGGCGAACTGGCGGCAAGAGCTTCCAATTCGCTGTAAATAATGGAGATGTGCCTGACAGTCGACTAGAAGCCACCACCTTTTTGCTAGACAAGTAGATATATATACAAGTTATATTGACATATTTCTGTATTTCTACTATGGCGTAGTTGTGGGAGGTTCACCATGGGCGTCGCGACCAAACAGGCACTGACCGATCAGGAAACCAAGCCGGAAGAGATCAAGGTCGGCATCGAGCTGCCCGCCCATCTCCACCACCACCTCAAGGTCGAAGCAGCGAAGCGCAACCTCAAAATGAAAGAGGTCTTCCGCGAGGCGCTGGAGAACTGGCTGACGCCAAGCAAGACGGCGAGGATGACGAATTTCGCCGTCAGATGGCGATTGCCCACCAAGTGATGGCCGACTACCGTGACGCGTTGAAGGAACTCGCGCGTTGACCGAACCCAAGTGGCCGCGGGTCGAGGTTCTTCTACAAGTTCACGCCTGGGAGCGGCGTATGCCTTCGGCATCGTCAAGAATCACCCGTTCGTCGACGGAAACAAGCGGACCGGCTTTCTGGCGATGGCGATGTTCCTATGGAACAACGGCTATCGGCTCACAGTTAGCCAAACGGAGGCGATCGCCGCGATTCTCGAACTCGCTGAAGAAACGCTACCCGAAGAGGCTCTCGCTCTCTGGGTTCGGGATCGGATTGTCAGCGAACTCTTTCCACCTTCCGGATCTTGACTGGCGTAGTCATACGCTGCCCTTCATCCGGCGACTGATGAATCCTCCGGACGACATCCATCCCTTCGATCACTCGGCCGAACGCGGCGAACCCCTGGCCATCCGCATTGCGCTTGCCGCCGAAATCGAGTTCCGCCTGCGCACCGATACAAATGAAGAAGGTGCCCGCCGCAGTATCGGGCCCCGTGCGCGCCATCGAAATCGCGCCGTCAAGATGAATCAAGCCCGTCACTGAAGTGCGCTCGATCAGTATCGGAGCGAACTCTTTGACGCCCTCCGTTGGGCCCGCCTGGATCACTTCAACCTTCACCGTGTTGTCCGGCTGATTGTCGGGCTAGTTCTTCACCGTTCGGTAGAACGTCCCGCCGGTATAGAGCCCCGCGTCGACATAGCGCAGAAAGTTCTCAACCGTCCCAGGCGCGCGTTTTTCGAGCAGTGAAACCACGATCGTCCCCTGGTCGGTCTCAATCCGTACTCGCGTTTCCGCCAGCAACATCACAGGCAACAGAAGCAGTAAAGCAGTGCGCATCGGGCCCAGTATCCCAAACTCGACTGCAAAGAGATTGGGTGCACGAACGCACACCTTCGTGATCGAACATTAATAGATGGCCTGAGGCAGCGAAAGAATCAGCTGAGAAATTCCTTGACGGAAATACCGACCAGCGCAAGAGTCAGGCCGATCATCAGCGCGACCGAGGTCCACGCTACGAAGTTGTAGAACCGCGAGTTGGTCCACTCCTTCATCACGCGCTTCTTATTCACGAGCAGAATCATGAAAATCAAAACCAGCGGCAGCAGGGCTCCATTGATCACCTGCGAGAGCAGGATCATCTTGACCAGCGGAAAGTTCGGCAGCAGAATCACTCCCGCACTCACCGCAATCAGCAGCGTAAACAGCCAGTAGAAGATCGGCGCCTCGCCGAAACTCTTGTTCACGCCGGACTCAAACCCAAGGCCTTCGCACACTGTATACGCTGTCGACAGCGGCTGCACGCACGCCGCAAACAGCGACGCGTTGAACAACCCGGCGGCAAACATCAGCACCGCGTACTTCCCGAATGGAGCCAGACCCAACGCGGCATCCGCTGCGTCTTTGATGTCGCGCGGAGCTACGGAATAGATCGCTCCCGCGCAGGCCACGATGATGAAAAATGCGATCACCGACATCATGATGCAGCCGACGATCACCTCAACTCTGGACTCCCTGTAGTCCTTTACCGTGACACCCTTCTCGACGACCGCAGCCTGCAGGTAGAACTGCATCCATGGGGCAATCGAGGTGCCCACCATCCCGATCAGCATCGTGATGTAGCCCGTATCGAGCATAAGCTTTGGCGTGACGCTGTTGATGGCCGCCTGTTTCCAATCGGGCCCGACCAGGATTCCAGAGATGATGTAGGCCATGTACACGACGCAGGCCCAGAGGAAGATCTTCTCGACTCGGTCGTAGGTGCCCTTCACGATCAACAGCCAAACAGCCGCGGCGCAAATCGGAACCGTAAAATACGGGCTCAGGCCGAACACTTGCAGAGAACTGGCGATCCCGGCAAAGTTCGCCATGATATTCGTCAGATTGGCGAGTACCAGCAGAAACATCATCAGGAAGGTCGTCCGCAGCCCGAACTCTTCCCGAATGAGATCGGAAAGGCCCTTGCCCGTGACGGCGCCCATGCGCGAGCACATCTCCTGCGTCACAATCAACAGCAGCGTGATCGGCATCAGCGTCCACAGAGGAAGGTAGCCGTACTTCGCGCCCGCTTGCGAATACGTAAAGATTCCGCCCGCGTCGTTATCGACAACCGCTGTGATGAAACCCGGCCCGATGACGGCGAAGAAGACGGTCCAGTGGTAACGAAAGCGCCGGAACAAATTCATGCGGCTATTCGCTCCTCAATACGCTGATGACGTCATCCGCCGTAATGACACCCGCCAGCTTCCCGTGGTGATCGACCACCGGCAGCGTCAGGAGGTTGTATTTATCGAACATCGCCGTCACTTTCTTCTGCTTGACGTCGACCTTCACCTGAATCAACGTGTCGGACCGCAGTTCGATCAGCTTCGTCTCGCCCTTCGCGATGAACAGGCGCGCCAGCGGCACCGCGGCGATCAGGTGATCTTCGCGATCCACGAGGAACATTGTGTTCAGCGTCTCCAGCAACTCCTCGCTCGTCTTCAGCGCGATCATCGCGTCGGCGACGGTCGCGTCCTGATGCAGCGCGACGTACTCCGTATTCATGAGGCCACCGGCGGAATCTTCTTCGAACTCCATTAGTTCGCTGACTTCGGACTTCGGCTCGACGTCCATCTCTTCGAGAATTTCTTGCGAGGCTTCTTCATCGAGTTCGGCGAGCACGTCCGCCGCTTCATCCGGCGACATCTCCTCGATGATCTCGGCGGCCTTGTCGGCTTCAAGCGATTCGAGAATGCTCGCCTGGATGTCGAGATCGACTTCAGAAAGCGCTTCGGCCGCGGTTTCCGAATCCATCGATTCGAAGATCGCTTCGCGATCGTCCGGACTCAGATCCTCGACGATGTCGGCGATGTCCGCCGGGTGCATCTCTTCGAGCAGTTTATTGGTGACGTTCAGGCGCAGCCGACGTTGCGGGTCGGCTTCCAGAATGCTGCACGACTCCCATTTGATCGAATGCGGTGCGATGGGCCCTTGCAGACGGCGAATCCAGCGGCGCGGCATCACGCCCTGGAACAACCGGCGGAACATGCTGCGCAAGCCGATGTCGACTTCAAGCAGCGTCAGCACGTCGAAGCCGCGCTCGTTGCGAATCTCAAACGTAACATCGGTGACGCGGACGACCTTGCGCCCTTCGCCATCGATGATCTGTTGATCGAGAAGATCGCGCACCATACGGAGCATGTACTCGTCCGAGTGGTACGGAGTCAGCAATTCGTCTTTGAGGTAGATGCCGTCGAGCGAAATGCGTTCGACCTGGTCAAAACGCAGGCTGAACCAGGCGTAGCCCCCGCCGACGAGGAACCGATCAACTCTTGTAGCGTTTACGAGCGGGACAATGGCGGCATCTCGGACCACACCGATCCTGCGGCCCTTAAGGTCAAAGACCTTGAGCCCGACCAGTTCGGTAAGGAACAGCAGGTTCTGCGCCATTCGAGCCTAATGATTCCGGGCCTTCCGGCCCGAGGTTTGCCTAATTCCATAATTGGACCGAAGTCCCGCGAACTTCTACTATGAACGATGGCGTCTCAAGGGCGCAAGCATTTTGAAGAATTTACTGGATTGTCACTGGCGAGATGCGGCGGTGATACCCGCACTTAATCTGCACATTCCTCCGGATGACCGTTAACTTCTCGCGCCAGTTCTTCCGCGAAGGCCTCCGCATCGGATTCCCGTATGAATTCTTTTCGGCCAGGCATCTTGTTCAAGATGTTTTGGGCTTTGACGAACGTCGAACTTAGGCGTTCATCCTCGGGCTCTCCCAGCAGCATGTGGATCCTGAACGGTTCGGAGCTTTCCAGAAGACTGGTCGTACGGCCCACCCAACGGTTCGCCTTGTCCAACATCGAAGCGGCTTCAACCATGTCGAACGACACCGGCTCATACAGATGCCAGATTTCGTTTTTCCAGGAATGCTCGAACTCGTACTCGTAGCTTGGAGCCACTATCCGCTTTGGCTTCAAGCGCGGCGTCACAAGGGCCCGGTCCAGTGGCCCACGGAAGACCCGCCAAACGTCTTCATCCGACCTTCGAGGCGATTCGCTGGATGCGGCGTACAATTCGACATGCCGTTCAAAGAGTTCCCTTAGGGTCTTCTCGAGATCCCCACTCAAGCCCACGCCTGCCTTGGAAAACTGGATGGCACTATCGTCGGGTGGCAGAATCTTAACCAGAAGTTTTTCGATCGTGGTGGTGCCTTCAAACGGCAGGGCCGACTCGTAGTCATGGCCAGCGGCGCAGATCTGTTCCTGGATGTATCGAGAGATTTGGCGGAAGCGCTGACCTTCAATTTTTTGAAACATGTGCGTGATACGACCATAGCTGGTAGTACACATGGCGCGGAGATACTTGGCATCGGGAGAGAAAACGGCCACGCCGATGTTGATGAACTCCTGTGTAACGGGATCGTGAATGTAGCGCAGAACGCTAAAGCTATACCCGACTTTCATACAAGTATCCTCCGGACCTCTTCGGCAAACTCCGCGGCATGGTCACGGACCGCGCGGAGGTGCTGCTCGATGATCGGCCAGCTCTCATTGTTCCACTCGACGGGGGCCTCCGTGACGAGGTCTCCAAGCAGTGGGTTTGACAGGGTGCTAAGAGACGCCGCAAAATCCGTAAGATCAATCGGCTTCGATTTCAATTTTCGGTAGAATACGTGATGTCGTAGGTACTCTTGGTCATCCAGTCTCCACGGATTTGAAGACCGGACGATCGCTTGAACTAAAGAAAACGCCGTTTCGTGATCGAAGACAATCAATCGGTCGCCCCTGCTAAACAGATTCGGGTTGTCAAATCGTCGATCCGGATTCTGGATAAGCGCGTCGAATGCGAAGACATCTACTGCGGCCTGCCACATCGCCTCGGGGATTGACTTGTCAACGGGCCAGGTGCTGACTCCAGTCAGGGCCTTTGTCCCAAAGTTGGCCCCCATACTTCCTCGAATCAATCCCGCCTTCGCGGGTTCTGCCTTGGCGATCAGTTCGACCAAAGCCGGTTCCAACATGACTATCGCAGGCTCCGGCGATGCCAAGCCGAATCGGACCGCAAGCTTGGCTGCCAACAATTCATTCAGCAGCCCTGGCGGAACGACGGACCCGCTCAACTTGACTACGTAGTCGCCTGCGGCAACTCCCGCTTCATCCTCACAGGCACATAGCGCTGGTGACGTTCGCCCAGTCGCCATGAAGCGCTCGAATTGCACTGCATACAGTCGACGAATCATGCTCTAGGTTTGAGTCGCACAGCTCAGTTTCAGTCTGCGGCAGAGTCTACTGCACCGTCACAACATACGGGAGCAATTTCAGCACTCCGCCGGTCTCGAGCGACCGTACGGGAACGCCTTTGAGGATCTTCCTGGCGGCCTCGGGCGTCGGATCGTAGTGCGCCCGGAGCTGTGCGCCGAAGTCGGTTAGCGTGCTCTCGTCTCGATTCATGAAGACTTCCCAAAGTCCCTTTCGCTGCGGGAACGGAACGATGGCGACCTTGTCGCCTTCTGGAATCTTGGCCCTGGTCTTGATCATTGAGAGCGCCTTATCGAGTCCGCCGAGCTCGTCGATCAAGCCGTTGCCTTTCGCTTGCACGCCCATCCAGACGCGGCCCTGCGCGAGCGGCTCCATCTCTTCGTACTTGCGATTGCGTCCGGTAGCGACGCGATCGACGAAGCCTTTGTAAAAAGCGTCGAGTTCCTTGCGCAGCTTGCCGCGCTCGTCTTCGGTGAGCGGCTTGTATTCGGAGTTGATATCGGCGTACCGGCCGCGGCTGAGGCCGTCTTTGGTAATGCCGATCTTGTCATACAAACCGCGCAGGCTGACCTTGCCGAAGAAGACGCCGATCGATCCAGTGAGCGTATTGGGATAGGCGACGATGGGGTCGCCGGTCATGGAGATGAAGTAGCCTCCGGACGCCGCGAGATCGGACATCGAGATCACCATCGGTTTCTTCTTACTCAAAGAACGCGCGGCGTCGAGGATGTCGTCGGAGGCGATTCCGTCGCCGCCGGGCGAATCGACGCGGAAGATTACGCCGTCGATCGTGGGGTCGTTCTCGACTTGCTTCAGCAGCTTCACCATCCCGCCTGCCGTGATGCCTGCTTCGCCGCCGAAGTTGCTGCCGCCCTGCGCCCGAGTAATCTCTCCGGAGCCCGCGATCAGCGCGATGCGCTTTCCGCGATCCGCGGCGGGGTTGGCTTTCAGATACTGCTTGTGGCCGATCCTGGCGAGCTTCACCAACTTGGTCGAGTCTTTGAGGTCGGCGAACATCTGCTCCTCAAAACCGAGCACGTCGACGAGACCCTTGGCCTTGGCGTCGGGGCCGAGAAATGGGCCTTCGTCCATTAGCGCGATAACCTCTTCCGGCTTCTTGCGGCGGCCTTCGGCGATGGTGCTGACCAGCGAGCCAAAAAGCTGGTCTAGGATCTTGCCGTAGACCTCTTTGGTTTCGGGCGACATCGAAGTGCGTGTGTACGTGTCACCGCCGTCCTTGTACTTGCCGACGTGCTCGATCTCCATCTTGACACCGAGCTTGTCGAACGCGCCTTTCAGGTACATCATTTCAAGATGCAAGCCTTTGACGTCGAGCATGTCTTCGGGCGCCAGGTAGATTTTGTCGGCAGCCGAGGCGACGTAGTATTCGCGCGTTCCGGCACCGCGGAGATAGGCGTAGACAGGCTTGCCGGACTTCTTGAACGCAAGGATGTCCATGCGCAACTCTTCGAGCTTGGCCCAGCCGACGGCGAGGCCGCGTGGCTCGATCACCAGGGCCTTGACGTGAGGATCGACGGCGGCGCGCTGCAGCATGCGCCACGTCTCGACGATGGTGGTGGGCGCCTGATTCTCCAGGAAGGGCAGCGGGACGTCGACGGGCGGCACTTCGGGGAGGTCGCCTTCCAGGCGCAGGATGAGGGCGGCGTTGTCGGGCAGCGATGGCTTCCGTTCCGTGGCTGAGATGCGGATGAGCGCAAAGACAAAAATCACGGATGCGAGTCCGGCGAAGACGACTCCGCAGAACAGGCCGATAAAGAAGTTCTTCATGAGTTTTCCGGATTACTCCCCGTTCAAAATCAGGTCGAAGCGTTTGCTGACGTCGCGCAGGTAGGGCTCAGCTCCGCCGCTGAGTTCGAGCGTCGCAGTGCCTGCATATCCGATGTCGGCGAGCGCGCGGTGGACTTCTTTCCAATTGATCTGGCCCTCGCGAAGCGGAGACCATTCGGCGACGTTGCGTTGGAAGCTGAAGTCCTTGATGTGCAGCTTCACGATGCGCTTGCCGAGAGTGCGAATCCAATCCTGCGGGTAGCCGTAGAGGACGACGTTGCCGACGTCGAAGTAGGCGCGGATCCAGGGCGACTGGAAGTCGTCGACATAGCGGGCCATTTCCAATGGGCTAAGCAGAAACTTGTTCCAGACTTCTTCGACGCCAATGATAACCTTGCGCTTCTCGGCGAACGGGATCAGCTTGCGGATCTGGGTTTGCGAGCGCTCCCAGGCTTGCGCGTAGGAGGTTTCGGGATTGACGACCGCGGGGACGAGCAGGACGGTATCGGCGCCCCAGCGCTCGGCGTTTTCGAGGCTCGTGATCATGCCGGCCATGCTGCGCTCGACGACATCGGGCTTCGACGAAGAAAGCGGGAACTCCCAGTGGGCCTGGTTCATGACGGAATGGATCTTGAGATTGGCGGCCTGCGCGGCTTTGCGGACGGCTTCGGCTTTCTCAGCGTCGGGCTCGGTCGGGCACTCGATGGCTTCAAAGCCGCAGTCGTGCGCGAGCTTGAAGCGGTCGTCGAGCGGCATCTCTTTGGGAAGCATGCCGAACCAGACGGCTTTGCGGATGGGGAGTCGCGCGGCGCGGGTTTGCGCGGCGGCTGCGGCGAGTAGGGCGAAGGTGCGCCGGGTCATGCTTTGAGGATAACGCGGTCGTGAGCGAAACTACTCTTGGTCGGACTGGGCGCTCTGACCGGTTGTGCTGCCCGGTCGGACCTGGTGGTCCGACCTACTGCGGCTTTGCTTGGTTGCTGTGATACTTTGGCGGGCATGTGGCTGATGAGCGAGCCCCTGGACCACTGCGTTTCCGTGAGGATCTACCCCGATGCTTGCTGCTTTTAGTCGGCTGACGGGCGATCAGTCGCAGGGGCGCCGCTGGCCGCGCGGGGAACTGGTCACCCTCGAATCCCACTGCGGAATCCGGCAGCTTGGACTAAGGACAAAGGGCTGTGATCGCCATCGACCGATTGACGGACGAACAGTTTGAGCGGCACGCCCTTTCTGAATTGCAGCGGGAACTGGGTGCTGACGGCCTTGCACGGCTTCTCCGCTTGCGTCGCTCTGGCAAAGGCGATTACACGCGGGATCGTGACGCTTGGCAGAAGTGGGCTCACGACGCCTACACCGTTGATATCGAGTTGGACTGAATAGCCGACTTGCGGTTTATGGAAGATCTCAAGAAGCCACCCGAGCCCAATCCCACGACCGAACGCCCCGCGCCACAGCCGAACACCGCCGCGACGCTCACTCGCACAAAACAAACGATGGAACTCGGCACTCCGATTGCCTCGTATTTCTGCCAGTATGAGCGTCATTGCCGATCTCCGTTACGCCGTCCGTTCCCTGGGCAAGCGACCCGCCTTCTGCGCCCTTGCCATCCTCACCCTCTCGCTCGGCACCGCCGGAGCCGCCGGACTTTACAGCTTCATCAGTTCGTGGGTCATACGGCCGATGCCTGCCATCGACGTAAGTCGCACGCTCTTTCTGCAAACGCTGCAGGCACCCGCCGGTAAGTCCCACCGCGTTTCGTATGCCGACTTCCGGGCCTGGCAAAAGGACAACAAATCCTTCTCCGCGATGGCCCTCTATGCGACCGAACGCTTCACGCTCCAATCCGAAACCGAACCGGAAATCGTCGCCGGCGTCGCGGCCACCAGCGACCTGCTGCCGCTCGTCGGAGCGCAAATGGAAATCGGCCGTGGATTCCGCCCGTCTGAGGAAGTCTACGGTGCCCACCACTCGGTCATTGTCAGCCACGGTTTCTGGAAGTCGCGCTTCGACGGCTCACCCGATGCCCTCGGCAAAACCATCAACCTCGACGCTGAAACCTACACTGTCATTGGAGTCCTTAAGGAGAAGTTCCACTTCCCGATCGTCGGCCGCGCCAACGTCTGGATCCCACTTGCGGTTCGCCCCGCCGAAGCAGAAAAGCGCAATGCCCGCTTCTACGACGCGCTCGCGCTTCTTCGCCCCGGCATCACCGTCGAACAAGCGCGCCAGGATCTCAGCGGCATCTCCGCGACGCTTGCCAAGAGCTTCCCTGACTCGAATCAGGACTTCGGGCCTGATGTGATGACCCTCGGTGCCGAGCTCGGCAAGCATACCGGCGCCGACAAGATGATGCTTCTTCTCGGCGTCGCCATCGGACTGATGCTGATCGCGTGCTCGAACGTCGGCAACCTGCTTCTCGTTCGAGCTTTCGGACGCCGCCGCGAAGCCGCCATCCAGCTTTCACTCGGCGCAAGCCGAGCCCGAATGATCAGCCAGGCCCTCGCCGAAAGCCTTCTCCTGTTTAGCGCCTCCGCCGCCCTCAGTATCGTGCTCGGCAAATCCTTAATGGACTGGGTCTCCACTGCGATCCCCGCCTCCAGTCGCGGCTATCTGCCAAATTACGGAGTCGCAACCCTCGACTGGACCGTCTTCGCCGTCGTCCTCGGGTTTTCTTTGCTCTGCGGAATCGCCTTTGGCGTCGGCCCTGCGCTCGAGGGCATCCGCGTCGATCTCGCTTCAATGCTCAAAGACGGTGGTGCGTCCGCCAGCGCCGGAACCCGCCACGGCCGCATGCGTAGCGCTATGGTTGTTGGCCAAATCCTGCTCGCGACGCTGCTGCTGATCGTAACTGGAGAGCTTATTCAGAGCTTCCGCAACCTTTGGGCCCGCGACCCCGGCTTCATCGAAGAGAATTTGCTCTCGTTCCGCGTTTCCCTCGACGCCAAGCAGTACGGCACTCCGCTCGCGCGTGCCCAGTTTGTCGAAAAGAGCCTGGCGACCCTCGCCACTTTGCCCCAAGCTGGAGCCCCCGCTGCGGCGCGCTTCATTCCCTTTGGACAAGAAGGCGGCGGCTCCAGCATTCGCGTCGAGGGCCGCGGCGAGCAGACCGAACGCAAAGCGCCGATCGCAGGCTTCAACTCTGTCAGCCCGGCGTTCTTCGCCACCATGCGCAATCCTGTGCTCGCCGGCCGAACGTTTGAAGACCGCGACAGCGCCACTGCTCCCAGCGTCGTAATGATTAATGATGCCGTCGCTCGCGAACTCTTCGCGGACCGCAATCCCATCGGCCAGCGCCTTATCCTCGGCCGCTTCAAAGACCGCGTCGCCGAGATCGTCGGAGTCGTAAAAGAAATGCAGGATCGCCCCGACCTCCCGCCTGGCCGCTGGCAGATCTACGTTCCGCAAGCGCAAGCGCCGTCGACGGAGATCTGTTTCGTGATTCGGGCCCAAAGCGATCCAATCGCCCTGGCCCCCGCCGTCCGCCGTCTGCTCGCCGCCGTCGACCGCACCGCGCCCGTCCACGACATCATGCCCATCCCCGAGCGATCCGACGATCAGTTCACCCCCTATCGCATCCTTTGCCAGATGCTCGTCGGCTTCGGCGTCCTCGCCCTCATCATGGCCGCCGTCGGAGTCTACGGAGTTATCTCCTTCGCCACCACCCAAAGAACCAAAGAATTCGGCGTCCGAGTCGCCCTCGGAGCCGACCGTAAAGCCATCGTCAACCTCGTCCTCCATCGCGGAATCTTCCTCGTCCTGGCAGGCCTCGTCCCCGGCATCGCCCTCGCCTTCCTGGCCTCGAGGCTAATCCAATCCATCATGCCCGAAGTCCAACGCCTCGATCCCGTATTCTATGTCGGAACCTCGCTAGGCCTGGCGCTAGTAGGCACCGTCGCCGCCCTGGTGCCAGCCATCAGAGCCGCAAGGGTAGATCCCCTAACGGCGCTTCGAATGTAGTGACGGAGGCGCTCCACCAGTAGTGACGGAGGCGCTCCGCCCGGTACGCTACCCTGAAAATTGATACAGCCATCTCTCCGCAAAGACAAAATCAAGATCCTTCTCCTAGAGGGCATCCATCCCACGGCCGTCGCTGCCTTCGAGGCGGACCACTACACCGCCATTGAGCAACATCCCAAGGCGCTGCCTGAAGCGAAGCTGATCGCCTCGGTGCGCGACGCCTACTTCATCGGCATCCGTTCGAACACCCAGTTGACGGCTGCTGTTCTTGAACAGGCACCGAAGCTGATCGGCATTGGTTGTTTCTGCATCGGCACCAATCAGGTGGATCTCGAATGCGCCCAGCGCCTGGGCATACCTGTGTTCAATGCGCCCTTCTCGAACACGCGTAGCGTTGCCGAACTCGTAATCGCAGAAGCTATCTTTTTGATGCGCGGCATTCCGCGGCGCAGCGCACTCGCGCACCGCGGCGGCTGGGACAAGTCGGCTGAAAACTCGCACGAGGTCCGCGGCAAGACGCTCGGTATCGTCGGCTACGGCCACATCGGCACGCAGGTTGGCGTCATGGCGGAGTCGATTGGCATGCAGGTCGTCTACTACGACATCGAAACCAAACTCGCACTCGGGAACGCGCGGCCAGCGGGCAGTCTGGATGAATTGCTGGCGATCGCCGACGTTGTGACGCTTCACGTTCCGGAAACGCCGCGTACAAAGAAGATGTTCGGCGCAGGGGATTTCGCCGCCATGAAGCCCGGCGCGCGCCTGATCAATGCGTCTCGCGGCAGCGTGGTCGATATCGATGCCTTGGTGGCAGTGCTCGATGCCGGCAAGATCTCCGGAGCGGCCATCGACGTGTTCCCCAAAGAGCCCAAGAGCGTGAGTGAGGAATTCCAGTCGCCGCTGCGCGGTAGGGAGAACGTCATCCTAACGCCGCACGTCGGAGGCAGCACGCAAGAAGCACAGCGGAATATCGGCGTCGAAGTCGCCGACAAACTGATCCGCTATAGCAACAACGGGTCGACGCTTTCAGCCGTCAATTTTCCCGAGGTCTCCTTGCCGGAACAAGCCGGCAAGCATCGGCTTCTGCACATCCACCGCAACAAGCCAGGAGTCCTATCCGAGGTAAACGCGGCGTTATCCTCGCTGAAGATCAACATCACCGGCCAGTATCTGCGGACAACCTCCGCCATCGGTTACGTCGTGATTGACATCGAAGGCGGCGAACGGGCCCGGACTCTGCAACTCAAGAAGCGCCTGGAACAAGTGGGTGGCACAATCCGAACACGCGTGCTGTATTGAGAACCACTGTTTCTTCCGTGCCAAAATAGGTGACTCATGCGCCACTCGACGATCAGTTCCGACGGAGAACGCTCCTCGAAGCGCAGCACCACAAGGCAACTTGGTCCCGTCTGCTGGATCTCCGCGACATGGTGCGAGTGTTGAGCTCGCAATTGACAACTGGTCGGACCGTGGGGGGGACGCCCTTCGTGCGCTGCCTGCTGCCCGCGCTCGTCGCCATCGGGCTGGTCTCCGGCTGGTTGTTGTTGACGGTTCGATATAGCTACCAGCGGAATTGGACCGCGCTCTTCTGTACCGGCGAACGCCTGCCGCCACCGGCCGCTCTTTCGCACGAGAACATCGCCATCTTCCGCAACAGCTCCGGCTACGACGGCCAAGCCTACCACTACATTGCCCATGATCCGTTCTTTGAAAAAGCCCTTGCCAAAAGCATCGACGCGCCGCGTCTGCGATACCGGCGGGCGCTGGTGTCCCTCGTCGCCTGGGCGGCTTCGTTCGGCGACGACTCGCGCATCGACGCTACGCTCATCGGCGTGGTCGTCGCGTTCACCGGACTGGGTGTCTATTGGCTCGCCCGCCTGGCGCTTCTGCTGGGCCTATCGCCATGGACGGGCCTGTTCTTCCTCCTCGCCCCTTCGGTAATAGTATCAATCGACAGAATCCTCACCGACGGCGCCCTCGCCGCATTCTGCGTTGGCTTCGTATTGTATTGGCGCGAGAAACGTTGGATCGCGCTCTGGATCGTGTGCGCCTTGGCGGCACTGACACGCGAAACTGGCGCCGCGCTTGCCGCCGCCGTCGCGCTCTCGCTACTCACCTCACTGTCTTCTCGCTTTTCGGTGAAACCCGCACCTCAATCCGGCACGGCTCTTGACGCCACCGCCATAAATGCCATGGAAAACAGTGGCGGAGATGCTGCTCCAAGCGCTGGCGGGCTTCGCCCACTGTCGCTCGCCGCCGTCTTCACACTCGCGGTCCTTCCCGCCCTCGGTTGGGCTCTATTTTGTGCCCGCCACACGGAACCCGAAAATTTCGACTGGCTCGGCGTCTATCCGTTCGAAGGCCTGATCTGGCGTCTCATCACCCCGAGCACGTACGCCCTCGGGAAGTGGATCGCGATTGCCGCCCAGGTTTTCGACTTCGTCGGAGCCATTGGAATCGTGTTCGCTTTGCACTCCATTTGGAAGAAGGCAAGCGCCCAAGCCACTGATCCGCCCGCCATCGCACTATACCTGTACGCCGTGCTGACGATCTTCCTGCGCAATCACGACGCCTGGGGCGACGTCTACGCCTTCGGCCGCACGCTATCCCCGATGCTCGTGCTGCTCGCGCTCGACGGCCTTAGCCGCACGCCCCTGCGCGCCTCGCTGCCCGCATTGCTAATGCTTCCACGGATCGGATTGCAGTTGGGTCGCCAGATCATCAACGTGGCACAAGGTCTGGCTGGCATCTAACCTCAAACGAAGTCCGTCTGGACCCGAATCGAACCTGGTGGCGGGTGGTTCGGATCATAGGATGGCATCCCCGGCATCTGCAGTCCAGGTGCGACTTTGACCGTATCCTGCAACGCCGAGGGCACCCACGTGTAGCCGTAGCTCTGTCGCAGCTCCATCGTGTACTGCGGATCCCATCCCCACACCATGATCGGAACATCGATCGTGTGGCCCTGCATTGCCAGATCCCATGCCTTCAGTCTTCGCGCGGCCGGGTCGTCCATGTCCTTTAAGACCTGAACAGCTTCCGGCTGAGACGCCCAATAGCGATCCATCGGGGTCTTGAGAATAACCGGCGGCTTCGCTGGAATCACAATATCCGGCTGGATGATATGCAGGAAGCCTAGCGAAGGTGGCAACGGCTTTCCCGCCGGGGTGGTCGCGGGCGGGTTCGCACTGGCGGGAGTCGTCGCTTTTGGTGGTGCCGCGGTTGCCGCAGTCCGGCCAGCCGGAGGTGCCGAACCGGCCGCCGTGCCATCGCTAACCGTGACAACGAATTGCCGCGTCCCGCTGGCTGCGCCATTTTTTGGGCTTGCCGTAGACGGCGCGATGCTGATCTGCGCCTTGCCCGTGTCAATCCCACTGGACTTCAGATATTGCTGCAATGCGCCGGAAAGTTGTTGATCGAACGAGGTTCCTTCGGACCGGCGCCCTTGTCGCGGGATTGACGACGGTGGTATCGGCGAAGTGGGCACGCCGCTTGTAACTGTCTTGACCATGCTGGCTCTGAGCCTCCGCCCAGAGTCCTTGCACGCAGAACGCCAAAGCTACTTCCCTGGGAAGCGGACCGGGATATCGAACACTTGCGCTGTCTGCTGGACGCTGATCACGAGATTCGCCGTTCCTTTGGCGGGTTCCTTCCCGGGGACATACTTGAGTCGGATCATCGTCTTGCCGCCCGCGGCAACGTCGAGCGAATCGACCGTGGCAGTCAGGCCGGCCGGCTTGCCATTCACGACCATCTCGAGCTTAATCGGCCCGTCGAGCGAGTTCGTAATCTCAACGGTCTCTGCCGCTGCCTTATCCGCCGGAAACACGATCTCTGTCTTGTTTACGGAAACCTTCTTCAGCAACGACTGGACCAATGCCTCGCGTCGCTTCGGATCCTCCATCATCGCGCTGAAATCCTTCGGCATACCCTCCGGCCGGCCGGAGGGTGGCCCCGGATGCATCGTGCCCATCGGAGTCGCCAGTTCCTTGCTCGCCATTTCGTCGACATACCAGAACCACTGCCCGTCGATCACTTTCCAGGTCGAAGTCACCGGCGCCTGAGCAGGGAACTTGTTACCCCGAATGGTGAGTTCTCGCTTCACCACCGTCACGACGGTGGCCTTCGTGAAGTTCGCCGAATAGTTGATCTTAATGATTTCGAAGGTCTGGTAGACGGGCTTCGCCATAGCAAAGAATTCGTCCTTGGCTTCCTCGGCGACCACGGTGTCGGCCACGCGGAACTTCGCGTTGACGTGGGCCTGATAGAACTTCGAGACCCTCGGCCGCAACGCAGCGTCGACCGCTGGCGGGGCTTTCTGAAACAGGTCATCCTGCGCACATCCCAACGAAACGAACCCAGCCAGCAGAATAGTGGTCATCAAGCGCATCGTAAATCCCATCGTGTCTTTAGTTTAGTCGGAGGTTAACCGAAGTTTAGCCGGAAGCCTATCCGGATCGCTCTCTCAGCCGGGGACGCATACCGGTTGATCTGGCATCGGGCGATGGCCTGCGGGAGCCCTCGAACAGCAGTCGGCTCGCAACAGACCTGCTTCTCAAAGAGACGCGCGGGCGAGGCAAAAAGACTCCGGCCGCGGCCGAATTTTTCCCGCACAGCCATAATAGGAAGGTGAACCCCTTCAGCCGTATTTTTGTAGCCGGCCATCGCGGCATGGTCGGATCCGCCATCCTCCGCGCGCTACGCGCCCGGGGATTCTCAAATCTCATTACGAAGACACGTGCCGAAGTCGACCTCACCGACCAGGCGCAAGTGGACGCTTTCTTTCAATCGGAATCGATCGAATACGTCTTTCTGGCAGCGGCAAAAGTCGGCGGCATCCTGGCCAACTCACAAGCGCCCGCCGAGTTCCTGCGCGATAACCTGGCGATCCAGACGAACGTGATTCACTCGGCCTGGAAAGCCAAGGTCAAGAAGCTTGAGTTCCTGGGCTCGTCCTGCATCTATCCGAAGTTCGCGCCGCAGCCGATCCACGAAGACAGTCTGCTCACGGGCGCGCTGGAACCGACCAATCAATGGTATGCCGTCGCGAAGATCGCGGGCCTCAAGATGGCCGAAGCCTATCGCGAGCAGTACGGATTCTCCGCCATCAGCCTGATGCCCACGAATCTCTATGGGCCAGGCGACAACTTCGACCTCACCAGCTCGCATGTGCTGCCCGCGCTGCTGCGCAAGTTTCACGAAGCGAAACTCACGAACGCGCCGAGCGTCTCGATTTGGGGGTCGGGCACGCCGCGGCGGGAGTTCCTGCATGTCGACGATCTCGCCGCGGCCGCCGTCCTATTCATGGAGACGTACGACAGCCCTGAGATCGTCAACGTGGGGACCGGCGCCGACGTCACAATCCGCGAGCTGGCCGAGTTGCTCGCGAGCATTACCGGATTCCAAGGCGAACTCGCATTCGACAGCACGAAACCAGACGGGACTCCCCGAAAGCTGCTCGATGTGTCGCGCGCAAAGGCCGCAGGCTGGACCGCAAAGATCGGCCTCAACGATGGAGTCGCCACGACCTATCGCTGGTACCTCGACTCACTTCAAGCGCGGTAGCATCCGCGCCCGCGGGGAATGCCCGGGCCGGACGGGCAACGCGCCGATCAGGCGGCGTCGCAAACTTCTAGCGTCATTTGTTTGCCGAGGGACGCAACGGCGGCCTGAATCTTTGCGGGTTTCGAAGCGTGTTCGGGGTCAAGCATCCGGCGGATCACGCGTTCGTGAACGCCAAGCCTCCTTGCCAATTCAGAATTATTCACTTGCCGATCGCGCATGGAGAGAAACAGCGCCAGCTTCGGTGCGAGCCATTGGGGAACTGAAACAAGGCGCTGGCCACGCTTCACGGCAGACGGCTTAGGAATCTCGTCTCTAAGCGACAACCGAATCGAGAGATCCGACCCTAATGCGTCCATGGCCTCTTCGAGCGCCTCCTCGAAATCCTTGCCGTCGGTGCTGACGCGCGGGAGGTCGATGAACTCGACCAGAATTCTGCCATCTTTGCCTTTCGTGAATCTTGCAGGATATGCAAACGCAGACATCGGTTCTCCCCTCACAAATCACGCGGATCGAGGTTCAAGTCGCGGCACATCTTCGCTAGTAGATCGCGGCCGACCGGTCCTTCAAGGTCGTAAATTCCGACCCCAAGTACAGCCGCCCGTGACTCCCTCTGCCTTTGTCGGCAATGAACACGCAAGAGATCCTCCGTTGTCTCGCCAGCCGCAGCACCCGCCGCTAGAACTCGCCACGTCTCACAAAGCCAATATCGGACAGTTGTGTCCGATGCGTCAAGCGCGATGGCCAACTGATGCACGACGTTGCCGTACGGAACGCGCCGCTAAAGCCACTTCCGCTCCGCGTACTGCTTTAGACCCGATGCCGTCAGCGCTTTCAACTCCCTTACGAGTGCCGCCTCCGGAACCGTCTTGAAGTTAAAACAGGATTTGCCTTGCATGCGTTTCTTCAACTCCGCCGAGATGTCCATCTTTCCTGTGTAGAGCGGCATGAGGTAGAAGCTTACGTACGATTTGCCGACGCGGATTCCGCCGAACCACATCGGTTTGCCTTTGTGTTGGGGAAACGGGGAAGGCGACTTCGCGGAGAGGGAGTAGTTTGTTTCGGAGTCTGTATCCACGGTGAGTTTCTTCGCGTGTTTCACTAGAATCGGCTTGAGCGCCGCGAGGATGGCTGCGAAGTCAGCTGGCATAGGCACTCCCAATGCGAAAGTCAATTCTAAGGGAAAGTGTACCTCGCCGGTCGTCCGTGCCGGGTCGGAATCATCCCAAGGGTTCTAGGAGTGTAGTGCGGCGCATGTCCTGCGACTTGGCAATTCACCGCCCTGCGGTCGCGATTCGGCGTAAAGCACCGAACCGCGCCCGTACGCGACATGATACCGGGGGATTTTGAGGCGCACTACACTTGCTCAACCTTCGATTTGCGTCTCACGATCGATCCAATCGAGATACGCCGCAGAGCCGTCGGCGATGGCAACGGCAATCGACTCCGGCACGGAATAGCTGTGAAGCCGCGCGATCGTCTCCTGTACTTGCGCCAGCAGTTCGCGGCGGGTCTTGATGATCAACAGCACTTCCGTGTCCTCTTGCACCGCGCCTTGCCAACGGTAGATGCTTCGGATCTGCGGGACAAGATTGACGCAGGCAGCGAGACGCGCTTCGACAAGCGCGCGAGCCAGCATTTCCGCCTGTTCGACGGATGCCGCGGTGCTGAAGACGACTAATTTGCCGGTCATGAAGAAACTCGCGACTGGATCTTTTGGCGAATCCGGATTATAACCATAGGTGGGCCTTCTCGATGAACCTTAGCGATCGCGCGATCAAGTGGTGGGAGACGGGCGGCAGCGTTTGGACGCGCCGCGCGACGTACCCGGTCGTCTTCGCGCTCGCCGGTTTCTTCATTTTCGCCACTCTGCGCGGTCCGGAGGGCGTGCTTTCTCTGCTGAAGAAGCGTGAGGACATTCAGCACCTGCAGAAGGAAAACGCGGCGCAGGCAGAAGAGAACGAACGGCTGCGCAAGCAGCTGCAGCAGGTGAAGAGCAGCCAGAGCGAACGCGATAACGTCGTGCGCAAAGAATTGAACCTGGCGCGGCCCGGCGAGACCACCTTCATCCTCAAACCGAAGAAGAAGTAGCAAGCAAGCGCGCGGAATCGCGGTCGAGATAGATTTCGACGCGCGCTGCCGTCCGCAACGCCGACGCTGGACACGCCGTCGTCAACGGACCCTCTAGCGCCGCGCGCACCGCCTCCGCCTTTCGTGTTCCGGGAACCATGACGAACAGATTCGGCGTCCGCAGCATGGCCGGGATCGTGAGAGAAAGCGCTTGGCTCGGTACCGCATCGACCGTCCGAAAACAGCCATCGGCCACTTGCTGCATGCGGCAGGCTTCGTCCAATGACACAACGCGCACCAGGTTTGGATCTTCGAAATTGCACCACGGCGGATCGATAAAAGCCAGATGCCCGTTCTCACCGATTCCAAGCAGCGCTACATCAGGCTTCGCGTCGTCGAGCAACTCCGCGTAGCGGCGGCACTCCGCAGCGGCGTCCGGCGCGTCGCCCGCAAGCGCATGGAACTCGGCGATCCCGAGTGGCTCGACGACGTGTTTGCGGATATAGCTGCGGAACGAAGCGGGTGCAGTTTCAGACAGGCCCACGTAATCGTCGAGGTGGAACGCGGTAACGCGAGACCAGTCCACGCCGTGGTCCGTCGCGAGAGCAGCCAGGGTTTCGTTCTGCGAGGGTGCCGCCGCGAAGAGAATCGCGATGCGCGGCTTGGTCTTCAGCAGCCCCCGAATGCAGGCGGAGATGTCGCGGGCGGCAGTTTGCCCAAGGGCTTCCCGGTTTTGAAGAACATGAATCGCCATTGTGCGAAGTGCGCCGAACGCACGCCGCTATGGTAGCAACGGGCTCGGCTGGTCCTCACGGGACTCCCGGCGAAAGCGCCGGACCCGCGAATCTTCCATGCACTGGATCAGCATGCTGCCATTGAACTCGCCCCGGATGAGCAGGTCCGAAGCGCCCAGCAGCATGGCTTCCTTCGCGACGCCTGGACTCTCCGACAGGGCGATCGTGGGGGTGTTCGGCGCGGCCGCACGGGCGGCGCGTAAGGACAGTAACCCTGGCGCGCCTTCGATGTTGAGATCAACCAGGACAAGATCGAAGTGGGCACGCTCGAGGCATTCGAGGCCCGAAGACAGCGCCGTAGCCAGTTCCAACGTGAAGGCGGGGTCGCGAGAGTTTTCCAGCCACTCGCGAATCCGGGCCGCCTCGTCGGGATGGTCCTCGATGAGAAGGACATGGAAGTCAACCTTTGGCTTCAGCAGGATGCCGTCCATAAAGCCCTGCACCGCTTCTGCCGGCTGCGCGTGCCTCTTTGCCTCAGATGCACCGCGCGCCCCGCTCTTCTCCGGACCAGGCTTCTCATTGGGCATCGCCCCTCGCTGCGTGGTTTTCGTCGTCATTCCCGTCATGGGTTTCACTGATCTCCAGTGTGCACATCCTGCGCACAGAAACCCATATCGGTGACTTTGTGCGCCGTAAGATGGACCGAAATAATGACGGGTACTGTGCTAACCTAACGGTTTAACCCCCTGCCTCACGGCTCCTGGATTGGTAAGAGAACCCAAAGTATGGCTTATGTAATTGCTGAACCTTGCATCGGAACCAAAGATGCGGCTTGCATTGACGCGTGTCCTGTAGATTGCATTCACCCCAAAAAGGATGAAGCGCAGTTCGCTACCGAAGAGATGATCTACATCGATCCAGTGGAGTGCATCGACTGCGGTGCCTGCGTGCCGGTATGCCCGGTTTCAGCAATCTTCGCGCTCGACGATCTGCCGGAGAAGTGGAACGACTTCACCCCCCGGAACGCTGCGTACTTCAAGCGCTAATTTAGGCTTCCAATTTCCGGCGCAAGCAGCCGGAATCATTCCTTCAAACGGGCAGACTCGCCGGACGCCGCCCGTCCGTCTTTCTTTGGCGCGGTCCCGGCTCCGCAGCCCACCAAGCGTCGTGTTGCCGGTGCGGGTCTTATCGCTCCATCTGTTCCGATTCCGCATCGGGACTGAGAAACCAGTGCTTTCCGCGATCAAAACCGGACCGCGGCGGGAAGCCCCGCTATACTTGTAGCTTGGACCTCGAAAAACAACTTCTGCACAAAGTCGGCGACGCGATCCATCGCTTCAAGATGATCCGCGATGGCGATCGCGTCGCTGTTGCGCTCTCCGGCGGCAAAGACTCCATCACCATGCTCGACGCCCTGCTTCTGTTGCAGAAGCGGGCCCCGATTCAGTTTTCGGTCTGTGCCTTTACGATTGAGCAGGGCAAGTTCCTGAAGCCGTTTGAGCCTTTGGGCGAATGGTTGAAGTCGCGCAATATCGATTGGACGTATCATCGCGACAATCCGAGCTTTCGGTTGCTTGAGCAGCAGCCGACGCACGGCTGCGACCTCTGTTCACGCTATCGCCGCCGCTCCGTCTACGAACTCGTGAAAACGCTGGGCGCGAACGTCATCGCGTTCGGCCACACGGCGGACGACTTCTGCGAATCGTTCCTCCGCAACGTGATGTTCACTGGCCGCGTCTCCGCGCTGCCGCCCGTGACCTATTCTCGCCAGAAAGACTTCCGGCTGATTCGGCCGCTCTGCTACGTTCCGGAGACGCTGACAACAGCGTATACAGCGTCGCTAGGCGCCCCCGTGATTCCCTGCGGCTGTTCGGAGCGTACGGGAACCGTGCGCCGCAACCTGCGCGACATGTTCAAAGATCTCGAGAAAGAGCATCCGCATCTTCAGGAGACCATGCTGTCGGCGATCGGGAACCTGCAGCCGGACCGCATGCTCGATCCACGGTACTTGGATTTGGACGGAGTGCAATCGGACCCAGTGGCGGATCTGCTCCCGATTTTGATGGACGCGTAGCCTCATACCCGCTCTGCTCTAAGATTCTCTCGGGAAGTAACTCTCAGGCTCAATGTCTGACACGTCCACGCCATCGACTCCTCGATTGTTTGCGAAACGATTGTCCAGCCTGCTGATGCCGTGCTGTGCCCCGGCACCGCGTGCTCGATCACGGGCATGGGCCTGTGCGACTTGTACTAAACTCCAACTATGAAGCTTGTTGCCGGACTCTTTCTTGCGTCCACCTTCCTCACCTCTCTATTCGCCCAGCCGAAGCCCTTTGTCGGCCGTTGGGATTTCAATATGGGTCCGAATCGCGCTACCTGGTTGGGCATCACCGAGACCAGCGGAGGCGTCGAGGTATGGTATCAGCCGACCGGCGGAAACGTCTTCAAGGTGAAAGAAGCTGCGATCGACGGCGGCAAGCTGGTATTGAAGCTTTCCAACACGGTCACTTGGACTCTTGCGGCAAGCGGCGACAAGATTTCGGGAGAAGAGGTTCGCAACGGGGCTGCGACCGCGTTGAATGGCGTTCGCGCGCCGGCACTGAATCGTCCCGAACCGAAGAATTGGTCCAAGCCGGAAGCGATTTTCGATGGCAAGACCTTAGAAGGCTGGGTCCCGCTGGGCAATCCGGCGAACAGCCATTGGGTGGTGAAAGACGGCTATCTCACCAACGAAGCGAAGGGCGCGAATCTGGCTTCGACACGCAAGTTCGAAGACTTCAAGCTGCACTTCGAGGTCTACTATCCGGACCACGCGAATAGCGGATTCTATCTGCGCGGGCGGTATGAGATCCAGTTGGAATCGGAACCCCTGCCCTCGAATCCCCCGGAGCGCCGCATCGGCTCCATCTATGGCCGCATCGCCCCGAAAGGCGACCTGCCCCGCAAAACCGACGTCTGGGACACCTTCGACGTGACGCTGGTAGGCCGCACCGTGACGGTGGTCCGCAATGGCGTGACGACAATCGACCATCAGGAGATCGAAGGAATCACCGGCGGAGCGCTCGATGGGAACGAAGGCGAACCCGGGCCATTCTACATCCAGGGCGATCACACCGGCGGCCTGAAGTTCCGGAATATCACCGTTTCGGCACCGAAGAAGTAGGTTCGCAGTTCATCAAAACTCCGGCCGACGACGAGTCGATTCAATCGTCCAGTTCGTCGATGGCCAGCGGCGGATCACCAATCCCGTTCTCGCTCCTCCGCGATACGCTCGACTCTCTGTAGTTCCCGGTCTGTGACTTCGGCGAGCAATTTACGCGTTCCCTTCGCGCGGCGGCCGCCATGCTGCAAAACGAGGCGTGTGCGCAAGCCCAGCCGGGCATCCGGCATGTCCAATATTTTCTGCGCGCCTAAGAAGACGGCGTCGAATTGTAGATCTTGTGAACCATGGTCATCCAGTCGTCCATCCGTTCAGGCAGGTCTTCTGCGCGAGGACAGAGCACTTCTTCCGAGTAATCGAGACGGGTCCGGCCAACATAGTTTTGCATCGTACGCCAACCGGCGGCGACGAATCGGGCATCTTGAATGATCTGGCGCTGGAGCTCGACGAGAGCAGGTTCGGAAATCAATTATTGGGATCCAGCTTGGGCTGGAACGGCCACAAAGCGCTCCTCGCGTTCAGCATTTTCTAATCCGAGAATGAGCCTGAAGGGGGAAGAGTCAGGTTGGGACGCTGCTGGGGTCCTTTCTGTGTTTTTTGGTTTCGTTTTTTGAAAGA
>JAYVTO010000130.1:0-23798 GCA_043788745.1 Acidobacteriaceae bacterium
TCTTTCAAAAAACGAAACCAAAAAACACAGAAAGGACCCCAGCAGCGTCCCAACCTGACTCTTCCCCCTTCAGGCTCATTCTCGGATTAGAAAATGCTAGGTCAATGGGTCAACCGGGCCAACCCACCGGTACTAGCCAAAAAACATCGATAAAATGCGCCGATAGGGCCTTCGAATGGTTGCCAAGTGACTGATATTAAGGTATCGTGACAGTTTGCCGTCCGGCGGAGCTGTCGCCGCTCGGTTCCTTTGAGTTCCCGTTGGAGGAGTTAAGTATGTCCATGACCCCGTTGTCCGCCGTCTGTCGACGCGCGCTCACCCTTCTTTTCGCGCTCGCGCTGCTTGTCGTCGCGACCGCACCCGCGGCATTGGCCTCGGAAACCGATCTCAAACTGCCGAACCTCGGTACTGCCCAATTTCTGGGCGTCGATGGCCACACCCTGCTACTGGGCGGCATCGGCATCTGCGTCCTCGGCCTGCTGTTCGGCCTGATGATTTTCCAAGAGCTCAAGAATATGCCCGTGCATAGTTCCATGCGCGAAATCTCTGAGCTGATTTACGAAACCTGCAAAACCTACCTCGAAACGCAAGGCAGGTTCCTCGCCATCCTGTGGGCCTTTATCGCCGTGATCATGGGCGTCTACTTCGGCGTCCTCCGTCACATGGATGCGATGAAGGTCGCGATCATTCTGGCGTTCTCAGTGATCGGCATCATGGGCAGCTACGGTGTCGCCTGGTTCGGAATCCGCGTCAACACGTTCGCCAACTCGCGGACCGCGTTTGCCAGCTTGCGGGGCATCGCGTATCCCTGTTATGCGATTCCGCTGAAGGCCGGCATGAGCATCGGCATGTTGCTGATCTCGGTCGAACTGGTCCTGATGTTGTTCATCCTCTTGTTTGTGCCCGGCGATTACGCGGGACCCTGCTTCATCGGCTTCGCGATTGGTGAATCGCTGGGCGCGGCGGCCCTCCGCGTCGCGGGCGGCATCTTCACCAAGATCGCCGACATCGGCGCCGATCTCATGAAGATCGTCTTCAAGATCAAAGAAGACGACGCGCGCAACCCTGGCGTCATCGCCGATTGCACGGGCGACAACGCAGGCGATTCGGTTGGACCCTCGGCCGACGGCTTTGAAACCTACGGCGTCACCGGCGTCGCGCTCATCAGTTTTATCCTGCTCGCCGTGAAGAGCGAACTCGTGCAGGTCGAACTGCTCGTCTGGATCTTCGTCATGCGCGTCATGATGGTGATCGCTTCCGGAATCTCCTACTTCATCAACGAAGCCATCGCCAAGAGCCGCTACGACGGCCTCGCGAAGTTTAACTACGAAGCGCCGCTCACGTTCCTCGTCTGGCTCACCTCCATCATTTCGGTGGCCGCCACGTACGCCGTCTCGTACCTGTTGATCCCGAACATCGGCAACGATGACACGCTCTGGTGGAAGCTGTCGACCGTCATCACCTGCGGAACTCTCGCCGGTGCCATCATCCCCGAACTCGTGAAGGTCTTCACCTCCACCGAATCGGCGCACGTGAAAGAAGTCGTCACCTCTTCGCGCGAAGGGGGCGCGTCTCTGAACATTCTCTCCGGACTCGTTGCCGGTAACTTCAGCGCCTACTGGCTGGGCCTCGCGCTGATGATCCTGATGAGCATCGCCTACTGGGTTTCGATGATGGGTCTCGCTTCGCTGATGATCGCCCCCGCGGTCTTCGCCTTCGGTCTCGTCGCCTTCGGCTTCCTCGGCATGGGCCCCGTGACCATCGCCGTCGACTCCTACGGTCCCGTCACCGACAACGCGCAGAGCGTCTACGAACTCTCGCAGATCGAATCGATCAAGGGCATCGAAGCGGAATTGAAGAAAGATTTCGGCTTCGACGTTAACTTCGAAAAGGCAAAAGAGAACCTCGAAGAAAACGACGGCGCGGGCAACACCTTCAAGGCGACCGCGAAGCCGGTGCTGATCGGCACCGCCGTCGTCGGCGCGACCACGATGATCTTCTCGATCATCGTTTCGCTCACCAACGGCCTCACCGCCGACATCCAGAAGCTTTCGATTCTGCACCCGCCGTTCCTGCTCGGTCTGATCACCGGCGGATCCATCATTTACTGGTTCACCGGCGCATCGATCCAGGCCGTCACCACCGGAGCCTATCGCGCCGTCGAGTTCATTAAAGCGAACATCGACCTCGAAGGTTCGACAAAAGCAAGCGTCGCCGACTCGAAGAAAGTCGTCCAGATCTGCACTGAGTACGCGCAGAAGGGTATGTTCAACATCTTCCTCGTCGTCTTCTTCGCGACGTTGGCCTTCGCCTTCGTGGAGCCGTTCTTCTTCATCGGCTACCTGATCTCCATCGCGCTGTTCGGTCTCTATCAGGCCATCTTCATGGCCAACGCCGGCGGAGCCTGGGACAACGCCAAGAAGATCGTCGAGACGGAGCTGAAGCAAAAGGGAACTCCGCTGCACGACGCCTGCGTCGTCGGCGACACGGTCGGCGATCCGTTCAAGGATACGTCGTCGGTGGCGCTCAACCCGATCATCAAGTTCACCACCTTGTTCGGCTTGCTGGCTGTCGAGCTGGCCGTCGAGCTGACCAAAGAGCAGGGCGCGACGATGACCAACGTTTTGTCGGCCGCCTTCCTCCTGGTGTCGATGTTCTTCGTGTGGCGTTCGTTTTACGGGATGCGGATCGAGAAGAAGGACTAGTCCTATCAGAAGGCAGTAACGACAGGCGCGGGCTTCGGCTCGCGCCTTTTGCTTTTGCATTGCCTGGCCAAAATCTCGATGAGATTCTGGGCCACAACGTGGAGTTGGTTCCCCTGCGCCGTGAGAGAGTTGATGGCGGCGCGAACAATTTCATGTTGCGGGTGGAGCGGCTGGAGTAGGCGAAGAAGCGGACCGGTGTCGACGAGCACGTCTTAGGCCCGGTCTGTATAGATGCTGTCACGGCTCATGGCGTCCTCAGACAGAACAGGCGTATTCACGTCGTGGCTTCCCACCCACCCGTCGAATCGCTTGGCCCACTCTGCAGGATCTGTCTTCTGCAAATGGGCGATCGAGGCTATATTCACCTGCTGTTCGGCCATTCGTTCTAACCAGCCCTCCATGGTTAGCCCTTCGGCGGCAGCACTGGCTTTGAGCGCAGCCGCCTTTTCGTCCGAGAGTTGAATCGTCACAGTCATTGAACTCACCATTCCGCACTCGTGGATTACCTATTGAATTGTACTTCGCCTTATTCGAGTTCGCCCCGCAAAACAATGCTAAGGCTCGAATCACCCCATCTGCGACGCCGGCAGCGTCCACTTTTCACCCTGCTTGAAAACCTTAAACGCCTGCTCTGGACGCTGCCCCAGCAGGTGCGCCACGAAGCGGCTCTCGTCACCATCGCCGTAATGCATCGGCACCACCCACTCCGCGCCGATATCCCCTGCTAATTGCGCCGCTTGCTGAATCGTGAAGTTCGCCTTGCCTGAAATCGGCAGCAACGCCACGTTCACGTTATAGACCTTCAGGCGATCCGCCAAGCCTTCATAGGGAACGCTGTCGCCTGCGTGATAGATGGTCCAGCGATCGAAGCGAATCAAGTAACCAAGCTGCGGGTAGCCGCCGATCGGCGTCCAATTCAGATCTGGATGCGCGGACGGCACGGCGTAGACGCGACCGTACAAACCATCCTTGAAGTACTCGACCCGCAGGTCGGAATCGGTCGTCGTCATACGATGGTACGGAATCCCCAGCGCATGCGCGTGATCGGCGGCGCTTTTCGGCATCACGATCTTCACGTTGCGCGAAGCGCCGAGCATCGCCTGCAATGTGGCTGCGTGCATGTGGCCTGGGTGGGCGTGCGTGGTGAGAATGAGGTCGGCGTTATGGATCGCGCTGGGATCGAGAAACGGCTCCTCGAGCACGGGGTCAACGTAGAACGTGATGTTGGCAAACCGAATCGCAAAGCCCGACCGGCCCAGCCACCACAGCGTTGGCGTAGCAGCCAGCGTGGTCTCAATGTCTTCGATCAATGCCGGGCCTGACTGATAGAACGGGCCGGGTGACGTCATTACTGTCAGACTACCGCGATCCGTCCGTTGGCATTCCGTTGGCATGGGATGACCCGCGATAACCCGCGATAATGAAACAGTGTCCGACAAAACTTTCAACGAACCCCGCCTCGCGCTAAACCGCATCTATACGAAACGAGGAGACACGGGCGAGACCAGCCTGGTGGGCGGCCAGCGCGTACAGAAAGACGCGCTGCGCATCGATGCCTATGGCACGGTCGACGAGTTGAACTCGTTCATCGGGATCGCCTGCATCTCGACCGAAGAGCTGGCACCGCGCAACCCGCAGGTGGGCATTCTCACCGCGATCCTGCGCCGCGTGCAGCATGAACTCTTCAACCTCGGTTCCATTCTCGCCACGCTTCCCGAAGACGTCCATCCCAAGCAGCCGCGCGTCACCGAAGCCGAAGTCGAACAACTTGAGAAGGAGATCGACTTGATGAATGAAGATCTGCCTGAACTCCGCAGCTTCGTGCTTCCCGGCGGAACCCGTGTCAATGCGGAACTTCACGCCTGCCGAACGATTTGCCGTCGCGCCGAGCGTATTCTGATCAGCCTCGCGCGTCAGGAATCGGTGCCCGTCGAGTGCGTCCAATATCTCAACCGCCTCTCCGACGCGCTCTTTGTCTGGAGTCGCTGGGTCAACAACCAGGTCCACGCGCCGGAGATTCTGTGGGAGCCGAACGAGGCCGCGTCGGCGCGCAAAAAGTAAGCTTCCCGGAAGTGTTCGGCGAAGGGTCGCGGCCGCGCAACTCCGAGCAACCTACCGGCCGGGGAATACTCGGCGGAACCAGGATCTCCTGGTCCGGCCGTACAGGATGCAGATAATGCCAGTCGTGGGCGCCGACACGATGAACCGGTTCGGGCCCTTCGCGATCATCGTAGTCCCGCCCTCTGGAGCTTCCCAGTCAGTAAGGACGAATTGATACTCCAGCTCAACAACGCCGCGGCACTCTAACTCAAAGTGCGCATTCTTGATCACCGACTCGACCCCTTGTTTGAACAACGGATGTCCCTCATAGGCGACGTGGATCGCATCGCCGTTCGAGTCGATCTCGAATCGCACTTTGACTTCTGACTGAAAGTCGGGCTTGTCGCGCCAGCGACGGATAGCCCGGCATGCCGACCACTTCGCTGCAATGTGGCTGGGCACTGGTCTGCCCGCGGCACGGGAGCGCGAAGCCAACAATCGAGAATGCAAGCGCTAGCCGGACCACGCCCCTGGTTCTAGCACCGCGTGTACTACTTGCCCCAACGGACCACGATGCCGCCGCTGCCGACGAAGTTGTTCTGGCCGGTGCCGGCGACGTTCGTATTGAAGCCAGGATTGCCAGTTCGATAGTAGCGGAATTCGCCGCGCGCGGAGAAGATGCGCCACACTTTGTAGTCGGCGCCGCCCGCCGCGGTGAAGGCCCCACCATGCGTGAAGCGCCGCGCTCCATTCGCCGTCTTCGAATCCTGCGTGAAGAAGCTGTTCTCGTACAGCGAGTATCCGCCGCCGACTGACAGGTAAGGAGACAGTCTCTGGCGCGGACGGAACTTGAAGCGAACCTCGGGAGTCACGTACAGCGAAGCGTAGTCATGTGTCGTGCGCGCGACCGTCGACGAGATGTCGCGCAGCGGGTCGGCGAGGAAGTGCACTTCGCCGTAAATCGCGAACTTGTCGCCGGAGTAAACGCGGCGTCCGTAGTTCACCTCCATGGCAATGCCTGTCGAGGTCGTGAATGACCCCGCCGGGTTCACGAGCGTCCGGGTAGGGCCGGTCAGCGCGCCCAGCAGCAGGCCAAGCTCATTCTTGGGCGGATCGCTTTCCTGGGCGAAACCAGCGGTTGCGATCACGAGAAATATGGTGCAGCGAAGAGTTGTTTTCATCGGGCGCTCACCCATGAAATCGCACCACATCCAGCTTTTATTCCCAGCGCGCTTGCGTGGGAGGGCTGCAAACGATACAGTACGATTTCGCAGTAGATTTGCGGAGGAGTCGATGTCGTTGCAGTTAGTCTCGGATATCCAACGCGTTGCAGGCCTGCTTGCCATGGTTTTGCAGGCCGAAGGCGGGTCGGCGGATGTTTTTGCGCTGGCGATTTTGGGAGAAGGCGGATCCTTCGATATCGCAGGATTGCAGGCACGCCTTGCGGTTCCGCCGTCGACGCTCTCGAGCATTCTCAATCGCCTTGAGAAAAAGGGGCTGGTACGGCGGCAGACTTCAACGCGCGACCGCCGCAAGTTCGATCTCGTCTTGACGCGAGAAGGGCGAATTCGGGCTGATACCGCGAAGAGCTTCATCGAAGGCCTGGAAGACCGCATGACCGGAGCGCTTTCCTATGGACAAGTGATCGCGTTTACGGAAGTGGTCGAAGTTCTGGAAAGAGTTCTTAGCAACATAAAGTTGAAGCCGGCAGTGGAAGCCGTGGCGGTAGGAAGTACGTCGTGACGCGGCCAACGGTTCGCGGGAAGTGGCTGTTGTTCGGCGGTATTACAGTGCTCGTGGCTGTTGCGGCGGGGGCGATCGTCGTGTGGCGACAGAGCGCCAAGCCGGTTAAGCCGGCGGCCCCGGTTGCCGTGATTCCGCCGGTCATGTTTGATGGCAATGAAGTGAGCTTGCAGGGCCGGATCCGGGCCCGGAAAGTCGTCACGGTTGGCGCGCCGATTGACGGGCTCATCGATAACCTCTTTGTCGAAGAAGGCCAGGAGGTGTACGAGGGCCAACTGCTCGGGCGCATCCGCAACGGAAAGCTGGAGTCCGAGCAGGAGTCTGCCAACCTCGAACTGGAGAAGGTGCAAGGCCGGTTGCAGACGCTCGAGGCGTCGCAGCTCGCGGCTCGGCTTGAGGCCTCGCGCGCGACCGCGGAGGCGCAACGGGCCAAGAGCGATCTGGATCGCGCGGAACGTGGCTATCAGCGGCAAGCGTCCTTGATGAAAGAAGGCGCGACTCCGCGGCTGCAGTTTGAGAAGGCCGATCGCGACTACAAGAATGCCAGAACGGACTTCGAGAATCTGGATGCGGTAGGCAGAGCGGCCGAGGATCGGGTTGCTGCAAACGCGCGCGAGATCGACCGCCAGCGGCAGGTGTTAAGCGACCGCGCGAAGGCGACGGAAGAGGCCAAGGACGCGGTCGGCGAGGGCGAGATGACGTCGCCGACGGACGGCTTGGTAATCGCGCGCAAGGGAAGTCCAGGAGATCAGGTGACGGTAGGCGGGAATACCGACATGGTGCAAATCGCCGTCGATACAACCTCGCTCGAGGTCGTGCTGGAGCCGCCGCCGCCGGTCCTCGCCCGTATCAAACCCGGCCAAATGGCTGCGGTCCGCATTGCCGAACGCATCGGCGAAGCACTCGCTGGAGGCGTTGCCAGAGTCGAAGGCACGCAAGTCGTCGTGCAGTTCTTGAGCCCCAGTACAGCGATCAAGCCGGGGCTGACGGCGCAGGTCACGATTCGATTGAACTAACGAGACATGATCTACCGACACTGTCCAAGCGCCCACCCCGCAACGACGTACGCCGCGCGACCTTACGGTCGGTGCTCAATCGGGCGTTTGGATCCCTTCCCTCACTTACGGCGCGGCTGTATTCGATTTTGTACGCGCGACCTTACGGTCGCGCCTCGGCGAACCCCGCGCGGCCGGGGGATTTTTTCATGGTTCCTTACGGTCGCGGTTCGATGCTAATCAGTGGTTCGCCGTAGCGAACCAGCCGGACGCCGGCATCTTCCAAGGCGGTTCGCGCGGCCGGGGAAGTCAGGGCCGCTAGTTCATCGGCTCGGCTTTGCTTCAGCCGGGTGCGCGCCGCCTGCAACTCTTTGCCGAGGATGCCGGGGTGGACCATGAACTCGGTGGAGCCTTCGGGCAGGTTACGAACCAGGGTCGCCACGTCTGCCGCGTTGTAGCGGCCTGTTATCTGGAAACCGGCGAAGTGATCCGTGGTGCGGCAGCCGTGGCTGGACAAGACGCGGTGGAAGCGGGACCGCACTGCGCCGAACGCCCGGCTGACCAATCGCTTGCTCAACGGGATGGTGCCTGGCTGCGGGGGGAAATCGAATGGCCGGCGGACCCAGGGAATCTGGAATTCCTCACTCAAACGAGCTACGGCATTGAGCACTGGCGGCAGCAGGTGGGTGTGCTTGTGGGTGTCAAGGTGCAGAGGCGCGATTCCGGCGTCGCGGATTCGGATCACTTGCGCGCGCAGTTCGTGATACACGTCGATGCGCCCGGCGAGGAGGACTCGCATCAATTGGGCGACTGTCTCCGGCAATGCGCGCCCATCGAGCAGCGAGGTGCCTCCGCAGAGCACAAGATGGCAGCCGACGTCGAGCGTGGGATGCTGCTTGGCGAGGTTGATCGCGTCTTCGAAGGCGTCGCCGTTTGCCATCAGGGTTGTGGCGGTGAGGATGCCGCGCGTGTGCGCTTCGACGATTCCGGCGTTCACGTCGCGGGTGAACCCGAAGTCGTCCGCGTTGACGACCAGTAGCTTCATGTCGAACTAAAAGAGCGACAGTTTGATGCGCAGGAACTTCTTGGGATTGGCGCGGAAGTCCTTGATCAACTCGTGCGACTCGCGGGTGAAGCCGTTGAGCGAATCGTAGAGGGCGGGGTTGACGAGCAACTGGCCGAGCGTGCCCTGACCGGAGTTGACCTTGTCGAGCAGGACATCCAGGCGGGCGACCGTCCCGACAATCTGGTTGTGCAGTTCGTCGCTCTTGAGAAGCTTGCCCGCGGAGCCTTTGCCTGCGTTGAGGTCGGCGAGCAACTGGCGCACGTCGCCGATGGTCTTTCGCGTCTCATCAAACAACGCGGGGTCCTTTAACAGCTTGCCGGCGGTGCCTTCGCCCTTCTGCAGGCCGTCCATGAGGAGGTCGAACTTCGCCATCATTTGGCGGGCGTCTTTGTAGATGCCGTCGTCATAGATGAGCTTGCCCATGGTGCCCTTGCCGTCGTTGAGCGCGACCACAAGTTTCCTGCCTTCGTCGGCGATGGAGAGCACCTTGTTGTAGAGCGTCTCGTCGACCAGCAGTTTGCCGATGGTGCCCTTGCCAAGCTCGATGGTGGCGACGATCGCATCCACACGCTTGAGCGTCTCACGCAAGGTAGCGAGCAGCGAATAACCCTGCTGGACGACATCCTCGAAACCAGTGACATCGAGACTCGCGACTTCGGAACCAGCATGGACGGAAGCGGTGCTGATGCCCTTCTTGATGTTGATGAACTTGGTTCCGAGCAGGTTCTCGGCACTGATGGCGGCGGTAGAATCGACGGGGATCGAGGGGAAATAGCGGTCCTCGATTTTCATGTCGACGCGCACAATGCGACGCTTTTCGTTCGAGCCGGAGAGCTCGACTTTGGCGACCGTGCCCACCAGAATACCGTTGAGGCGGACGGGCGAACCCGCCGTGAGCGCGGCGGAATCATCCATAAACGTGAAGATGTCGTTCTTGCTGCGCAGGAAACCTTTGTCGCCCGTCAGAAAAAAGATCAGGACGCCGAGAATGATCAAGGCAACCAGTCCCAGAAGGCCGACTCGCAGCCTTGCCCACGTCGCTTTGTTTGCGGTCGCCATGTGCGAGTTACCGTTTGACAAACTTACCGACGTAGGGGTCGGTGGTTGCCATCAGTTCTTTTTCCGATCCTTCAAAAACAACGCGCCCGTCGTGCATCACCATGAACGTAGTTCGCAGATCAGTCTGCGGATTCCCCGGGGAGTTGGGCGAAGAGCCGTTCTTCCGCCACGCATGCTCCAATTGCCCACTGCTCGAATTGTAGCGGAAATTCGCCATCAGGTTCCCGTCCTGGTATCGGTGGGTGACGATGAGTGACGCGGAATTTAGCAAGTCGCGCTCCTTCAGAACCAGCGCCATGATTGTGTTGGCGGTGATGGGATCGAGGCCGGCAGTGGGCGAATCGTACAGAATCAGCGGAGGCTCGGTGACGATGGCGCGGGCGATTCCGACGCGGCGGCGCATGCCGCCGGAGAGTTCGCTCGGGAATTTCTCCAGGGTCTTTTCGAGTTCGACGAAGCGCAGCGCGGAGACGACGGTTTCGTGAATGTTCTCGAGATCGACTGGATTGTCGCCGCGCGTCCGCTGGTTGAAGAGGGGATAGGCGACGTTCTCTTCGACCGTTTGTGAGTCGAAGAGACCGCCTTCCTGAAACAGCACGCCGACTTTGCTGCGGATGTCGAAGAGCTGTTCCTCTTTCCAGTCGGTGACGTCTTTGTCGAACAGAATGACGTGACCGGAGTCGGGCTTCAGCAGGCCAATGGCGACTTTAAGAAGCACGGTTTTGCCGCTGCCCGCCTGCCCCAGCAGGATGCGGGTGTCGCCAGCCTCCATCGAAAAGGATACGTGGTCGAGCGCGACATCGGAGCCGAAACGAAGGCTGACGTCCTCGAAGCGCAGGACAGGGCCCGAGTGCCGGGTTCCGGTCTGCAGAGACTGCGTGGGTGCCGATTCCGCCATTTCAGGTCCAGGCATTACAGGTTGACAAAGACTCGCGTGATGAAAAGATCGACCACGAAAATCCATACGCTGGCGACGACGACGGCCTGCGTGGTGGCGAGTCCGACGCCTTGCGTGCCGCCGCGCGTGCGCAATCCGTAGAAGCAGCCGACCAGCGATACCAGGACGGCAAACAGCACGGGTTTCAGCAAGCCCTGCACGAGATCGTTGTAGCCGAGCGCGCGCCACGCCGTGGTCCAGTATTGCGAGGCCGTGATGTTCATCATCAGATTCGCGACCAGGAATCCGCCGAAGATTCCGACGAAATCGGCGATGACGGTAAGAAGAGGTTGCGTGACGGCGGTGGCGATCAGTCGCGGCGTTACGAGTTTTTGGATGGGGTCGGTACCGAGCGCGCGCATGGCGTCGATCTGCTCGGTGACTTTCATGGATCCGAGTTCGCTGGCGATGCCGGATGCGTTGCGGCCGGCGATGAGAAGAGCCGTAAGCACGGGACCCAATTCGCGGACCAGCGTAATAGCGACGATGTTGCCGACCTGGCCCTGCGCGCCATACTGGGCGAGCGCCCGAGCCATTTGCAATCCCATAACCGCGCCGCTGAAGAAACCAATGAGGAGAACGATTGGGAGGCTGCCGACCCCGATCAGATCCATCTGCAGGGCGATGTCATCCGAATAATGCGGGCGGCGAAAGATGTTCTTAAACGCCTGCCCGGAAAGGATGATGAATTCCTGGAAGGATTGAACGGGTGTTTTCAGTACGTCGAGCATGCTGAAGCCCCCATGAACTCCGATGCTACCATACGGGCAGCGGCGTTTCATTTCGAGCGCCTTCCTACCTCATGAAGGGCCTGACCGACATCCCCGGAATTCTGGTTGGCCACGCATCCGACTTCGACGGACTGACGGGTTGCACCGTCATTCTTTGCGAAAGCGGCGCCGTGGCAGGATGCGATGTGCGCGGGTCCGCCAGCGGCACGGAAGAGTTTGAGCTGATGAACCCGCTGCACGTGACGGACAAGATCCACGCGGTGGTTTTCTCCGGCGGCAGCGCGTTCGGTTTGGAAGCGGCCTCGGGAGTGCGGCGCTATTTGGCGCGGAAGGGGATTGGGTTTCCAACAGCGGCGGCTCCGGTTCCGCTGGTGCCGAGTGCCATTCTGTACGACTTGTCGATCGGGAAGGCGTCGGCGCGTCCGACGCGCGAGATGGGCGAGGCTGCTGCTGCCGCGGCGACGAACAAGGCCGTTGTCGAAGGCTGCGTGGGAGCGGGCACGGGCGCGACGGTGGGCAAGCTTTCCGGCATGAAGAACGCGATGAAGAGCGGTATTGGCTCGTTCGTGGTTCCGCTCGAAGGCAAATTCTCGGACGTCATTGTCGCGGCCTTGGCGGCGGTGAATGCGGTGGGCGACGTCGTCGATCCGAAGACGGGCAGGATCCTGGCCGGAACGCGCGTCGCGCCGGATTCGCGAGAGTTCGCGGATAGCGCGCATCTGATGAAGGCAGGATCGGCGACCGCGCCGCGGCGCGAGAACACGACGCTGGTTGCGGTGGCAACCAATGCAGCGCTGACCAAAGTGCAGGCACAGAAACTGGCGCAACTTGCGAATCTTGGCGTCGCGCGCGCGATTTCGCCCGTCAATACGATGTCGGATGGCGACGTCGTGATTGCGATGTCGATGGGGAAGCTCTCCGCACCGGTGGACGCGATTGGCGTTGCGGCGGCGGAGGCTGTGGCGCAAGCGATACTGCGCGCGGTCCAGCAAGCGGAGTCACTGGGCGGGCTGCCGGGCCTCAAGCGATAAACACGCTCGCGGTCCGCTGCGTTCTGCATGCGATAATTTCGAGGCATGCCGACTCGCGAAGTTGCAACCATTGAAGAACTGAAGATGCTCGAGGGCCAGGAGGTCGTGGTCGGCGATTGGTTTGAGATCTCGCAGGACCGCGTGAATCAGTTCGCCGACGCGACCGAGGATCACCAATGGATCCACATTGACGTGGAGCGCTGCCAGACGGAATCGCCGTTCAAGGCAACGATCGCGCATGGATTCCTCACGCTCTCTCTGCTTCCGGCGCTGACGTCGCGCGCGTTTCGAATCAATCAGAAATTCGGGATGAGCATCAACTACGGCCTCAACAAGGTTCGCTTCATGAACCCGGTGCGGGTGGGTTCGCGGATTCGGCCGAAGATGACGATTCTCGAAGTCGCCGAGATCGAAGGCGGCTGGCAGAATCGGTGGCAAGTGACAATCGAGATCGAAGGCCAGGAAAAGCCGGCCTGCATCGCGGAAACCATTGGTCGCGTCTACGCGGCTGCCAAACTCTAAAGTAGTTCATTTGAGGAGACGCATGAGCGCCATCAAGCCTTCGCCCGAACGGCTCGCGAAGTTCGCGGCCAACCCGTCGACTGGACCCGTTGTGATGCTGAACCTGCTGCGGTTCAAGCGCGGCGGCGGTTCAAAAGAGTACGCCAAATACGCAACGGAGTTTGAAAAGCTGCTGACCAAGGCTGGAGGCCGCTTCCTGTATATGGGACGCGCCGCGGAGTTGCTGGTGGGCGAGGAAGAGTGGGATGCAGTCGCGCTGGCGGAATATCCCTCGCGCAACGTATTTCTCGAAGTGACCGGGAGCGACGAAGCGAAAGCGATCGCGGTGTTCCGCGAGGCCGGCCTTGAGCGTACCGTGCTCTACGCAACCGACCCTCGATAGGAAAACAAGACATGCCTTTGAAACCGGATTGGCTCAAACCGCTGTTTCCGTGGGAACAGCATTCGGTGGCCGTCAACGGCCGCCGCATGTCGTATATCGACGAAGGACCGCGCGACGGCAGACCCGTGCTGCTGTGTTCCGGAAATCCGACGTGGGGATTTCTGTACCGCGATTTCATTGGACCGCTGACGGCGGCAGGCTATCGCGCCATCGCGCCGGATTGGATTGGCACCGGCTACTCCGATCATCCGCGCATGGATTCGGCGTTGACGTTGGCGCATCACATTGCCGACTTCGCAGGTTTGCTGGATCATTTGGATCTGCGCGGGTTTGTTGTGGTTGGGCAGGATTGGGGCGGTCCGCAGGGCGTCGGCGGGGCGCTGCAGCGCGTCGAGAGACTGAGCGCGCTGGTGCTGATGAACACCTGGCTGTTTACGGGATTAACGAGCAGGTTCCATGCGTCGCCGAAGCCGTGGACGACGTGGCATGCTCCGTTGATCGGGCAGTACTTCATGGATCGGCACAAGGTTCTCTCGCACAACGGACCCGCGGCGACGACGGCGCGCGGGATGTCGAAAGAGGAGGCGCGCGCCTACCATCATGTGTTCGACGAACCGGGTTCGGATCACGTGGTGCGAACGTGGCCGCGTACGATTCCGATGCGGGAGGGCGATCGCGGGTGGGCAGATATGCAGTCGATCGAGCGGCGTTTGCCGGAGTTGGCGCAGACGCCGACGCTGTTGCTTTGGGCTCCGGGCGATGAAGTGTTTCCGATTGAGTTTGCGCATCGCATGAAGGAATTGCTTCCGCACGCCGAAGGTCCGATCGAGTTCGATCGCGCGCGGCATTTCCTGCAGGACGACCGTGGACCGGACTTGGCGGCAGCGATCGTTGCTTTCCTTGGAAAAACCTTCGAAGGGGGCAAAGCATGATCTTTAGTACTCCGACTGCCGAAGAGCTTTCTTTCTTGCGTCCAGATCCACTGTTGGTCGAGCAGGAACTGGATGTGCGGCCGGAGTTCGCCGAGCGGTTGGCGCAGGCGACGGTTTCGAAGGGCCGGGTGTACTGGCGGTCAAAGCACGATCATTTGTACGCCCTGGAGATGGGCGATTTCGGGCACGGGCGGCCTTCGGTGGCAAACGTGTTCGGACACTGGGATCGCTTTGAGCCGCGTCCGCCGGAGCATGAGATGGATGCCGATCTTCTCGACTTTTGCTTGTGGGCAGCGGAGGCCGGCGGGCTGAATCCGGCGGACATTGCCAAGGTCGCGGAGTTCGCGAACATCAAGCCGGGCTGGCCGGAAGGCTCTGTTGTGCGGACGCCCGAAGAGTGCTTTGCGAACTTGCCGGGCTTCGCCTGGACGCCGAAATACGTCGAGATCGAAGGCCTGCGCATGGCGTATGTTGAGGCGGGTGAAGGCGATCCGATTCTGATGCTGCACGGCGAGCCGACCTGGGGCTATCTGTATCGCCGCATGATCGAGCCGTTGTCGAAGCTAGGCCGCGTGATCGTTCCGGATCTGATCGGCTTCGGCCGCAGCGACAAGCCGGTTGCGCCGAATGCGTACACCTACAAGTCGCATTGCCGTTGGATGCGCGCGTTCATCGCGGCAATGGGTCTTGAGAAGACGACGCTCGTTTGCCAGGACTGGGGCGGGTGCATCGGGCTTCGCGTGCTGGCGCAAATGCCGGATCGCTTTGCACGGCTCGTCGCGATGAACACGGGCATTTCCGACGGCCGCGGCTTTACGCCGGCGTTCGGCAAGTGGCGGCGATTCTCGCAGCGTGTGGAGATGCTTGACGTTCCGGCCTTGATGCGGAACTCGTTGACGAAGCGCACGATTTCGGATGACGAGGCCAATGCCTATCAGGCTCCGTATCCTGCGAAACAGTATCAGACCGGGGCGTTGGTGTTTCCCCGCTTAGTGCCGACGCGGCTCGATCATCCCGGCGCGTGGGAGAATCGCGAGGCGATCGCAACGTTGGCCACGATGAATCTGCCGGTGTTTTTGCCGTGGGGCGATCAGGACGCGATTACCGCTCCGGCCGAGCGCGTGCTGCGAAAGATTTTCAAGAACGCTGCGCCGGCGGTTGCGATGGAAGGCGCGGGTCATTTTGTGCAGGAAGATGCGGGCGAAGAGCTTGCGGCGGCGATCGCGACGTGGCTCGCGACGCCGCACGCAGCGGGAAAATAGTGGGGAGGAATCATGAAAACCAGCTTGTTTGATCTAACGGGCAAAGTTGCCATCGTAACCGGATCGTCGCGGGGCATTGGCCGCGCGATCGCGGAGGCGCTGGCGTTCCAGGGCGCGAAAGTTGTCGTGTCCAGCCGCAAGGTGGACGCGTGTCAGCCGGTCGTGGATACGATCAAGGCCGACGGCGGCGAAGCGACTGCGATCGCGTGTCACATCGGCAAGCGCCCGGATTGCGAGAACCTTGTGGCCGAGACCCGCAAGGTCTACGGCAAGATCGACGTGCTCGTTTGCAACGCGGCCGTGAATCCGTATTTCGGGCCGATGTCCGGGCTTTCCGACGACGCGTTTGCGAAGGTGATGGATTCGAACGTGCGCAGTAATTTGTGGCTCTGCAATCTGGTTGCTCCCGAGATGGCGGAGCGCAAGGACGGTTCGCTGATTATCGTGTCGAGCATCGGCGGGTTGAAGGGCACCGACATGCTCGGCATTTACGCGATCTCAAAGGCGGCGGATATGCAACTGGCGCGCAATCTCGCGGTTGAGTGGGGCAAGTACAACGTGCGCGCGAATTGCGTGGCGCCGGGTCTGGTGCGGACCGATTTCGCGAAGGCGCTTTGGGACAATCCGGAACTGTTGGCGAAGACCGAGCGCGCGACTCCGCTGCGCCGTATCGGCGAAATTGAGGATCTGGCGGGTGCGGCCGTATATCTGGCGTCGCGCGCCGGCGCTTGGACCACGGGTCAGACGATCGTGGTCGACGGCGGCGTCACAATTGCTTAGTGCGCCTTACTTGGCAGGGACGGAGGTTCGCCGATGAAGTTGGATGTCGACTACATACGCCGCCAGTACGCTTCGCTTTCTGACGACGATCTATTGGAGATCGATCCCAGCGACCTCGTTGAGGAAGCGCGCCAGTGCTTCGACGAAGAGCTTGCGCGGCGCGGGCTCTCGGAAGAGTCGGCGACCGGCGGCAATTCGAACGGCCAGGTTTCTGAAGGCGACGATAGCGAGCCGGAGTGGCTTGAGGAAGGCATCTCCGTCTTCGTCGTGCTCGGCCAGCCGGGCGCACATCGAGCGCCAAAGGCGCAACATGCCGTAACGGTGCTGCGCGCGGCAGGGCTGCCTGTCTATCTTTCGACGCAAAGCGTCGAATCAGAGGCCGGAGATTCGCCGCCCCAGGTTGAGTATCACGTGATGGTGCCTGGCGAACTGAGTTTGCACGCCACCAGCGTTCTCGACAGAGAGATTTTCAACGCCGATGTCGAGGCGACGTGGGTCAACTATTTCCGGGGGCTTCCCGACGAAGAACTTCGCGAGGCGGATACCGAATTGCTCTTTGCGGGATTCCGCGACCGCCTGAGGCGAGTGACGAAGGCGTACAAAAAGGAGATGGGCCGTCGAGGCTTCGAACTCGAACCAACGCCTGAGTAGCTTCGCGGTTGCGGTCGAAAATCTGCAATCCTAGAAGCTCATGCGCGCTGCCATCCTCAAACAATTTGCTGAACCATTGACCATCGAAGACGTCGCTATCCCGGAACCGGGACCGGGCGAAGTCCTCCTCAAAGTCCACGCTTGCGGAGTCTGCCATTCCGACCTCCATCTCGCTGCCGGCGAGTGGGAGTCGATGAAGCCCATTACGAAGCTTCCGCTGATTCCCGGCCACGAGATCGCGGGCACGATCGAGCGTGTCGGCGAAGGCGTGACCACGCACAAGCCCGGCGATCGCGTTGGTGTGCCGTGGCTCTACTTCACGTGCGGCGTTTGCGAGTTCTGCCTGGAAGGTCGCGAAACGCTGTGCGTCAAGCAGCAAGTCACCGGCTGCATGGTCGATGGCGGCTACGCAGAATTCATGCGCGCGAAAGCAACGCACGCGACGAAGATCCCGGATGGGCTGAGCTTTATTGATGCCGCTCCCCTGATGTGCGCGGGTCTGACGGTGTTCCGCTCCGCGAATCAGGCGGGCTTGAAGGCGGGGCAACGGCTGGCGGTTTTTGGAATCGGCGGACTCGGGCACTTGGCGGTACAGGTCGGCAAGGCGTTAGGCGCGGAGGTACATGCTGTCGATGTGTCCGAAGAGAAGCTTGCGTTGGCGAAGTCCTGCGGCGCGGACGGCGCCGTGAACGCCGCGAACGCTCCGCACAAGTACATGAAGTCCGTCGGTGGAGCGCATGTGGTGATGGTCTGCAGCGGCAGCCGCGCGGCCTACGAATCAGCCCTGCGCTGCATCCGCCGCGGTGGAACGCTCGCTGTCGTCGGAGTGCCACCGGAATCCGTACCGCTTGCGATGTCGGCAATGGTCGGCGGCGAATACCGGATCACCGGCTCGTCCGTGGGTAGCCGCGAGGAGTTGAAGCAGGTCCTACAGATGGGTGCTGAAGGCAAGCTGAAGACGCACATACAAACGCGTCCGCTGGCGGAAGCCGCAATGGTTCTCGAAGAGATGCAGGCGGGAAAGCTGTTGGCTCGCGTGGTGCTACAGCCGTAGCTCCGCCGTGCTAGTTTAGGGGCAAATGCAGACGTTCGACCAGTTCCTGCATCAAGCGGCGGCGAAAGGGGAGTTCGTCAACATTTTGTTTGAGCAACGACTCTTCGATCTGGTTGGCACGCTGCAAACGCTGTCGGAGCCTCTTGCGGATGCTGGAATTGCGCACGAGTTGATCGGCGGCTTGGCCGTTTTTATTCACGTCGAGAATGCGGATGCCACACACTCGTCGTTGACTCGCGACATCGATCTGCTGGTTCGCAGGTCCGAGTTGCCGAAAGTGATCGAAGTCGCGGAGCGCAGCGGTTTCCGGTACCGACATACAGCCGCGCTCGATAGGTTCCTCTACGGCGAAACGACCAGCGCGAAGAACGCGATTCACTTGCTGTTTAGCGGTGAAAAAGTCAAGGACGCGCAGGCCGAACCGAACCCTGAGATTCGTCCCACAACGCTACGGCTTGCCGGTATGGAATTTCGCGTGATTCCCGTCGCAGACCTGGTTCGCATGAAACTCAGTTCGTATCGCGATAAAGACCGCGTCCATGTTCGTAGTATGGACGCGGCTGGCCTAATTACCGTTGAGGTTGAGGATGCGATGACCCCGGAATTACGGAGCCGACTGCGAGTCACGCGCGAAACGGAATGACCTACGCCACCTGCTCTGCGAACTGCTCTTCCTCCGTCGACCCCTTTAGCGCCAGCGTCGACGAATTGCCTCGCGCAATGGTCTGCGCTACATCGTCAAAATAGCCCGTGCCCACGAACGTCTGGTGCTTGACCGCTCCGTAGCCGAACTTGGCTTGGCGGTCGAATTCCTGGTCCTGCAATCTCGCGTAGGCGGCCATGCCTTCGATTCCGTACTCGCGGGCGAGGTCGAACATCGCCAAATTCAACGCGTGGAAACCTGCCAGCGTCACGAACTGGAACTTGTAGCCCATCTTCGCAATCTCTTTCTGGAACGTCGCGATGGTGCTGTCGGCCAGATTCTTGCGCCAGTGGAACGAAGGCGAACAGTTGTAGGCCAGCATCTTGCCGGGGAACTGCGCGTGGATCGCTGCGGCGAATTGACGCGCCTCTTCTAAATCCGGATGCGAGGTCTCGCACCAGAGGAGATCGGCGTAGGCGGCGTAGGCGAGTCCGCGCGCGATGGCCATCTCGATTCCGCCGGTGATACGGAAGAAGCCTTCGTTGGTGCGTTCGCCGTTGCAGAATGGCTTGTCGGAGTCGTCGATGTCGCTCGTTAGAAGTTGGGCGCTATCGGCATCGGTGCGAGCGATAACGAGCGTCGGCACTCCGCAGACGTCGGCGGCGAGGCGCGCGGCGACTAGCTTTTGTATGAACTCCGAAGTCGGGACGAGCACTTTGCCGCCAAGATGGCCGCACTTCTTCGCGGACGATAGCTGATCCTCAAAATGGACGCCGGCCGCGCCGGCATCGATCATCGATTTCATCAGCTCAAAGGCGTTCAGCGATCCACCGAAGCCCGCTTCGGCGTCGGCAACGATGGGGGCGAACCAGTTGATTTCGGTATTCCCTTCCACGCTATGGATCTGGTCGGCGCGCTGCAGTGCGTTGTTGATGGCGCGCACAACTTGCGGAACGCTGTTCGCGGGATAGAGGCTTTGGTCGGGGTACATCTGACCAGCGAGATTGGCGTCGGCGGCGACTTGCCAGCCCGAGAGGTAGATCGCCTGCAGCCCGGCCGCCACCTGTTGGACGGCCTGGTTGCCAGTCAGCGCACCAAGCGCCGCAACATAGGGCCGCTCGTGGAGTTGGCTCCATAGGCGCTCCGCGCCGAGCTTGGCAAGCGTGTACTCGATCTTGATCGAACCCCGGAGCCGGACAACATCCTCCGCACTGTACGGTCTTTCAATTCCATTCCAGCGGGGGTCGTTCTCCCACTGGTGCGTGATCTCTACTGCATGTTGAGGCTTCATCTCGATCTCCTGGGTTCGATTGAACTATAGTTTTTTGTAAATGCAAAGCGAGGTGGGTCAAATCGGCCTCCTCGACCGTAATGATCCAGCAAAAACATCCAAACAGATATCCATTTTCGTTGCTATGAGCTACGGCGCACGAGGAACCCCACTGTGAAGGGGTGTTATTCCAAGGGGATCGTCCACTTTGACCTACTTGGACTGGTTTGCCCACTCGCTCTATCGCCCAGCCGCAACACAGTCGTAATATGGTCACCCGGGCTTTCGCCCGCGAACAGGAAAGGTGTATGCTGCAAACTGTGCACGAAACCGCCCAAATCTCCGGTCCCCACGTCGCTGGCCAGGAAGAGATCCTTACGCCCGATGCGTTGCGGTTTCTTGCGGAACTTGCCCGACGTTTTGAACCTCGCCGTAAGGAACTGCTGGCGCGACGCGTCAAGCGCCAGATAGAGATCGACAACGGCCAGTTACCGGATTTTCTGCCGGAGACAGAAGGAATTCGGAGCGCCGATTGGAAAGTGGCTCCGATTCCCCCAGAGCTCGCCGACCGGCGTGTCGAGATCACCGGCCCGGTGGAGCGCAAGATGGTGATCAACGCGCTCAACTCCGGCGCAAACATGTTTATGGCGGATTTTGAGGATTCAAATTCGCCGACGTGGGAAAACAACATCGCGGGGCAGATCAACCTGCGCGACGCGATCCGGCGGACCATCAGCTACGCGAGTCCCGAAGGCAAGCAATATACCTTGAACGCAAAGACGGCGTTTCTGTTTGTGCGCCCGCGTGGATGGCATTTGGTGGAACGGCACTGCATGGTCGACAACGAATCGATCTCCGGCTCGCTGTTTGACTTTGGCCTGTATTTCTTCCACAACGCTCCGCTCTTTAAGAACGGCCTCGGCCAGAGGCCCTGTTTCTACCTGCCCAAGATGGAGAGCCATCTGGAGGCGCGGCTGTGGAACGACGTCTTCAACTTCGCGCAGGACTATCTGCAGATCGCGCACGGGACAATTCGCGCGACGGTCCTGATTGAGACGATTCTGGCGTCGTTCGAGATGGACGAGATCCTCTTTGAGCTGCGCGATCATTCCGCGGGGCTCAATTGCGGGCGGTGGGATTACATCTTCAGCTACATCAAGAAGCTGCGGAACCACGCGGAGTACGGCCTGCCGGATCGCGCGCAGGTGACGATGGACAAGGATTTTCTCGCGGCCTACGTGCATCTGCTGATTGAGACCTGCCATCGGCGCGGGATCCACGCAATGGGCGGGATGGCGGCGCAGATTCCCATCAAGAACGACGCAGCCGCGAACGATGCCGCGCTTGAGAAAGTCCGCCTCGATAAACTGCGCGAAGTGAACGCCGGGCACGATGGGACGTGGGTCGCGCATCCGGGGCTGGTGGCGATCGCGAAGACGGTTTTCGACGAGCACATGCCCACGCAGAACCAGATCGGGAAGCGGCCCGGAGCCAGCGTGTCGCAAGCCGACCTTCTGCGTCCGACCAAAGGCGCGATTACCGAGGCAGGGCTCCGGTTGAATCTCAATGTCGGCTTGCGATACACGGAATCGTGGCTCATCGGCAACGGCTGCGTGCCCATCAACAATCTCATGGAAGATGCGGCGACCGCCGAAATTTGCCGTTCGCAGATTTGGCAGTGGCGTAAGAACGGGGCGAAGCTCGAGGACGGGCGAACGATCACAGCGGACTTGATTCAAGAGTTAATGGCCGACGAGTTCCACAAGATCACGGCCAGCGCGGGGCCGGAGAAATTCTATACACGGCGCTTCGCAACCGCCGGCGAGCTGTTCGAAGAGATGATCATGGACGATCGCTTCAACGAGTTTCTGACGCTGCGCGCCTACGATTTCGTAGACTAAGCACGGACCTCCAACTTGCGTTATGCCCACCGCTCGCAGCGGGGAATGCAGTACATTTTATCCAGTGGAGATTACGGGCCCATTCCTAGTGAGCCTTCGCGACGACCTTGTATCCCGGCGCATCGGCGCGGGGATCCGGACGCTCGAAGACGCACGCGTCTTGATCGAAGCACTGGATCCGGCACAACCAAACGCTGCTGCCTTTCTCGGTTTGTTCGCGCAATGGGTGGACGTCGGCTTCGGAACGCATCAACAAGTCAAAGATCTGCTCGATCGCTTTGCGCCCGCGCAGCGGTCCAGGCTCACGCTGCGTGACTACGGTCACCTGCGCATGGCGCAAGGGCTGATCGAGATGTACGAGGAGCGGACGGCGATCGCGGTGGAGCATTTCCGATTCGTTCTTTCGATCGGCGAAGACCTGGATGATCGCTCGATGGTCACCATCACGCACTTCTGGATCGGCCGTTGCTTCCGCAAGAGCGGCACCTACGATGAGGCGACGCATGCTTGCCAGCGCGCAATCGAAATCGCGCGGCAGATGAACCATCCCAAGATGGTCGCGATCATGCAAGTGATGGAGAGCTGGCTGCTGTTCCAGAAGGGCCGCTCCGCCGAAGCCGTCCGAATCCTGAAGGATGCCGAGGAGGCGCTGCGAGAAACGGATGACTTCATCAGTCTCGGCAATATCCATTCGGCGTATGGGCGCATCGCGCGACGAGATGGCAAGTACGATCTCGCGATTGAGCACGGCGCGCGCGCGGTCGGCGAGTACAGCAAGCATCATTCGCAGCACCGCAACCTGGCGCGATCGCTGGCGAATATGGCCTTTGTCGAACGCCTAAGCGCACTCGCACTGCGCCGCAAGATTGATCGCGATGCGGCTCGCAGGGCTCGGATCCGGTCTTCGGCACAACAGCAACAACGAGACGACATGCGCGTGCCGCCGGGTGAAACGAAGCCGGCGAACCAGGTCGGCCGCAAGGCCGCCGATCTGGCGCGCCTCGAAGAGCTTCGCGAAAACGCGCTAAGCCACCTGGCCGACGCGCAATCGATCTATAACAGGTTTCACTACTTCCGCGGAGAGGGAAACGTACGTTCGATCCGTGGCGCCTTGTACCTGGACTCCGGCGAACTGGACCTGGCGGAGATCGAAGCGAAAGAGGCCCAGCGGATGGGCGAGGCGAAGCAGGATCTGATTCTAATGGCGCGCGGGCGCATCCAACAGTGTCAGATCGAGAATGCGCGCGTGGAGGAAGGCATCGAAGATCCGACCGATCCAGGTCGTCATGCGCGTCACGCGCGGCAATGTGCTCAAGAGGCGATCGCGTACGCGGAACAAACCGAGAACCTGCGGCTGCAGGCTCGCGCACGCATCTGGTTCGGGCTGACGGTTTCGAACGATTTCTTTGATGAGAAAGAGTTGGCGCGCCAGTATCTTGACCGCGCGGCGCAAACAATCAAGCCCGACGGGCACGACTACATTTGGGACGATCTGCAAACCCTGCGCAATCGCGTGTTGGGTGCGGGGTCCGTCGATGCCAAGCTCCGCCTATGGTCGCAGGGCGTTACCAGCGGCAAGACCTTCCAGGAACTCGAAGAGGAGTTCGCGGAATTCCTGATCCCCAAAGTTTGGGAGCTGGAAGATCGCAAAGTATCGCGCGTCGCCGACAAGTTGAAAGTTTCACCGAAGAAAGTCCGGCGCGTACTCTCGCATTTAGGCCTGCTGCAATCGAAAGAGGAGCCCGCGGACGAGGTCGACGCGGACTCCGCTTAGTGCGTTTCATAAGCCGCAACCGAGGCGCGACCGTCAGGTCGCGCGTACAAACCTCCGCTCGAAAGCCTGCGAAAATCGAAATGCTCTCGTTACTTGCCCGCGAGGGGCGCTACCTTTTCGACATGCTTCAGGAATTCCAGGAAGTTCTTCTTTACTTCCTCCGGAGCCTCCTGCTCGGTCCAATGCCCAACGCCCGGCAGCAGCACTTTGCGCCACAGATTCGGCACGCTCTTCTCCAGGTTGTCGACACCGGCGCGCGCGAACGCGTAGACGAGGTCGTCCGTCCCGCCGACGAAAAGCGTCGGCTGTAGCATCTTGCG
>JAYVTO010000131.1:0-7595 GCA_043788745.1 Acidobacteriaceae bacterium
TCTTTCAAAAAACGAAACCAAAAAACACAGAAAGGACCCCAGCAGCGTCCCAACCTGACTCTTCCCCCTTCAGGCTCATTCTCGGATTAGAAAATGCTACGGTGACCCAGCAAATCCAGCTCGGCAACCATCTGCTATGCTCTCCTCAATGATTTCCCGCCGCGCGCTGATCGCCTTGCTGCCAGTGATCGCCGAAGCCGCTCAAAAGGCCCAAGCCACTGGTAAGCTCGCCTTCTTTACCAGCCAGCAGGCGCGCGACGTCGAAGCAATCGCCGCGCAACTCATCCCATCCGACGACACACCGGGGGCCAAGGAAGCTGGTGTGCTCTACTTCATCGATCGCGCCCTCAGCCAATACTTCCCGGAGAAACAGCCTGTCTACACCAAGGGCCTCGCCGAACTCTCTGGCTTTGCGCGACTCACAAGGGAGCAACAAATCGCAAAGTTGCGCTCCATTGAGAAAACCGAGTTCTTCGAAGCGATCCGCACGCACACCGTGATGGCCTTCTTTGCCGACCCCAGGTACGGCGGCAACCCCGATCGCATCGGCTGGAAGCTCATTGGCTTTCCAGGCGCGCATAACTATCGGCCCCCGTTCGGCGCCTACGACGCGGAGATCTAGCGGATGCCGTCCGTCAAGTTCAAACCCACCGACACCGTCGACTTCGTCATCGTCGGCTCAGGCGCCGCCGGCGGCGTGATGGCCAAAGAGTTGTCTGCCGGGGGCCTCAAGGTCGTCGTCCTCGAACAAGGCCCGTATCATCAACCGCGGGACTTCCAGCACGACGAACTCGATGTCATCTTTCGCGAGAGCCTCACCAATAACCACGCGCGTCAGCCGAATACGTTTCGGAAAACGGAGAGCGATACCGCTGTCGTCCAACCCGTCGTCGAGTATGGCCAGATGGTTGGCGGCGGCTCCGTTCACTTTACGGCGAACTACTGGCGCTTCCACGAACTCGATTTCGAAGAACGCAGCCGCTTCGGCCCCATTCCCGGCACCGGCTTCTCCGATTGGCCCATCCGTTACGCCGACCTCGAACCGCACTACACCAAGGCCGAAGAGGAACTGGGCATTTCCGGACTTGGCGGCGCGAACCCCTTTGAAGGCCCTCGCTCCAAGCCTTATCCCCTGCCTCCGATGCCCGTCAAGTCCTCCGGCGTCTTGTTCGAGCGCGCCGCGAAGAAGCTCGGCCTGCATCCCTACCCCGCGCCTGTCGCCGTGCTCTCAAAATCGTATCGTGGCCGCGGCGCTTGCACGCACTGCGGCTTCTGCGAGAGTTTCGGCTGCGAGATGAACGCCAAGTCCAGCACTCTTGCCGCTTTGATCCCGCTCGCCGAAGCCACCGGACGCTGCGAGATTCGCCCCCTCAGTCGAGTTCGGAAGATCGAGGTCGACGCCGCCGGTCGCGCCACCAGCGTTGTCTATTTCAACGCCGCGGGAATGGAAGTCCGGCAAAAGACCCGTGCCGTTGCGCTCTGCGCGAACGGTGCCGAAACGCCGCGTCTCCTGCTGCTGTCGAAGTCGGCGGGATTCCCCAATGGACTCGCCAACTCCAGCGGACTCGTTGGAAAATACCTGATGCTCGACAACGGAACGCTAACGCTCGGTCTCTTCGACAAACCCTGCAACGAATACAAGAGCATCGTCGTCACGCGCGCCCTCCACGACTTTTACGCCGCCGACGCCAAGCGCGGCTTCTACGGAGGTGGAGGCCTCGACGCGAGATTCGACTATCAGCCCATCCAGTTCGCCCTGGGCGGCACCCCGCCTCACCTGCCGCGCTGGGGTTCCGGGTACAAGAAGATCCTTCGGGAGTACTTCACCCATAGCTCCGGCGTATTGAGCCACTCCACCTGCCTTGCCCTGGAGTCGAACAGCATCTCCCTCGACCCCAACGTCAAAGACCATTGGGGTCTGCCTGCCCTGCGCGTGACCTTCAAGAATCACCCCGACGACCTCAAGACCATGGCCTTTCTCGATGCCCGCATGCGTGAAATCCTGGACGCCGCCGGCGCACGAAAAATCTGGAGCGATCCCGCCGAGATTTCAGAGACCACCTACTCGCGCCACCTGATGGGCACCTGCCGCATGGGTACTGACCCCAAGGCCTCCGTAGTCGACGCCTGGAACCGGTCGCATGACGTGCCTAACCTGTATATTGCCGACGGCAGCAGCTTGGTCACTTCCGGTCGCCAACAGCCGACGGCGACGATCCAGGCCCTTGCCTACAGAGCCGCCGCAGGGATCCTCAAGGGCTGACTCCGCGCAAGAAAGTACTATTTTGCTCGTAAATATGAATGGTAATAACATTGCCATCGCTTTACCATAAGCCGGTAACCAGAAGATTAAAATAGCTTTATGGCGAATTTGCCGCAGTATGCCAGGTTCGAGGCCGAGGCGGAAGGTCAAGAGATCCGGAGCTGCCCTGTGGTCTCCAACTTCCTTCCTAGCCACCCTCATGCTTCGCTGTCACCTCAAGTTTGACCGTCATAATTCCCTCTGGTTCGCTAGAATAATAGAATGTCCGCGCCTCCCAGTGATCCGGTATCCGGATCGAGCGCCATCGCTTCTCCCGTCGGCCCCGTCTACGTCACCAGCGGAGCGTTCCCTCTTACTCGTGAGCAGTTGATTGGAACGCTGATCGGCCTGCTGCTTTCTCTCCTTCTTGCCGCTCTCGATCAGACGATCGTCGGTACGGCGATGCCGCGCATCATTTCGCAGCTCAACGGCTTCGAGCGTTACCCCTGGGTTACCACTGCGTATCTCCTGGCCTCAACCATCGCCGTTCCGATCTTTGCCAGGCTCTCCGACTTGTACGGACGTAAAGGCTTCTTCCTGTGGGGCGCCGTCCTTTTCGTCGTCTCCTCCGGACTCTGTGGCGCTGCCGGCGAATGGGAGATTTTTGGCCTTGACGGCATGAACCAACTGATCCTCTTCCGCGGCCTGCAAGGCATCGGCGCGGGCATGATCACCGGACTGCTCTTCACGATCATTGGCGACATTTTCGCCCCCCGCGAGCGCGGTAAGTATCAGGGCTTGTTCGCGGCCGTATGGGGCCTCGCATCCATTTTCGGGCCGACCCTTGGCGGTTGGCTGACTGATTCGCTTTCCTGGCGCTGGACGTTCTACGTCAATCTTCCGGTTGGTGCAATCGCGGTTGCAATGATCGCGCTTGAGTTTCCGAACATCCATCCCCCCCGTAAGGAGCATGTGATCGATTGGATGGGCGTGTTCACGCTTTCCGGATCCCTGATCCCGCTGCTGCTGGCGCTGACCTGGGTCGCCGACTATGGCTGGACCTCACCGCGCGTCGTTTGGCTGCTGGCCGTGGCCGTTGTCATGGCGGTGGCGTTTATTTTCGTCGAAAGCCGGGCCGTCGAACCGCTGTTGCCCTTGAGCTTGTTCAAGAACCGTGTGATCGCGGTCTGCTCGCTCGCCGTCTTCCTGCTCGGCATGGGCATGTTCGGCGTCATTCTCTACTTGCCGCTGTTCATGCAAGGCGTGCTTGGCATCTCCGCAACAAAGTCCGGCTCGCTGCTGACGCCGCTGATGATCGCCGCTGTCGCAACCAGCATTTTTGCCGGCCAGTATACGTCGCGCACCGGCAGGTACAAGCTGCCTGCGGTAGGAGGCTCCATCCTGGTCGCGATCGCGATGATTCTGTTCGCGCGCATGGACGGCAACACCACCGAGTTCGAAGTAATCGTCAACATGGTGATCGCCGGACTCGGCATGGGCGTGATGCAGCCCATCTACACGCTGGCCGTCCAGAACTCCGCGCCTCGTGCCGTCATGGGCGCGGCCACCGCGTCCACGCAGTTCTTCCGATCGATCGGCAGTACGCTGGGCGTCGCGATTTTCGGGTCCATGCTGCTGACGCTGTACAAGAACGACTTCAACGCGGCCGTACCGAAGGGCGTGCCGGCCCTGGCGCTAAAGCCGTTTGCGAATCCTCTGATGCTGGTGCAGATCAAGCCGCGGCTGGTTGCGGCGTTCGGACAGTATCCGGGCGGGAAAGAGTTGCTCGACCAGTTGATGGGTAACGTGCGAGTAGCGCTGATTCACGGCCTGCAAGTAATCTTTCTCGCAGGCGCGGTCGCGATGGCGCTCGGCATCGTAGTCAATCTGATGCTGCCGGAAGTGCCTCTGCGCACCATGGAAGGCGAGGCACCGGCTCCAGCGATGGAGTAGCGCGGACCTCTCGGCCCGCGCGGGTACGCGACTGTACGGTCGCGCTCATTGTGATCGCTACCGCTGATTCGCCTTCAGCGTGCGCTTTCGCAACCGGATCGACTTCGGCGTCACCTCTACGTACTCATCCTGCCGGATGAACTCGATGGCCTGCTCCAGGTTCAGCAGGCGCGGCGGAACCAGCCGCATTGCTTCGTCGGCGGACGACGAGCGCATGTTGCTCAGTTTCTTCTCTTTGATGATATTGACGTCGAGATCGGCGTCGCGCGAGTTTTCGCCGATGATCATGCCTTCGTAGACTTCGGTGCCGGGCGAGATCAGGATCTCGCCGCGCTCCTGCAGATTCCAGATCGCGTAGCCCGTCGCCGAGCCCGTGCGGTCTGAAACAAGCGAACCCGTTGGTCGCATGGCAATATCGCCCTGCCATTCGATGTAGCTGTGGAACAGCGAGTTCATGATCGCCGTGCCCTTCGTATCGGTCATCATCTCGCTACGCAGCCCGATCAGCCCTCGCGACGGAATGTGGAACTCCAGGCGAACGCGGCCGGAGCCGTTGTTCACCATCTTCACCATCTTGCCCTTGCGCGTGCCCAGTTTTTCGATGACGACGCCGATAAACGCTTCCGGACAGTCGATCACCAGCAGTTCGAGCGGCTCTTGCATTTTACCGTCGATGGTTTTCGTCAGAATCTCCGGCTTGCCGACCATCAGCTCGAAGCCTTCGCGGCGCATCATCTCGATGATGATCGCAAGCTGCAGTTCGCCGCGGCCCATCACCTTGAAGGCATCCGGCCCGCCGGCCTCTTCCACTTTGATCGAGACGTTCGTTAGCAATTCTTTGTCCAGGCGGTCCCGGAGGTTACGCGAGGTGACGAAGGTGCCTTCGCGTCCGGCGAACGGCGAGTTGTTGACCATGAACGTCATGGCAATCGTCGGCTCGTCGATCTGGATGTGCGGCAGCGGCATGGGCGTTTCCGCGCTGGTCACTGTCTCGCCGATGGTGATTCCTTCCACACCGGCGATCGCGACGATGTCGCCCGGCTGCGATTCCTTTTCGTCGATTCGCTTCAAGCCTTCGAACGAAAACAGCTTGGTGATGCGCGTCTTGTGGAACGTGCCGTCGAGCTTCGCAATCGCGACTTCATCACCGCTTCGCAGCGTTCCATTGAACACGCGGCCAATCGCCAAGCGCCCGAGGTAGTCGCTGTAATCGAGGTTCGCGACCAGCAACTGGAGGACATGGTTTGGATCGCCCTTTGGCGCCGGGATGAATTTCAGAATCGCTTCAAATAGCGGCTTCAGATTGTCCGACACGTCGTCGGGATTGTTCTTTGCAATGCCGGCCTTCGCGTTCGTATAGACGATCGGGAAGTCGAGTTGGTCCTCGTGCGCGCCGAGATCGATGAACAAGTCGTAGACTTCGTTCAGCACTTCCTGAATGCGCGCGTCCGGGCGGTCGATCTTATTGATGACGACTATCGGCGTCAGCTTCGCTTCAAGCGCTTTCATCAACACGTACCGCGTCTGCGGCAGGGGGCCTTCGCTCGCGTCGACCAGCAGCATAACGCCGTCGACGATCTTCAATGCGCGTTCGACTTCGCCGCCGAAATCGCTGTGGCCCGGTGTATCGACAATGTTGATTTTGACGTCTCCCAGGTGGACGCCGGTGGTCTTGGCAAGAATGGTGATGCCGCGCTCGCGTTCGAGGTCGTTTGAGTCCATCACGCGTTCGGCAACAACTTCGTTGTCGCGGAAAATGCCGCTCTGCCGGAGCATGGCATCGACGAGAGTAGTTTTGCCATGATCGACGTGCGCAATGATGGCGATGTTTCGGATAGCTTGGTTCTGCATTTTGTGGGTGGAAATACCATGTTCGCACGGCGCGGCAAGGCTCTGTCAGAGGATTTGTTAATATTGCGTGCGAGAATAGGGGTGTGCCCCTACCTAGCGTTGTGATTGTCGGCCGGCCGAACGTCGGTAAGTCGACCTTGTTCAACGTCATTCTTGGAAAACGCAGGTCGATCGTGGGGGACGAACCCGGCATCACGCGCGACCGCATTCGCGGCGAGGCGACGCATCGCGGCAAGGCGTTTGAACTGATCGATACCGGCGGCATCATTCCGAACGACGAGGAAATGATTCCGTCGCAGATCCTGAAGCAGGCGCGCGTTGCACTCGAAGATGCCGCACAGATTATCTATCTGATTGACGGGCGTACCGAGATCACGGGGTCGGACCGCGACCTCGCAAAGATCCTACGCAAACTCGGCAAACCCGTGACGCTGGTGGTCAACAAGATCGATCACGAGCGCCGTGAAGGCTTGGCGAACGACTTCCATTCGTTCGGTTTCAAGGACCTCTTTCCGATTTCGGCCGAGCACAAACTGGGCATCGGCGAACTGCTCGACCATATCACGGAGAACTTCGAGTCCACGCCCATTGTCGACCCGGAAGCACCGGTTGTCGTCGAACCGAAGCGCATCAAGGTCGCAATCATCGGGCGGCCAAACGTCGGCAAGTCGACTCTCTTGAATGCACTGGTCGGCGGCGAGCGCTCGATCGTTTCGCCGATTGCCGGCACCACCCGCGACGCGGTGGACGAGATGGTCGTCAACAACGGCGTCGAGTATGTCTTTGTCGATACGGCCGGCATTCGGCGCAAGGGCAAGACGAAGCTTATGGCGGAAAAGCTAAGCGTCGTGATGGCGCGCCGGCACATCCGCATGGCCAACGTCGTGATCGTGGTGCTTGAGGCGAGCGAGGGCATGGTCGGCCTCGACGCGACGATTGCGGGCTACGCGCACGAAGAAGGCCGGGCCGTAATTCTCTGCGTCAACAAGTGGGACGTTACCAAAGAGAAGAATCGGAAGACCTACACCCAGGCGATCCGCGACCATTTGAAGTTCCTGGAGTACGCGCCGATCACCTACATTTCGGCGAAAGAGAAGAAGGGCACCGAAGCCCTGTTCCCGATCATCGAGACCGCCTACGACAACGCGTCGAAGCGCATCCCAACGGGCGAACTGAATCGCTTCGCCGAAACGCTCGATTTCGGACTCGACCTCAAGGTCTACTACATCACGCAGGCGTCTATGCGCCCCCCGACGTTCCTGTTCTTTACGAACAAAGGCGGCGGCTTGCACTTCTCGAGCGAACGGAATCTGATGAACCGGCTCCGCAAGCGTTTCGGGTTCGAGGGAACACCGATCGTGGTCAAGGCGAAGCGGCGATAGCGCAGGCACGCAAGAGGCTGCCTGGCTTCGCACCGGTCGTTTTCGTTAGGCCAGAGATCGTACCGAACGAAGCCATCTCTTCCGTTGCGAAAGACGGAACCCAGCGGGCCACCCGGCACCGTCGCTACGTCGCAGTTCTGGCGCGCCGAACGAAGCCAACTCGCGAG
>JAYVTO010000132.1:0-17960 GCA_043788745.1 Acidobacteriaceae bacterium
CGGTCTGAAGACAAGCAAATGATGGGCGCTCGCTTACGGTCGGGGTTTTTCTTGTTTAGTACGCGCGACCTTACGGTCGCGCCTCGTTGCGGGGGGGAAGTGTGCCCATGCGACCCGGACGCGCGACCTTACGGTCGCGCCTCGGTTGCGGAATACGGGTCGCTACGTCCCGCAGTAGGTGCGCGGCGGCAAACTGCGCCATTGCTTCCGTAGAAGCGCCTCGGAGGTAGATCGCTTCGTCGTCGTGGCCGAGAACCCGCTCCCGGTGTTTCTCGCCCCGCAGAAGCGGTTTCGACAAAGCAACCCATCGGAGACAGAGTGTTGGTGCCGCTGGTCGGGGGAGCCGTTGGCGTCGCCGACAGGTTCAGTTCGTTGAAAAGTTCTTCGAGCCGGGTGCCTGAGGTCGACGTATCGATCTTCGCTCTGCCCAATTTTGTCAAGCCATCGAAGGTTGCAACACTTCCCATGCAGTTACGGTGCTGCTGTAGCTGAGTCGGAGTGCTGCTGTATTTGAGTTGGAGTGCCGACCTTCGAGTTAAGGTACTACTACTGCGAGCCTCGCGATAGGAGCATGACTTTCAGGGTGTGGAAGATGATGTAGGCATCTAGGGCTGGTGTCAGGTTCTTGATGTAATAAAGATCGTACTCAAGCTTGGTAACGGTATCTTCCACAGTGTCTGCGTACTTATGATTTATCTGTGCCCAACCAGTAATGCCGGGTTTTATGCAGTGCCGCTGGTTGTAAAAAGGGATTTGCTTCTCTAGGATGGAAACAAATTCGGGACGCTCTGGCCTCGGCCCCACAAGCGCCATGGTGCCCAGTAGCACGTTAAAAAATTGCGGCAATTCGTCTAGGCGCAACTGGCGCAACCACCGACCGATCGGCGTGATCCGAGGGTCATCTTTAGTAGCCCAAACCGCACCGGAGCGAGTTTCCGCATCTTGATACATCGAGCGAAACTTGAAGACGATGAAGGGTTTTCCATTGAGCCCGACACGCTTTTGGCGAAGTAAAGCGGGGCCCGGCGACGAGAACTTGACGGAAACAGCAATTACAGCCATGAGCGGCAGCGCGACGACTGTTCCGACCACCCCGAGAACGAAGGAATACAAGGCCTGCAGAGCGATGCTCAGTGGCTGGGGCCCCAGTACAGCGGACAGAATCACTTGTTCCGCGCGCAGATCCCGTAAAGAGATTCGGCTAAAGACCGTCTCGTATGTCGTTGCTGTGTCTTCCACTCGGATTCCAGAAAAGCGTAGTTCGAGCAACTGCTCGACCGGGAGTTTGAAGCCGTAAGGCATTCCAACCACTACGCAATCTGGATTGTGCGTTTTCACTACGCTACGCAGGTCTTCGATGGAACCAAGTCGCTCGACGGCGGGTGGTTTTTCCGAAAGGGCTTCGGATTCAAGGTACCCGATGACTGCAAAGCCGCAGTCGGTGCGATCGGACAGATAGTCAACGATTTCCCGCGCGGTTGGAGACAAACCAAGAAACAGCAACTTGCGAGCCGGCAACGTCTTGCTCGCCAAGCTGATGAAAAGCGTGCGCCAAATAGGCGCCACGATAAGCACCAGCACGCTGCCGCAGACCATCATCCACCTCGGCAACTGGAGGAACCCGCGACCATATCCAATCACCGCTTGCAACAGGAATGCTACTCCCATTACAAGGCAGAACTTCTGGATGAGAAGAATTAGCGAGCGCGGCCGGTAGTCTTCGTAGAGATTGCTGAAATAAAGGCCGAGCTGGACCACAGCAACCGCGAAGAGAATGCGAAGCCAACCCCCATCGTAGAAAAGGTAAAGGTCAAGATCCCCCCACAGAGTAAGAAACGCCGCGAGGACGTAGCATGCGATGAGGATAACCGCCTCTGAGATAACGAGCGCAAGGACGCCGCGTGCAATAGATACGTTGAAGAAGCGAATCATCCGAATGAACAGAATAGTCTGTTAACAAGTTCCAAAGGCGGGGGACCCTTCCCTGCCGACTGAGGAGACCGTCTGAGCTCAGGCGGTAGTAGGCATTTTCTTCGGCGCACCCTCAAAAGGACACCCGCCGAAAGATTCGCTCGATGGCCTCCAAGGGCTGCGATGTGGTCCTCACGGATCATACCCTCAAACCCAATTCCGGGTTCACTGGCTTGCAAGCGCCCACCGCTGGGCGCTGGCTTGTGGGCCGCCGTCGACGAGCGCCTGGGAGATTCATGGCGATGGTTGTTTTCCCACAACTCGCAATTGCTAGAACCATCGTCAGACGCAATCGCTATTTAGAAGCAACTCCCCCCCTATCCAGTCAGCATACAGCAATCGAGGAGGCAGCAACCAGCATGTGGAAGGTAACTGAATTCCGGCACACCGCACCACTACAGCTACCACAAACGAATCACGTGGCTCTCACGTAGCTGGCAAAGAGCTACCGAAATACCGATTGATCCATGCTTCGGGCGCACTATGACGCCGTACGGCTAGAATGCCAGGCCCAGGCGGTTTGAACGATGGTTTCCAGGGAGGAGGCGCGTGGATACCAGTCGAGTACACGACGGACTTCGGTGGCGTCGGCGACCAGGGCGGGGGCGTCGCCTTGGCGGCGCGGACCATACTCAACGGGTACTGTCCGGCCGGATACCCGCTCAACCATTGAGATAACCTCCCGGACCGAGTAGCCTTGCCCGGTGCCGCAGTTGAGTTGCACACTGGGGCGACCACCCAAGAGGTGCCGCAGACCGCGGATGTGGGCGTCCGCAAGATCGTTCACGTGAATATAATCGCGGATGGCGGTTCCATCCGGCGTCGGATAGTCGGTTCCAAACACTCTCAGTCTGGGTCCACCGAGTGCGGCACCGATGGCAAGAGGGATGAGATGAGTTTCCGGATCGTGCTGTTCGCCAATCTCACCATCGAGGTCAGCACCGGAAGCGTTGAAATAGCGAAGGCATACGGAGCGGAACCGATAGGCTGCGTCATAGGAAGAGAGGATCTTCTCCAAGACGAATTTGCTCTCCGCATAGGGATTCAGGGGATTTTTGGATGCCGTTTCGGCGATCGGCCCTCGCCCCTGCGAACCGTAAATGGCGCAACTGGAAGAAAAGACCATGTGGCCCACCTTCGCGTCGAGCAGGGCATCGACAAACGCCAAGGCCGCGGTAACGTTATTTGCGAAATACTTCCGAGGATTACTCGTGGACTCTCCCACGTTGATAAATCCGGCGAACAAAATTGCGCCAGCGATCTCATGCTCATCAACAATACCTCGCACAAGAGTTGCGTCCGAGATCGAGCCTTCGTAGAACAAGCCAAAGCGGTCGGCGGCAACGCGGTTTCCAGTCACCAAGCTGTCGAGCACAATCGGTCGAAAGCCTGCCCGGCCCAGTTGCTTCGCAGTGTGACTGCCGATATATCCGGCACCACCAGCAACCAGGATCGCGGGAGAGGAGTTAGACATGTGTAACCTCCCCCAATCTTAGAGGTGTCGTTCACGCACGCGCAAATGATACATCGCGAATTATGATGTGAGCCACAGTACTTCGTGAATTGCACAAGGATCCGGTTTCGCAATCACTCCGCCTCCTACCGCGAGTGATGGGCTTGGGTGTTGCAAGGTGTTGCACAACGGTATGATGACCACCGCGATGGCGTCCGTAATCAACATCTTTTGACTCATCCCGATCACGAAGAACGACCATTTGTCGGGCACACAACGCATGCGCATCGTTCTGGTGGGACGACGGGGTGTCCTGCGCCTGAGATCGATGTATCGAGCCTGGCTCAGCCCAATTTTGTCAGGCCATCGTAGGTTGCAACACTACCGTCGTATCGGGCGGCGGCACAGTGGGTAGCGCAACGAACCAGGACAGCTACGCACCGGGGTCGTTCGGAATCTCGCTGCTCCTGGACACCTTCGCGGGGCCACAACGTGGTTCGGATTCAGGTCGGCTCGGCGACGCCGGATTGTCGATAACCGGGCCGTGATCAATCGTCCGACACCTGGCAGGGCTCGACCAGATTTTCGCGCCAGCGCAGGTTGAGCATTCCGACCCGCCGTCGAAGCGAGATTGGACGCGATGTCGAACCGCTCAGGTATGCCCACTGGTATGTCCACTGCTAACAGAGCAGCGACGATAAGGAGTAACTAAGCGACGTTTCCAACGCGCTGAAAATACTACTTGATATCATTTCTGGCCACCTGTGCTAAGTGCTTGATCCCCCGTAAACCGGTGGCTTCGAACCAGCAGGTCGTCAATTCGAATCTGTCCGGGCGCACCACCCTACCGTGAACGCAGCCACTCGAGTAGAGACTCCTGTGCCGCCACCGCCGCCTCTTTCACCCGCCACGATGCCCGATCCCGATTCCCCGCGCGATTACTAATCCCCCGGATCTCCCCGCACGGAACCTCATACAGCCGAGCCACGTGCGCGATCGCCGCGCCTTCCATGCTCTCGACAGCGCCACCCGTGCGTCTTTCGAGCGAGCGCGCCGCCTCGTCGCTACCTGTGCACGTATTAACGGTAACGAATGGTGCCCGCCTCTCCCAGGGAAGGATTTGCAGCGGCAGCACATTGAAAACTGGCGAAGCCCCCGCAATCACCGGAAACCCCAACGCTTGCATATCGAGAAATCCGTCCGCCGAATCGGCTCCGAGATCTCCGTAGCATTCGCTCTCCGCGCACACTACGGTCCCGATGCCGAATTCCGCAAACGCTTCGGGATACGCGCCCGCGATGCCGCAAATCACCACCGCGCGCGCGCCATCTCTCTCCAAGAATCGCGTCAGCGCGCAAGCCGCGTTCACCGCGCCGACACCCGTCACCACCAAGGGAACATGCGGGCGCAGCAACGCCCCTTCGAGCTCCGTCGCGACGCACACCACCAGATCCACCGGCACGTGACTCAGCGTAGCAAACAGGCCTTATCCGAAGTAGCGGTCGAACAACTCGCGCGTCTTCGCTTGAATGCGCGACAGCTCCGCGGGCAAGCCGGCATCCAGCCTGCGCTCCGGAATCGCCCGCGCCACCAACTCCGTCAACTGCCCAAGCTGCGCCTCGGAATTAGGCAAGCGACCCTCCACGTGTCCCGTAGCGACGCGCAGACCGTGATCGAGTGCCCGATAGAACGTCGCCGCCTCGCGCAGGAAAGCCGCGTCCTCGCGATTCAGATGCCCCATTTTCTCAATGATGTCGATTCGCTCCGGCGTGTTTAGCACCGGGAAGAAGAAGCCAGCCGCCTTCAGTCGCAAGTACAGAAGCAAAAAGTCGATGTCGTAAAAACCGCCGAACCCCGCCTTCAGGGGATTCTCCGCGCCTTGTTCCCGTTCCAGCCGCATGCGCATCTGCCGCAAGTCCGCCCGCGATCGACCGCTTTGCCCGTAGCGCCGCCAGTCGAGTTCCTGCAGCGCGTGCAGAAACTCCTCGCCCGCTCTCACGTTGCCGGCCACCGCGCGGGCTTTCATGTACGCAATGCCTTCCCACGCCTCCGCGCTGCGCTCGAAGTAATCGCGGAACGTGCTCACCGTTTGCACGAGCGCGCCTTCGCGCCCATTCGGACGCAGTCGCGTGTCGACGGCGAATAGATTTCCTTCGCCTGTGTAGGCCGTCAGGAGGTCGCACATGCGCGAAGCGGCGTGCGTCCAGAACAGCAACTCCGATGCGTCGGCGTCGGGCAGAACGAAAACGAGATCCGCATCTGAAGCGACATCCAGCTCGCGCATGCCCAGGCGCCCCAGCGCAACCACCATCAACTGATTCGAAGCCCGGTACTCCGGATTCTCCCGCGGCCGCGCGGTAAGCGTCTCCCGCACGGCCAGCGAGTAAATCTCCCCCAGAATGCGATCCGCCAAATCGGAAGTCTGCGCCAGCGTCTCGAACACCGGAGCCTCCACGCAAATCCCCCGCGCCTGCAACCGGAACATCTCCCGCCGGAATGCTCTACGCAACGTCGACGCGTCCGGAGCCTTCGAAATAAAGCCCGGCGCGAATTCGTGCAACTGCTGCAACTCAATCAGCAAGTCCGGCTCGCGCACCAACTGCTCCGAGAAGTGCGGCGACAAGTCGAACAGATCCCGCGCGTACTGCAGCAGCACCGGATCGTGTTCGAGAATTCGCCAAAGCTCGCTCTGCGTGCCGATGCGGTCTCGGAATATATGGAACGCCTGTAAGGGTCTCCGCGGTCGTTCCTGCGCGACAACGGGATTGGCCTCCGTGTCACGTTCGGCGTCCGTCTCCTCGACCACCGGAACCGCCGGAGCCTGATGCGTATGTACAACGCGCCGATAAATCGTCAGCACTTCGGAAAAATGCAGCTTCAGCGCTTCGAGTAGCGTATCCGCCGTAGCCGGTTCATCGGTGTACGTCGCCTGTGGCATCCGCGCCGCCAGCAACGCCAATGCTCCGCGATCCGAAGGCAGCGAATGGGTCTGCCGATCCTCATCGAACTGCAGCCGATGCTCCAGATGGCGCAGGAACTGGTACGCGCTCGCCAGCTTCCCGTACTCCGGCGGCGACAGCAGGTTCTTATCCTGTAACCGCGAAAGCGCCAGCAGCGTGCCCCCGTGACGAACCCACGGCACCAGACCGCCATGCAGCCGTTGCAGGCACTGCACGAGAAACTCGATATCGCGAATTCCGCCCGGAGCGAGTTTCACATCCAGCAGCGTCGCGGGAGAAGCCACTTTCTTCGCCGCCAGTTTTTCGTTCAACCGAAGCCGCGTCGCCGACATCGTTTCAATCGCCGAGAAATCCAGGCTCGTCGAATAGGTCAACGGCTCCACAAACTCCAGCAGATCGCCCCCCAGCGCGCCATCGCCGGCCGCCACCCGAGCCTTGATCATCATCTGTAATTCCCAATCACGCGCCCGCGTGCCGTAGTAGCGCTTCGCACCCTCGCTCGAAATGCAGACCTCGCCTAGCTTACCTTCCGGACGCAACCGCAAGTCCACGCGATAGCAAAGACCTTCCGGCGTGTACGTCGACAGCACGCGCGTCAGCTCATTCGCGACTTGCTTGAAAAATTCTTTGTTCGTGATCGAGGCAACGGCCGAATCCGTCATGCCGTTCGCGCCGTACAGAAACAGCAAATCGATATCCGACGAGTAATTCAACTCCTCGCCGCCCATCTTGCCGAGCGCAATCACACTAAAGCCCACGCGCTCGCCAGCCTCATTGCGCGGAACGCCATACTTCTCTTCGAACTCCGCCAGAATCCCGCGGTAGGCGGCCTCTACAATCGAATCCGCGAGATTCGTCAGCTCTTCGGTGACCTCAGCAAGCGTCGCGTAGCCCAGCACGTCGCGGATCAGGATTCGGAGGATTTCTTTCCGCCGGAAAGTCGCCAGCGGCAGCGCATCCGCACGCTTGCCGTCCAAAAATTTCCCGAGGCGCTCACGCAACTCCTCCGCCGAGAGAGCCCGATGCAGCTCGCCCGAAGCCCGCAGCGCATCGATCCACTCGGGATGTTGCAAAACTTCTTCCGAAAGAAAGCGACTTTGCGAAAAAACCGCGATTAGAAACTGCAATCCCGCCGGCGAAGGAATCAGCCTCTGGAATGCCGCCGGCCCGCGCTGCTTCAGCGCGGCCAACCCGCGATACACGCCCGCCGCATCCGCCGAGTGGGTGACGAGAATCGACAACCGCTCCGCGACATAGGCGGGCAAGCCCTGCGCGATCTCTTCAAAGGTCTGGGCAATCAACATGGATAGCACTTGCAACGGCCATACGCCGTCATTCTTCGTACGACCGAAAAGCCGTTCTCTTGTTTAGACCAGAAAAATTACCACCGGCCACTCGCCACCAAAGAGCCGCGAACGAAGTGAGCGGATTCTGCCGAGGAGCGACTGTATGTTGACAATATAACCCCGCCCGTCGACCCGAGTAACAACTTAGGCCATCTCCTCCATCAGGCTGATCTCGTCGCCCGCGCGGACCATTCCGGGCCAATCACCGACGCGCAAAACCCGCTAATCGCCCACTTCGGCGAAGCTCGGCCCCAGCCTTCACCGGTTTGTCGCACACCGCCGCCTGGATTCCTCTCCGTAAACACTCAACCTATCACACGGCACCCGGATCTGCGTGCGTTCGAGAACCGCCGTCACGGGCCATGCAGGCCGAATGGTTTCACGGTTATCCCTTCAGGTTGCGGAATGGGTGCGTCACATTGAAAAATGGCACTGCCGTACGACTCGCGAAAGGCTGAATAATAGAAAAGTAGCTTGAGCAAAATCCGCCTCGCCAGACGTAATGTATGCCTCGATACGGAGTAAATTACCTATTGAAAAAATTGAACCAGTGGCACACCGCAGTTATTCTCAGGTTTCTCAGGTCATGCCAAATTTCGAAAAAAGCCCCCCCCCCCCAGGTACCCCCAAGCGGGGCCCGCTCGAATAGACGTCTAACTCAGATTAATAGAACGACGAACCTTCTCCCTTACGCCGCCGTCCTTCTGGTGTTGCTCCTGTTCCGGACGAGCGGCGTAGCCAAGACGCGGGCCGATTGTTACGAGGGGGTGCAGCAGTATTGGAATCCAAGCATTTCTGGAGCTCAGTATGCCAAGAGTGGATGCCAGTTCCTGGCTCAGTACAACTACCAGGCTTGTCTTAAACAACGCCGCAAATTCGTACTATCAATGCTTTGCCCGGGTCTCGCAGAATCTTGGGCGAGAGTGGATTGCGATTTGTGAAGACACCGATTGGTTTGTAGATCAGCCGAGTTGTGTGTTTGGTTTTGAAGCCGATTACGCGAGTTGCAATTCGGTGTACGATCCCGCTATTCAGCAAGCCCAAGAGCAGCTTGCTGAAGCTCTTCGACAATGCGACAGGGGCTACTCTGCTGCTGAAAAGGTTAGATCTGTAGCAGGGTTATCGGGAGCTTTCGGGAGCTGTACGTCGGCGATCAATCGCATGTGGCCAAGCGATATGGGAAACTCTTCCGTGGACTTCGATATAAGTCTTGGTATATAGATTCAATAATTGAAGGTTACTATGAAAATATTCATTTCGCTCACGATCGCAGTTGGAGTGATCATATTCGGCGGACCCACGTCGGCGTTTGCCGCCACGGACCCAAGGGGATCTTGCGCGTTCGGCGTGGTGCGCAGTGGCGGTCGTCCGCGCCTCTCGCCCCGGATTCTCCCGCGATCGAGCGCTGGCCAAGCAAGGAGCACGAGCGGACCGGCGGGTCCCAGGCCTGGTGCCGCCGGACTACAGACCCGGATTGCTCAAACTGCGATTTCCATCAGCCTAATCTCATCGCCTGCCCGCACCATCCCCGGCACCAGCACCGACGCATAAAATCCACTCACCGCCCACCGGGGCGATGTGACATCGCCCGCCTTTACCTGCTTATCGTAGACCGCCGCCTGGATTCCCGCTCCATACACATTCAACGTATCGCACGGAACCCGGACCTTCGTGAGTTCCAGCACCACGGTGCCCGCGCGAAACCTTTGCCCAACGCGCAGATCCGCATACCGCAAACCTTCCGTTGATAGGTTCTCTCCCAGTGCGCCCGCGAAAACCGAAAACCCTTGCGACTGCAAGTGCGCAATCGATTCCGTGCCAATCAGCAATAGCGCCTGCTTCGGACCGCCATGGAACTTCGGGTGCGCCCAGTCGTCCCCATCCAGTCCGCGCGCTGTTACCACGCCCTCAAGGACCGGTCGCTTTGGCACCCCGCCCCGCGAAATATTCACCTGCACGATTCTGCCAGTCACAACATTTATTTTATCTTAATCGACCCCCTATCTCTCTGACTCTGCTTCACTTCCGCGCATCAGCGTCTTTCTGAAGCAGGCCGCGATTTGGAATGCCCGTGGTATTTCAGTGTCGCGTATGGCTATCTCACACGACGAAACAATCATTCGAAGCCGCATCGCCGAGCCTCTGCTCAGCCGCATCCGCGCGAACCCAAACTCTACCTATAGAGTCATCTTCGATCTCAATATCGAGTTCGCCGACGGCCGGGATGCAGCAGGGTATCGCGTTCGACAATTGGTGGCGGCAGGGCAGCGCGTCCATCAATCCGTCGAGCGATCTGAGCCCGCCGCGGCCGGAATTCTCAACGGTAAAAGCAAGCAAAGCCGCCGCTTCCTCTACGCCGAACTCGAAGGCTCCATCATTCAGCACGTCGTCGCCGCCGACGCCGAATCTCCCGGCAACCGCAGTGGCCGCTCCCTACATCGCGTCTGGCTCGATTTCGAAGTCTGCGCCTTGATCACGCACTCGCGGGCGACCGTCAAGGCGGATGCCGCCCAGCGCTGCTTCTCCGCGCTCGGCGAGGGCATCGTCTGGGCCGTTCTCGATACCGGTATTGACGCCACCCATCCCCACTTCGCCACGCACAAGACTCTCGACCTCGATCCGCCTCTCTGCCACATGGACTTCACTGGTGACGAACCCCGCATCCTCGATGCACCCACCGACGACAGTGGCCACGGCACCCACGTCGCCGGAATTCTTGCAGGCGAGTACGACGGTCGCGGACCGCTCGCGCCCGTCGCAATTCAACGTCAACGTTTGGGAAACGGTGAAGTCGAACGCGTCACCGTTCCCGTCAATTCGCTGTCCGGCATCGCGCCGCGGGCCAAAATCCTTAGCCTGCGCGTCCTTGATGACTCCGGCCTCGGCACCGTCTCCAGCCTGCTCGCCGCCCTCGACCACATCGAGCAATTGAACGATCACGGCCGCCGCCTTCTCATCCACGGCGTCAATCTCAGCGTCGGCTACGACTTTGATCCCGAATGGTTCGCCTGCGGCCAGACGCCTCTTTGCAGCCAGGTCAATCGGCTTGTTCGCACCGGCGTGGCTGTCGTCGCCGCTGCCGGAAACAGTGGCTCGGCCTTCACGCCGTCCATCAACGATCCCGGCAACGCCGACCTCGCCATCACCGTTGGAGCAACCCACGGCGAAATGCCGCACATTTACGGCGTCTCGTACTTCTCTTCGAAAGGCCCCACCGGCGATGGACGTCCCAAGCCCGACCTCATCGCGCCCGGCGAGAACATCCTTTCCTGCTGCGCGCGCGCAGCCGCCGATCCCGAACAGGCAACTCATCCCGCTCTCTACGTCGAGCGCAGCGGAACCAGCATGGCCGCTCCGCACGTGTCCGGCGCGATCGCCGCATTCCTCTCTGTTCGCCGCGAGTTTATCGGTCAGCCCGAGGCTGTGAAACGAATCTTCAACGTCACTGCCACCGATCTCGCCCGCGAAAAACATTTTCAAGGCCACGGGCTGCTCGACCTGATGCGGGCGATCCAGTCGATCTAACGGCTCCGTGCAACACAAGGAACAACACAATGTACGAACTACACTTCAACGAGCGCGCTGAACTCCTCGAAGGCTCCGCGCTCCCGATTCCGGGCAAATCAAACGACATCCTCGTGCTCACCCACGGATGGAACAACAACGCGGACGACGCGCGCGAACTCTATCACTCGATCGAATCGCAACTGGTACGATTCGGCGCCGCGCCGCCGATCGTCGGCGTCTTCTGGCCGTCGAAGAAATTTGACGACGACCTCGGCAAGCAATTCGACGATGCCCTCGACCATCCGATCGCGCGTCAGGTCCCGGTTGGAGCGGTGCGCGCCGCCGTGCACCACGGCGATATAGCAAACGATCTTTTTCACTCCTTGCCTGTCGATGTACTGCTCCGCCGTCTCGCCGGACCCGCGACTCTGCGGCACGGCCTGCTCAATCTCATGAACCTCACCACCTTCTATCAAATGAAGCAACGTTCGGGTGTCATCGGTGAGAACGGCTTGGCGCCGCAACTCGATCTCTTCGCGGCCAAGTATCCGCAGGTCCGCATCCATCTCGCCGGACACAGCTTCGGCGCGCGGCTGGTTTCCGCGGCGGCAAACACAGTCTGCTCTCCCGTCCAATCGCTGACTCTCCTGCAAGGCGCTTTCTCGCATCACGGCTTCGCGCCGTCGGTGAACGGCAAACCCGGAGCCTTTCGTGACGTCGTCGCCAAGAGCCGGGTCAACGGCACGATCTCTGCAACCCATACCCGGAACGACAAAGCAGTCGGCCTTGCGTACGCGCTGGCGGCGAGGGTCGCGGGCCAGGAAGCGGCCTTCCTCGGAGACGGGAACGACCGCTTTGGCGGAATCGGCTCGAACGGAGCCCAAAGGACCCCCGAAGCCGTCCAGCAAAGCCTTCTTCCGGCCACCCGCCCTTACAATTTCCAAAAAGGCAAGATCCACAATATGAAGGCAGATACCTTCATCGGCAGTCACACAGACATCGTGAATCCCGAGGTCGCATGGCTCCTCCGCCAGGCAATCGCAGCATAAAACCCCTTGGCTTCGTTTCGCAACAGACAAACCGCCGAGCCCAACGCGTAGCGAGAAGGGGTGGGTCTCAAGCCGTGCGCTATTTCGCCGCGTGCGGATCTACTGCACCCGCCATGGACGGGCCGATCGAACGGGTTCAGCCCGAGTGTTGCCTCATTGTCGGCACTTCGCGAGTCGGCATACGATAGTGGGTGGTGGACATTCCAGGATTTCAGTTTGTAGATCACGTGGCGATCGCCGTGCGGCGGGGTGAATTGGAAGCGCAGGTTCGGGCCTATAAGGCGCTTGGCTTCCGCGAGGTGCATCGCGAAGATGTCCTCGGCGGAGATCAGGTTCGCGAAGTGCTGCTCGAGATCGGCAACGGGCCCAACCTCATCCAACTGCTTGAGCCGCTCCGCGATGACTCGCCGGTCCAGAAGCTCATTGACAAGAACGGCGACAAAGGCGGCTTCGCGCATTACGCCCTCCGCGTCGCCGACATTCACGCCGCCTTCGAGTTCATGCAGCGTGAAGGCTTCAAGATCATCGACAAAGCGCCAAGACCCGGCTCGCGCGGCACTACGGTTTTCTTCGTGCATCCGAAATCGCGAGAAGATGCGCCGTTCGGCTACCTGCTCGAAATCGTTGAAGAGGGAAAACCGCATGGCCATAAATAAGGATCTGCTCGCCGAGTTCCCAGCCACACCCACGGAAGCTTGGGAAGCCGCGATCCGCAAGGATCTCAAGGGCGCGGACTACGACGCGAGGCTGGTTTGGAGACCTGAGGAAGGCATCGCCGCGAAGCCCTACTATCGCCGTGGTGACATGGCTCCGGTCACGATTCCCGGACTGCCGAACGACTGGACCTGGGCCGACGCCGATCCGGCCACCAGCATCCGAGTCGACGAAACGCACAGCGTTGGCAATCAACTGCGTCACGCGATTGCCGCAGGCAAGCGCCGTCACGACTCGGGCGATCGCAACTTCGGCTTCACCTTTCCGGTCGGCACAAAGTATTTTCTTGAGATCGCGAAGCTGCGCGCCGCGCGCTTCTTGTGGCACGAAGCAACCGGCGAAACCATGCGCCTCCACGCGCATTGCGCGGCCGCCAGCCTAACCGCCGACGCGAACCTCAACCTTATCCGCGCGACTACAATTGCGATGTCCGCCATCCTCGGCGGTGTCAACTCCTTCAGCCTCGTTGCCACCAATCTCGACCCCCGCCTCGCGCGCAATATCGAACGCCTCATCCGTGAGGAAAGCTATTTCGATCAGGTCCGCCACGCAGCATCCGGAGCCTGGTACATCGAAGCTCTCACTCGTCAACTGGCCGGGCTCCCTATCGAGCCCGCCGACCAAGCGGCCGAATTCCCCCACGTCGACTACGCCGCCGGAATCGCCCCCTTCCTCCGCGGACCCTACGCGACCATGTACACGCTGCAGCCCTGGACCATCCGCCAATACGCTGGATTCTCGACCGCTGCGGAGTCCAACGCCTTCTACCGCCGCAACCTCGCCGCCGGGCAGAAAGGCCTTTCTGTCGCCTTTGATCTCGCCACGCACCGCGGCTACGACTCCGACAACGAGCGCGTAGCGGGCGATATCGGCAAAGCGGGCGTCGCCATCGACTCCGTGCTCGACATGAAGATCTTGTTTGATCAGATCCCGCTGGATGAGATGTCCGTGTCGATGACCATGAACGGCGCGGTCCTGCCGATCATGGCCTTCTACATCGTCGCCGGAGAAGAGCAAGGCGTGACGCCGCAGCAGCTCAGCGGAACCATTCAGAACGACGTTCTCAAAGAGTTTATGGTGCGGAACACCTACATCTATCCGCCCGCCGCGTCGATGCGCATCGTAAGCGATATCTTCCGATACAGCTCGGAAAACATGCCGAAATTCAATTCAATTTCGGTCAGCGGCTACCACATCCAAGAAGCGGGAGCGACCCCGGAAATCGAGCTCGCCTACACCCTCGCGGACGGCGTTGAGTACCTCCGCGCCGGCATTGCCGCGGGTCTCGACATCGATGCTTTCGCGCCGCGCATTTCGTTCTTCTTCAATTGCGGCATGGATCACTTCACAGAGATCGCGAAACTCCGCGCCGCGCGCGTTCTATGGGCGAAACTCGTGAAGAGTTTCAACCCGAAAGATGCCAAGTCGCTTGCCCTGCGCACCCACTGCCAGACCTCCGGCTGGAGTCTCACCGCCCAAGACCCCTTCAACAACGTCGCCCGCACCTGCATCGAAGGCATGGCCGCCGTCTGCGGCGGAACACAATCGCTCCACACCAATTCGCTCGACGAAGCCCTCGCGCTGCCAACGGATTTCTCTGCCGGAATTGCCCGCGAAACGCAGATTTACCTGCAAAAAGAAACCGCCATTTGCCGCGCCATCGATCCCTGGGCTGGCTCTCACATCGTCGAACAAAAGACGGCTGACTTGATGGCTGGCGCGTGGGCACTCATCGAAGAGGTTGAGCAACTCGGCGGTATGACCAAAGCAATCGAGGCGGGCCTGCCGAAGATGCGTATCGAAGAGGCCGCGGCGCGCCGCCAAGCTCGCATCGATGCCGGCAAAGAAGTGATCGTGGGCGTCAACAAGTATGTCGTCGACAGCGATGCTGTCATTGACGTCCTTGATGTCGATAACAACGCGGTGCGGCGCAAGCAGATCGAACGCCTCGATGAACTGAAGCGTGCACGCGACAACGCCGCCGTCGGGTCAGCCCTCGATGCTCTGACCGAGAGCGCCAGCTCGGGCCAAGGCAACCTGCTTGCTCTAGCCGTCGACGCCGCCCGCAAGCGCGCGACGCTCGGAGAGATCTCCGACGCCCTCGAAAAAGTCTACGGCCGCTATCAGGCGACTTCGCGAACCATCTCCGGAGTCTATTCCGCGGAAAGCAGCACCGACGCCGAATTCCTGAAAGCCCGAGCCATGGCCGACGAGTTCGCCAAGCTGGAAGGCCGCCGTCCGCGCATTCTCGTCGCCAAGATGGGCCAGGATGGCCACGACCGCGGGGCCAGGGTCATCGCCACCGCCTTCGCGGATCAGGGCTTCGACGTCGACATTGGCCCCCTCTTCCAGACCCCCAAGGAAGTCGCGCGCCACGCCGTCGAAAACGACGTCCACGTCCTTGGCATCTCCACGCTCGCCGGAGGCCATAAGACTCTGATCCCCCAAGTGATCGACGAGCTCCGCAAACTCGGCCGCGAAGACATTCTTGTCGTCGTCGGAGGCGTCGTGCCTCCGCGGGACTACCAGTTTCTCTACGACGCCGGAGCCGTCGGCGTGTTCGGCCCAGGCACAAAGATCCCGATTGCGGCCCAACAGATTCTGAGCAAACTGATGCCGAATACGGTCGGCGCATAATCAAGTGACACGGCAACGCCACACGGCATCCCATTATATTGATGGCGTCATCGCGGGCGACCGCGCGCTGCTCGCTCGCGCCATCACGCTCGTCGAAAGCGAGAGCCCACACGACGCTCCCCTCGCCCGCGAAGTCATCGAGGGCTGCCTCGCCCACAGCGGCCGTAGCGTCCGAGTTGGAATCACCGGAGTCCCCGGTGTTGGCAAGAGCACTTTCATCGAGGCGCTCGGCAATCACTTGATCGACATGCGCAACGAGCACATCGCCGTGTTGAGCGTCGATCCCAGCAGCCAAATTTCCGGCGGCAGCATACTCGGCGACAAGACCCGCATGGAGCGCCTGGGCGCTGACGACCGAGCCTTCATTCGCCCCTCTCCCGCCAGGGGCCACCTCGGCGGAGTCGGCCGCCACACTCGCGAAGCAATTCTCCTCTGTGAGGCCGCAGGTTTCGGAACCATTCTCGTTGAAACCGTAGGTGTCGGGCAGTCCGAAACCGCAGTCCGCGGTATGACCGACTTCTTCCTACTGCTCCTGCTCGCCGGAGCCGGCGACGAACTGCAGGGGATCAAGCGCGGCATCCTCGAAATGGTCGACCTCGTTGCCATCAATAAAGCCGACGGAGACAATCGCGACCGCGCCGACCGAGCCCGCAACGAATACGCCAACGCCCTCCACCTGTTCCCGCCCTCCGAAGACGGATGGTTTCCGAAAGTAGTCACCTGCTCCGGCCTAACCGGCCAAGGAGTCGGTGAAATATGGGACGTCGTCCTTGAGCACAAAACCACAACACAAGCGTCCGGCCACTTCAGCAAGCGCCGAGAACATCAAGGCGTCGAGTGGCTGCGAAACCTGATCTCCCAGGAACTGGAAGCCGAATTTCGCCGCAGGGACGGTATGGAAGAGCGAATCCAAGAAGCGGAACTAGCCGTCCGCCAAGGCGGAGCCAACCCGATGACCACCGCCGCAGCCCTTCTGGGCCTCGCCTGACATCTCCCAACCACTCGCAAGCTCCGAAGTCAGTAACGAATGCACGGCCGCACGTATTAAATCACGCCGACCCGCAACCGCAAGAGCAGCCGCGCTTTGCGCGATCATTCCGGTGAGAACCAATTCCGCGATAAATCGGGCGACTGGCTGACCCGGCCGCGTGCGCTGGCCTGGTCTGGCTAGCCGGCTGACCCGGTTGCACGCTTCAACTTGATTTGCCCCATAACGCTTGAAACCAGTTCCTTAGCGTCCTCGAGGCATTTCACGATCAACTGAATGTCCATCGCCGGTTTGCCTGCTTGCCGCGCACTTTGGCAATACACGCCGTGTTGACCCGCGAGAACGAGCGCGTCTGTCAGGAGATCGAGTGAAACCGCGAGACGGCCGCGCTCGAGCCCCATCATCGTTTCATAGCGCTCCAGATCTTCCTCTCGTTCCCGGTATACCGACATACGCCGATGGTAGCAGGCACGCCCTCGGCAGCCCTCCGGATCAGGGCGGCAAGCGACCCATAATGTCGGAAACGTACTTGCGCGTCTCCGCTATCGTCGGCACGCCCCGCGCTGCGTCGACGCGCCTCGGACCGGCGTTGTAGGCGGCAAGGGCCGAGACGATGTCCCCGTCATATCGGTCGAGCAAGCTCCTGAGTAGTTGCGTGCCTGCCGACAGGTTCTGCGCTAGATTGAAGGCGTCACTGACCTGGAACTGGTTCTGCACGGAAGGCATGATTTGCATTAAGCCTTGCGCGCCTGCCGGCGATTCAGCGCACGGATCGAATCCAGACTCCTGCCGCACCACTTCTCGAACCAGCTCCGGACGAAGACCGGCTTTGTGAGCAGCGGCGTCAATCAGGTAGTTCAACTGCGCACGAGGTGGCGGTTGGCAAACATCCTGTGCGTTGGACGCCTCGGGCAGAGGCCACGGGACGGTGAAGAACGACGATTCCAGCGGCTTGATTCCCGGTTGTAGAGCCGCTGCCTGCCGCCGGACGGAGTCGCGTTGAAGCGCAAGCCCGGATGGCGCACCGCGACTATTACTACTGGCCCCTCCGCGTTGCCGGTCGATCGCGGCGTTCTGTGCGGCGATCGACCGTTCGGTCGCTGCCCGCGAATCGGCGGCGTTCGATCCCTGCGGGGTCTGGTAGGTCAAGAGCAAGGCAATCCACAACACGGACGTTAGATCGGCTGGGTCAGCACGTTGCTGACCCCAGGATTTTTCTTATGGGGTGTATGCTCTTAGCATTTTCTAATCCGAGAATGAGCCTGAAGGGGGAAGAGTCAGGTTGGGACGCTGCTGGGGTCCTTTCTGTGTTTTTTGGTTTCGTTTTTTGAAAGA
>JAYVTO010000133.1:0-7746 GCA_043788745.1 Acidobacteriaceae bacterium
GCCGTGCTTGACGGCGTTCATTTTGGAGGCTTCTTTGCCTGCGGCGCTGGTAGCTCCGGTGGAGGCCTGGGCGTTGTGGCGATTGACGGAACGGCGTTCGTTGCGGTTCATTTTGGATGGGCTCCTTTACCCGCCTCGATTATAGAATGGCGGGACCAAGTGGCTCGGGCGGTTGGAGGGTAATTTATTAATGGAATGATGGGGTTAGGAATTTTTCGAAGCTTGTGAACGGGTTTTGGGGTGGAGGATGTTTTGGGTCGTGTGGCTGTAGGTGGTTGATTTGGAGGGAGTTATTGGTGTGAAATTTTACTTGCCGGGAGGCGGATGGTTGGAATTCAGGTAAGTAGTTGATTGGTAGAGGCTTAGGCGATTATTCAGCCCAGTGTACGTTGACGCAAGTTTCCACCCCAGTTTTCGCCCAACGGAGGTCTGGTCGTAGACTGGGAGATCCGGTCCAAATTGGAACAAGCTGTTGATTGGAGGCGACTTAAGTGCGAGTCAAACGACGTTTGACACGGTTTCTTCCTCGGTTTCGTCCCCCTGACACGGTTTCTTCCCGGCTTCTTTGTTGCCGATCACGACGACGCGGAGGGTCGCGTTTTTCGCGTCGTTTGCATCGACGAGCTTCAACAGTGCTTCCTCAAGCCAATCGGCGGAATCGGGCCTGGGCACCCGCATCAGCTTTGCGTCCTTGTTCATGCGGGCCCGGTGGCGGGGCCATTCGAAGAGAACTCCGTCGGCGACGCGGATGGTCGAGAACATACCCAAGCCGTTCAACAAGCCGACCTGGCCTGGCAAGACGAGTTTCTCAGAAGCGTCGCGGACTTCGCCGTTGTGGAGCATGAATCGATGCATACGATTTGGAGCGTTGCGCGCGTTCCGGGTTGATAGGCGCGGGCACAGGTGCTTACTTCGCTCTGGCTTCGACACCGCGCTTCGACACCGCGCCTCGACACCGCTGCCAGCTCAGTCGGACCTGGCGGTCCGACCTGCCGGCGCCTATTCTCAACCGTCACTGTTGCGGAGCCGCAGCCTGATACGCCGCTAGCGCCGCGCGCAACTTGTCTGGAATCGGAATGGACTTTCCCGTCGCGGGATGAATGCAGACCACCGTGATCTTGCCCTTCGCTGTCGGCGTGTCGCCGACGCGGGCCGCGAAAGCCAATGTGTACGAGCTGTTTCCCAGCCGGTCGACAAACACCGCGATCCGCATGAGGTCGTCGTACTTCATGGGGGTAATGAAGTCCGCTTCGACGTGCACGCGGGGCAGGCCAACGACTTCGGCTGCCATCTCTGAGATCGGCAGCCCGAGGCTGCGCAGGAAGTCGGCTTCGGCGTTCTCAAAGTGCACCAACATCGCGGCGTTGTGGATGCGCGTCGAAACATCGGTATCGGAGTAGCGGACGCGGGCTTCGTATTCAAATACAGACGGCATATGGAAGGAAACCTGTATGTTACGATACCGGCGGAGCGTCTTCGCAGTAGAACGAAGCCGTTCCGTAGAAGCGAACTGACTATTAATGCAACTCTCCGATAAATTCACGGTCGAACGCGGGAGCGTGTACCTGACTGGAATCCAGGCGCTGGTGCGGCTGCCGATCGATCAGATGCGGCGCGATCGGGCGGCCGGACTGAAGACCGGAGCCTTTATTTCGGGCTACGAAGGCTCGCCGCTGGGCGGCTACGACCTCACGCTGCTGCGCAACAGGGCTTTGCTAGACGAGTACAACATCCACTTTCAGCAAGGCGTGAACGAGGAGCTCGCCGCGACGTCGGTTCTGGGCACGCAGATTCTGCAGGCGATGGATCAGGTGAACGTCGAAGGGGTACTCGGCATCTGGTACGGGAAAGGCCCGGGCGTCGATCGTTGCGGCGACGTGTTTCGGCACGGCAACATGGCGGGGTCCAGCGGCAAATCGGCCGCGCTGATTCTCGCGGGTGACGATCACGGTTGCAAGAGCTCGACGCTGCCGCATCAGAGCGATTTCAGCCTCTTCAATATTGGCATTCCGTTTTTCTTTCCCGGGAATCAGCAAGAGATTCTCGACTACGGCGCCTATGCGATCGCGCTTTCGCGCTGGTCGGGCGCGTGGACTGGCTTGAAGATGGTGACCGACGTCTGCGACGGCGGCGGCACTGTTGTGTGCGATCCGGACGCGATTTCGATCGTGCTTCCCGATGGCTATGAGAAAGTCGTCGACGCGCGCGTGGTCGCGCCGATCTCAAATGGTCTCGAGCATGAAGTGAACCAGCGTCGACTCGACGCCGCCGTGCGCTTCGCGCGGGCGAATCGCGTCAACAAGTGGCACGGCGCAAAGAGCGCAAAAATCGGAATCGTCAGCGCGGGCAAGGCCTACTACGACGTCGTGCAGGCGTTGCGCGATCTCGGTGTAGAGAACGATCAGCTAGAAGCAGCTGGCATTCGCGTGGCGAAGTTCGGCATGACGTTCCCGATCGATTCTGAGTTTGCCCGCGAGTTCGCCGAGGGCCTCGACATTTGTTTGGTCGTCGAAGAGAAGCGGAGCTTCCTCGAATTTCAGCTGCGCGACGCGCTGTACGCGATGGCCAATCGGCCAATCGTCATCGGAAAGATCGACGAGAAGGGCGCCGTGTTGCTGCCCGCCTCCGGTGAGGTGAATCCCGATCTGCTGGCGAAGGTGATCGGCGGCATGCTCGCGGACCGCTTGCCCGAAGGAGTTCGCGCGCGTGTGGCCGAGCGCGTGACGTGGCTGGGCGGGCTGACTTCGAAACCGCGCGAGTTGCTCGCCATCCGACCGTCGAATTTCTGCTCTGGCTGTCCGCACAATCGCTCGACGATTTTGCTCGACGGCCAGGTCGCGGGCGGCGGCATCGGATGCCACACGATGGCGATGCGTCTGACGGATTCAAATCGCGCGTTCTCGTTCATCACGCAAATGGGTGGCGAAGGTGCTCCCTGGATCGGCATGACGCCGTTCACAAGCCGCAAGCACGTGTTCCAGAATCTCGGCGATGGGACGATGTTCCACTCCGGGCAGTTGGCGATCAACGCGTGCATCGCGGCGGGCGTCAACATCACGTACAAGATTTTGTACAATGGCCACGTCGCGATGACTGGCGGGCAGGATGCGATCGGCGCGATTCCGATTCCGCAGTTGACGAAGAAACTCGAAGCCGAAGGCGTCAAGAAGATCATCATCCTCGCCGAAGACACGGAGAAGTACGAAGCGGTCGAGCTCGCGAGCATCGCGGAGCTCCGGGATCGGTCGGAACTCGAACGCACGTTGCGCGAGCTTGAAACAGTCAAGGGCGTCAGCGCGATGATTTACGACCAAGAATGCGCCGCGGAGAAACGCCGCAAGCGGAGTCGCGGCAAACTGGCCGAGCCCACCGAACGCCTCTACATCAACGCGGAGGTCTGCGAGGGCTGCGGCGATTGCGTGAAGCAAGCCAACTGCATGAGCCTGACTCCGACGCCCACGGCGCGCGGCCAGAAGATACAGATTCACCAAAGTTCCTGCAACAAGGACTACACGTGCGCTCTCGGGGATTGCCCGTCGTTCGTCACGGTGAAGCTCAAAGAGGGAACGGGCCTGCGCAAACGCACGCTGCCGAAGCTACCTCCGGCCGATGTTCCGATGCCCGCGACGATGGCGGACGCCGGCGCGGGCTATCGGATTCTCGGCCCCGGGATCGGCGGCACGGGCGTAGTGACGGTAAACGCGCTGCTCGCGACAGCAGCCTGGATCGATGGATTGCATGTCTCGACGCTCGATCAAACGGGTTCCGCGCAGAAGGGCGGCGCGGTAGTTTCGCACCTGATGATCAGCAGGAGCCCAATCGCGGCGCCCGCGAAAACGAATGCCGGAAATGCCGACGTCATCCTCGGCTTCGATCTGATCGGCGCGGCCAGCCCGGAGAATCTGAAGACGGCGTCGACCGAGCGCACGACGATCTTCGTGAACTCCGGTTTGGTGCCGACGATCGACGTGATCCGCAGCCGTGCGCCGCTGGTTGGTCCTGAGAAGATGCTGCAGCAAGTAAGCGCAGCCGCGAAGCATGCGGTGTACGTCGATGCGAATCGTTTGGCGGAAGGTCTGTTCGGCAGCCATATGTCGGTGAATCTGTTTATGGCAGGCATGGCCTGGCAAGCGGGTCTGATTCCGTTGACGCTCGAGGCGATCGAGCAGGCGGTGAAGCTGAACGGCGTCGACGTCGAGCGCAATGTGCAAACGTTCCAGTGGGGCCGCAAGTATTATCACGACGCGGCGAGCGTCGAGAGCGTTTTGAACGACGACAAGCCGGTTGGCACACCGGTGGTGTTTGATCGCGTAGCGGAGTTGACTGCGTATCAGAATGCAGCGTGGGCTGCGACCTACATGGAGTTCGTCGCCGACGTCGAGAAGCGAGCTCCCGCGCTAAAGCCCGCAGTCGAACGCTATCTCTATAAATTGATGGCGTACAAAGACGAGTACGAAGTCGCGCGGTTGCTGACGTCGCGCGAATTTGAAGAACGCATTCGGGCGCAGTTCGCCGAAGTGGAATCGATTGGGTATAATCTGCACCCGCCATTCCTGCGCCGCTTCGGCATCACAAAGAAGCTGAAGCTTGGCGGCTGGATGAAGCCAATGCTGGGCGTGTTGGCATCGATGAAAGCGCTGCGCGGCGGGCCGCTTGATCTGTTTGGCCTTTCGTCGCATCGGCGGGAAGAGCGCGCGTTGATCGATTGGTACAAGGATCTGGTGCAAAAAGCGATCGCGCAGTTGACGCCAGAGAATCAAGCGCTCGCAATCGAGATCGCGAGCGTGCCCGAAGAAATTCGCGGGTACGAAGAGATCAAGGAGAAGAGCATCGAAGCGGCGAAGAAGACGGCAACGCAGAAGTTGGCGACGATGCGCGAGCTTCCCGTTCTGACGCGATAAGGAGTCGGCGATGAAGCGACGGAGCTTTCTCGAATACACAATTGGCGCCGCGGCAGGGTCGGCGTTACTGCGCGCGGGGGCCTTCCCGATGTCTGGTGCGGCGCTGCACGCCGATGTGAAGAAGTATTGGGAATTCGGCGGACATCGCACCGGCACGTCTGCCGACGAGAAGACCACCGACTGGCTGTTGGCGGAACTGGAAACGGCCGGCTTCGAAACCACTCGGCAGACGTTCCGCCTGCGTCAATTCTTCTCCGAGGCTTGCCAGATCACGCAAGAGGGGCGCAAGGTTGCGATCGAGGCGCTGTGGCCCGTAGCTGGGGAGGCAGATGTGTCGGCCGTGATTGGCGAGACCGGAATCGCTGTCGCGCGCCTGCCCGCGGAATCGGGCGGCGCGATGTCGAAGACGAATCCCGGTCTCGAGATCATACACAGAGCCGTTGGAGCTGGCGCGAAGGCAGTTGTGCTCGTCACCGAAGGTCCGACGGGCGAAATCATTCAGCAGAACGACGAATCGGACACGCGGCGCTGGCCTGTTCCGGTGACGTTACTGGCTCCGAAAGATGCGGCGGCATTGACGGCCGGAAAGCCGGCTCGTTTGCAGATTCGCGGAAAGATCGTCGAGCAGGCCATCGCGTCGAACGCGCAAGGCTCGCTGCAGCGCGGCAAGAATCTAATTGTGGTGTCGACACCGAAGTCCGGCTGGTTTCGCTGCGCGGGGGAGCGCGGTCCTGGAATTGCGTTGTGGCTCGGCATGGCGCGCTCGCTCGCGAAGCAGCAGGGCGGACCTAGCTTCCTGTTCACCGCGAATAGCGGGCACGAGTTGCACGGCATCGGCATGAAGGAGTTTCTGAAGACCGGCGCGCCGAAGCCCGCTGAGGTCGCCTGCTGGCTCCACTTCGGCGCAGGCATCGCGACGTACGCGGTGGGCGCGGACGGCAGGCTTTCGAAGGCCGCCGATACCAAACGCTATCTGACCTGCACAACCGACGTCGCGGCGGTGATCGCGCCCGCGTTCGCCGGGATGCCGGAACTGAAGCCGATTACCGATTACCAACTCGGCGAATTGCGTTATCTCGTCGCCGCGGGCTATCGCGGATTCAGCATCGCGGCGGGCCATCGCTTGCATCACACGCCCATCGACGATCCGTTGGCCACGGGCGGCGATATTCTGGAACCGATCGGCAAGGCGTTCCAGCGGGCGCTCGGCTTGATCCAAACCCAGTGGACGTAGTTTACAGCCCCAACTGATCCATTGCGACCTTCAGGTACTCGCCGTCCTCCGCTGGATACGGAGTGCCTTTCGGCAGCACGCCTTTCTGCTTGGCAAGCGCGTAGAGCAAGCTTTCGCCCGCGGGTAGCACGTCAGGTATGGTGCCGAAGAACGGATCGGCGAACGCTTCGCTCGCGTCGATCCAACGAAAGCCGATCCGCTGCTCGAACGCCGTCATCAGGTCGTCGAGGAACAACGCGTTCAGCACGTTGTAGTGCAGCAGCAGCGTGTGCGGCGCAGAGACGTTCAGCGTGTTCGCGAGCGCGGCATAGAACTTCGCGCGATCGAGCATGTGCGCCACGTAGAAGGTGCGGTATTTGTCGAGCCGCGTCTTTGGATCTTTCTTCAACGCCGCGCGTAGTCGCTGGTCGATGTACCAGTCCGACGTGTCGATCGTGACGTGGCCGTTCGCATAGCCGCCCTGCTTCAGGAACGCGCGCAAGGCATCGCGTTTCTCTTTGGTTTCGCCCTCGCGGAGGCCGGGAAAGCGGAAGAATTCCGGCTTCACGGACATGCTCTTCAGCAGGGCGTCGTTCTTCATTGCGTCGGATGAGAAGGCCTCAAACGTCTCGCGATGATAGGGCCGATGCGAATAGGTGTGGTTGCCGAGCAGGTGGCCCGCTGACTGCCATTTTTTGACGAGTTCCCTGCCCTCGGCGTTGTCGATGTTCGATCCAGTAAGGAACGCGGCGGCCTGGACGCGTCGTTTGCTAGTCGGCGCGAGCAAGGAATCGATCCACGCCCCAGGGAACTGCTCGGCCACCGGACGCCATGCGAAGTCGTCGATGGTGAGCGCGACTCGAGGCCGCGGCGCGGCGAATGCGCGCGCGGCGAGCGCAAGCGGCAAAGTGAGGAACTTGCGACGATGCATCCTGTACTTCGAGGATACAGTCGTGACGGGCGCGAATGTTACACTGTGAAGGTTTTGTCAACCGATCAAATACAAACACGCCTGAAACAGTGGATCCGCGAAGTGCCGGATTTCCCGAAGCCCGGAATTAATTTCTATGACATCACGACGCTGCTGAAGCGGGGCGACGGCTTGCGCGCCGTGATGGACGGCATCACGAGCAACTTCCGTTCGACGCCCATTGACGTAGTGCTTGGGATTGAGGCGCGCGGCTTTATCTTCGCGCCGGCCATCGCGTACGCCTTGGGTGTAGGTTTCGTGCCGGTCCGCAAGCCGAAGAAGCTTCCCGCCGCGGTTGAGCGCATCGAGTACGCGCTGGAATACGGCACCGACATCCTCGAGATTCACAAAGACGCCATCGAGCCGGGCCAACGCGTGCTGATCGTCGACGATGTGCTCGCGACCGGCGGTACGGCGAAGGCGGTTACAGAACTCGTTGGGAAGCTGGGTGGCGAGGTCGCGGGCCTGGGCTTCGTGATCGAATTGGATTTTCTGAACGGGCGCGGAAAACTGGACGGGCAGAACGTATTCTCGCTAGTGCACTACTAGTGCAGTGACCGGCAATAGGCATTCCCAGGCTGAAGCCCGGGGTTATACGCCCCGCCGGGTTACGGCGGGGATCGCAAGCGGCAAAGTGAGGAACTTGCGACGATGCATCCTGT
>JAYVTO010000134.1:0-8929 GCA_043788745.1 Acidobacteriaceae bacterium
CGCATGCTGATGATCAATCCCTAGCATGCGCCCCTTCAGGCTCATCCTGCGTTAGAAACAGGCCCTCCTTCAGGCTCATCCTGCATTAGACAAGACTACAGCAAGCCCATTCGATTTTTGTGTTGTATAATCGAAAGGCCCCCGAAAGCTAGGAGAGTGATCGCTAGCGTGTCACAATCCTCTGGAGCCAAGGTGCCGCGACTTCCTACTTCTACTTCGACCGACTCCGGCGGGGCGTGCGAAGTGAGCGTGCGGCAATTGATTGCCGACGGCAAGTCCAGAACGGCTCTCGAAAACGCCAAGCAATTCCACAAAGCCCAAAGCACTCCCGCCTCGGAGTGTCTGCTGCTGGATGCCTACACAGCGCGTATTCAATCTCTAATCGATCACGATCTCAGACCCGAAGCCAAGGCGCTGCTCGATTTGGTGCGGGAACGTTTTCCATCAGCCGGGGCACGGCTTGAAGGTCTGGCGGCTGCGGCTTCCGCCCGTGGTGGCGAAGTCGGCGGATTATTGCAGCCCCTGAACGACCCGCAACTCAGCGCCGATCACCGTGCCGTCATCGAACAAATCGTCCAAACCCAGGTACTGGATCTTGGGGTGCTGGCCGATTGCGCCACGTTGCCGGCGGAACACAGTCTCCGTCAGGCCGCCCGCGCACTGGACGCGGCATTCATTCTTGTGACCAGCGGAGCGGTAACGGATGAGCAAATCGCTCTGCCGGAGGTTTCGCGCCGGAGTCCGCTCGCTCCTTGGAAAGTACTGGTTCGCGCCATCGCCAGTCTCTATCGGGGAGACGGCAAGTCCTGCCAGGAGTATCTCGGCGCGATTAAGGCGGAATCGGTTCCCTCACGCCTGATCCCGGCAATACAGACAATGCTTACCGTGAAGCCGCCTCGTGCACTTAGACCGGCGGAGGTAGCGCTTGTTTCCGCAACGAGCATCGACTTCTCCGAGTTTCGCCGCGCCTTGACGAATCTGGACAAGGAGTTTGCCGAAGGATCCGAACCAAGCCACATCTACAAAGCAGTGCGCGCCGCCGTTCGGGAATGCCAGCGAGTGGATCCGGACCGGCTTGAATACCTGAAACAACTCATCTTCGTGCGCGGGGCAGTGGCCCGTCTGGATATGGAGCGCCTAACCGCGGCGCTTGGCGGCGCCGCCCGTCAGGATGCCACCTTCTTCCGCATGTTTGCGAGTGAGATGGAACGTTCCGGTGACCCGGAGGACATTCTGTACGCGTGCGAACTGTGGCGGGAATTCCATGAACGCGCGCTGCGGGAGGGCTGGTTCCGCGAAGGCGGATTGGAGACGGCCGCGGTCTACCTTCACGTCGCGGAGACCTTGGGACAGCTTCCCCAGGAGATGTTGGAGGAGTTTCAGAGCAATAGCGGGCGTCGCGGAACCGGAGGAAAGGACGTCGGCTTCCAGTCTCCCGGACAGCTTTATGCGCTGGCGTGCTCCAAGGATCCGCATCCGGACGCGTTCGCCCAATGGATGCGGTGGGCCGAGGGGCAGCCGGATCGGGAAAGCGAAAATGCCGTTCGCGAATGGCGCCGCATCCGCCCGGGCGACCTCGATCCGATTCTTCACCTCATGCAACGGGCCGAGAAACGCAACGCGATCCCAACGGCTCTCTCTCTCCTGGCAGATGCCGAGAAGATAGACGCCGTTCATCCCAAAGTTCGATCCGCGAGGTTACGCCTGCTGGTTGCGGCGGCATTGAATCATCTGCGTCAGAAGAAGCCGCATCTGGTGACGGAACGTCTGGAGGAGATCCGAGTTCTTCCGCAGTCGCAGTTAGGCAACCGGCGCGCCTTCGTGCCGGCGATGATCCACTTGCTCGCCATCGTCTCCGGAGACCAATCGAAAGCCGCCCAGACTCTTCTCGAACTGGAGGGGCTGCTGGAAGACAAGCTCGCCGCCAAATTCCTGCTCTTCGGAATCGCTTCCGTCTCAAAGATTTCCAATCCGGTCGAATTGCCATGGACGACAAAACTAGGCCGTGAGGAAAAGAAGTCCATTCCCAAGTCCCTGGCAAAAATAATGGCAATTGCGGAGGACCTTGGGATCAGGAAGTTCAAGCTTCCAATCTCCTACTTCGATGCGGCGGAGGAGTATTTTTCCAGCGTTAGCAAGACCTTGGACATCCGTGAACTTCGCCTGCTCGGGGCACTTGGCCTCAGTACAGATCATCCCAAGTTGGCGTGGGCAGCGTCGGGGGCTGGGCTGGAGCGCGGCGGGACCCATGAGGCGGAATTTCTGTTGCTACGCGCCAACGCAATGCCCGGGCAAGTGAGCGATCGGTATCTGGCAGTGGCCGCGGCCGCCGCCGAACTGGGACGGCTCCATCGCCAGACAGATATTGTTGACCGGTCCGTCCGTATCATCCGCAATCCTTTTGGAGGCGAATCCATCTCCCTGACTCTGGAGCAGACACGGGAAGTGATCCGCAAGGAGTTGGCTTCGCCGCTCTTCCCCAGCCGCTTCAGCCCCGGACCAGACTACAGTGGATTGCTTCCCCGCAAGTCATGCGACTGTCCCGATTGCCGCCGGAGACGCGGAGAGGACGACGATCCATTCGACGGCGAGGCACCCGTTGAAGAAGTACTGGATGATGCTCAGATGAAGGAGGTTTTCGACCGGCGATTGCCTCCGGGAATACCCCCGGAACTGGCGGGAGAGCTCTTCGAGGCTTTGAAAGAAGCGTTGCGGTCCGGCCAATCGCCGGATGAAATCTCGGAGCGGCTCTTGGGCGGCGCCAAGAAAAAGAAGGGCCTGGGGAAGCGATGAAGGCTAACGAATTATTGGGCGTCGCGGCTAACGCATCCCCCGAGGAAGTCCGGGTTGCCTATCTGGATAAAGTGAAGCAATTTCCACCGGACCGGTCTCCGGAGGAATTCGAAAAAATCCGGGACGCCTATGACAATTTGCGCGATCCTCGCCGCCAGGCGAAGGCGATCCTGCTGTGCCCCGATGCCAGGGAACCATTGGCCACCCTCGCCGAGGGCTTGAAGACGCGGCGAATTTTCGCGGGACCGCGGCTATGGCGAGAGGTGTTGAAGACCAAATGACGGTGGATCTGGACCGCGGCCAAATCCTGAGCCGCTTCGAAGCCCTGCTCGATTCCGCGTTGGCCTCCGAACCGCCGCCGGCTGGAGTCGACGCGGAAATTCTTGCGGCCGTAATCGATGGTGGAAGCGAAGACGCTGCGCGTGGTTGCGATTCTTATGCGCTGTGGGCCGCAATGACGGCTTTGACGCAGGAAATCAAACTGCAAGGCAGGGCCTTCCAGGAACTCAATCTGACGCTGGGGGCACAGCCGGAGAAGATCGCCGCTGAATTGCGGGTTGTGTACTCGGAACGGGAGCGGACTCTCCAACGAGAAGCAGAGCGGCGCTGCCGCCGGGAAATCTTAAGTTCGTTACTCGATTTGCGGGACCGGCTGGAGCGCGGCCGGGAATTGACCCGGGCCCGTGAGGCCGCAATTGCCCTTGCGGCTCAGCCCCGCTGGTGGGAAAGGATGTTCGGCAAGCCGGAGCCCAACCCGGCAATCGAAGCGATCGTCGCTTTGGTGAGAGGTTACGAACTCAGCGTTGAACGTCTCGATCAGACGCTCACCGAGTTCAATGCGCGTGAAATCCAGTGCCAGGGCGAGAGTTTCGATCCCCGGCGCATGAACGCCATAGAGTGTGAGGAATCGGCAGAGGTTCCGCCCGGTGTCGTGCTCGAAGTCTACAGGAGCGGTTATGAATGGAACGGTGAGGTATTTCGTCCGGCGCAAGTGAAAGTTAGTATCACGCGCACCGGCGATCCCGGAATAGCAAACCCCGATTAACAAACTATGAGTGAACCGATTGTTGGAATTGATTTGGGAACGACGAATTCCGAGGTCGCGGCCTTCGTCGACGGGCAGGTACGGGTGCTCGGGCCGGGCGACTTGCGGATCTTACCCTCCTGTGTTGGAATTTCGACATCGGGGGAACTACTGGTCGGCGAGCCCGCGCGCAACCAGCAAACCCTGTATCCCGACCGCACAGTCCGAAGCATCAAGCGCATGATGGGCAGCCAGGAGACGGTGACGCTTGGGGGCAAGACCTTCACCCCGCCTGAAATCTCCGCGCTCATCCTACGGAAACTGGTGGAGTGGGCCGCGGCGCCGCTGGGCGAGCGCCCGAAAAAGGCGGTGATCACTGTACCGGCCTATTTCTCCGATGCCCAGCGAAGCGCCACACGCGAAGCGGGTGCCCTTGCCGGACTGGAGGTTGTCCGGATTTTGAATGAACCAACCGCCGCCAGCCTCGCGTACGGATTCGCTGATGGATCGCGTCATACGGCGCTAATCTACGATCTCGGAGGAGGAACCTTCGATGTTTCGGTAGTGACCGTCGAAGGCGACATCACCGAGGTGCTGGCCAGTCACGGCAACAATCGTTTGGGCGGTGACGATTTCGACGATCTTCTCGCGGAACGGCTGGCACGGGAATTTCAGAAACAGCACGGCATTGATGTCCGGCAGGGACATCCTTCCGCCAAGGTGCGGCTGTGGTGGGCCGCCGAAGAGGCAAAGAAGAAACTCAGCCAGGAGCCCTATGTTGCGATCCGGGAGGAAGCGCTCGTCACCATAGGTGGCAAGCCTCTGCATCTGGAAACAGAGATCTCGCGTCTGGACTACGAGAACCTGATTCGCCAGCTGGCCGAATCGACACTCGACAGCGTCTCCAAGGCCCTACAAGACGCCGGCAAGAAGCCTGGGGACATGGATGCGGTTTTGCTGGTTGGGGGAGCCACGCGCACGCCCCTGGTGTTCAATCTGCTCAGCGAACGGATGGGCCTTGAACCACGCCAGGACGTGCATCCGGACTTATGCGTGGCGCTGGGTGCGGGGGTTCTTGCGTCGCGGTTGGCCGGGCGGGACGTTGATCGCGTGCTGGTGGATGTGTCCCCTTATTCCTTCGGCATTTCGTTTCTCGGCCAGCGTGGAGGCGTTCCCTATCCGCACTGTTACAAGCCCATTATCCGCCGCAACACTCCCCTCCCTTTAACGCGCACCGAGCAGTTCGTGACCTCCCATCCATACCAGACCGAGGTGGATCTGCGGGTGTACCAAGGCGACGATGAGGACGCGCTCAAGAATATTCCCGTGGGAGATTTTCGCATCGAGACGTTGACGGCGCTGGATGGCCCCAACGAGGTTCTCTGCCGCATGCGGCTCGATCTGGACGGCATTCTGGAAGTGGCGGCGGTGGAGAAGCGAACCGGCAAGTCGAAACAGGTCACGATCGCCAACGCGCTTCAGGCCAAGACCCCGGAGGAGATCGCCGCCGGGCGAAAGCGGATTCAAGAAATGTTCGAATCGAGCAGGGAACACTTTTCCGGAACCTTTGACGAAGCCGATTGGCGCGATGCCGTGGAGCCGGACGAGGAAGCGCTTGAAAGCGAGGGGATCGAAGCTGCGGAGCGTGCCACTCTGCCGGGCGAAGAGGAGGCCGGGAATCTGGTGGAACGCTCCCGAAAACTTCTGCCCAGGATGCATGCCGACGATCGCGAGGAAGCGATCGATCTGCATGAGAGGATCGAGATTGCAATCGACAGCGGCGCTGGGTCGGATCTGGCCCAAGCCTCTTCGGCACTGCGGGAACTGCTTTTCTTCACGGAGGGGAAGCCGAATTGATCGAGTCAAATTCGTGTCCCGTCTGCCGGGCCCGATTTCGGGGAGCCAGTGGTTGTTCCCGGTGTGGAGCGGATCTCAGGCGGTTGATGCACTTGTCGGCGGAAGCTTGGCGGCTGCGCCAAGCGGTCCGCGCGTCAATTGCGACGGGGGATTTCAGGCGTGGTTTCCAGCTCGCGGTCCAGGCTTATAGCGCGCAGCGCACCCAAGCCGGGGAAGCTTTGCTTCATCTGTGCCGATGGCTGAAGCATGACAGAGCGCACCAACAGGGAAGCTGATCGCCACCGCGGCGGCGACCGCGGCCCGGACAAGACCCGTATGAGATTCTTCGCACGAAGGGCAAAGCGTAAAGGGCTTGGCCTACTGCTCTGAAATGGCCCGATTGGATTTCCGCGTCTCGGAGTAGTCCTTCCAACAAGAACATCTAGAGTTGAATAAACTGAATAAACTCTACTCTGGCGATTTATGGAACGAGAGCGTAGCACTCGTTCGATACCTCCAGCACATGGCAGTCCGCTGGAACTGTATCATCAAGGGTTCGCGAGTTGCGTTAACGAAGTCTTCACCACGCCCCCCGTGCCAATGTGACTGAAGCCTCCCTGTTTTCGCGGAACCTTGCAAGATTCGACCGGAGTTCGAGGCAGGAAAGCAGCAGTCGTAAGACGTCGCGTAAAGATGATTGGAAGGCATCGCGAGGCCGCAGCCGACAATCGTTCATGACTTGATTTTGTCGTTCCATGCACTGAATTGGCGGCTTGCGAACCAGCGCCGCCCATTCGATTTGCCTATGTGAGCCATAGGCCCAAAATAGCGTAATGATTACTACACTAGAATTGGATCGGACTCCCCGGTCCAGTCTCAAGGAGAAGTGCATGAAGAATTCCCTAAAGTCACTGCTAACGGCGCTTGCTGCAGTGCCTTTCTTGCTCACGAGCGTTGCACTTGCGCAACAGCCGAAGGCGAACCAATTCTGGTGGCCTGAGAAGCTCGACCTGTCGCCGCTCCGGCAGAACTCCGTCGAGTCCAACCCTTTGGGCAAGGATTTCAACTACGCCAAAGCCTTCGCGAGCCTCGACCTCAAGGCCGTCAAGCAGGACATCCGGAAGATGCTCACCACGTCTCAGGATTGGTGGCCCGCCGACTACGGAAACTACGGCCCATTCTTCATCCGCATGGCTTGGCACAGCGCCGGTACGTACCGTACAACGGACGGACGCGGCGGCGGCGATGGCGGTCAGCAGCGATTCGATCCGCTCAACAGTTGGCCAGACAACGGCAACCTGGACAAGGCCCGGCGTTTGCTGTGGCCGGTTAAACAGAAATACGGCCAAAAGCTCTCCTGGGGCGATCTAATGGTATTGGCCGGAAACGTCGCCATGGAATCGATGGGCTTCAAATCCTTCGGCTTCGCCGGCGGACGCGCCGACGACTGGGAACCCGAACTCGTTTACTGGGGTCCCGAAAAAGTGTTTCTCGCCGACGAGCGCTACACCGGCGACCGCAAGCTGCAAAAGCCACTCGCAGCAGTGCAGATGGGTCTGATCTACGTCAATCCTCAAGGCCCGAACGGCAACCCCGATCCGCTCGCTGCCGCGAAGGACATCCGCGAAACCTTTGGCCGCATGGCTATGAACGACGAAGAAACGCTCGCGCTAATCGCCGGTGGCCACACGTTCGGAAAAGCACACGGTGCCAAGGATCCGGCGAATTGCGTTGGCGCTGAGCCCGCGGCGGCCGGAGTCGAAAAGCAAGGCTTCGGCTGGGAGAACAAGTGCGGCAGCGGCAAAGGCGCAGACACCATTACCAGCGGCCTCGAAGGCGCCTGGACCAGCACTCCGACCAAATGGTCGAACAACTATCTCGACAACCTCTTCGCCTTTGAATGGGTGCAAACCAAGAGCCCGGCGGGCGCAATCCAGTGGGTGCCCGCGAACAATCAAGCCGCGAACCTCGTGCCCGACGCGCACGACCCGTCGAAGCGCCATGCGCCGATCATGTTCACCACTGACCTCGCGTTGAAGTTGGACCCCAGCTACCGCAGGATCGCGATGCGCTTCCGCGAGCATCCGGAAGAATTCCAGCTTGCGTTTGCCAAGGCGTGGTTCAAGCTAACGCATCGCGACATGGGCCCGCGCGCCCGCTACATCGGCTCCGAAGTTCCGCGCGAAGAATTGATCTGGCAGGATCCACTGCCGAAGGTTGATCACAAACTGGTCGATGCGAAGGACATCGCGGCGCTGAAATCGAAGATCCTCGAGTCGGGCCTGACGGTGCCCGAGCTGGCTCGGACAGCATGGGCATCGGCGGCTTCGTTCCGCGGCACCGACAAGCGCGGTGGCGCAAACGGAGCGCGGCTTCGCCTTGCTCCGCAGAAGGATTGGGAAGCCAACAACCCGAGCGAACTGGCGAAAGTATTGCACCGTCTCGAGAGCATCCAACTGGACTTCAACAAGGCCCAACCTGGAAAGAAGATCTCCCTCGCCGACCTCATCGTACTCGGCGGCAGCGCCGCGATCGAACAGGCCGCGAAGAGCGCCGGATCGAGCGCGCAAGTTGCCTTCACTCCAGGACGCACCGACGCCTCGCAGGCACAAACCGACGTCGCGTCGTTTGCCGTTCTCGAACCGGCCGCCGACGGCTTCCGCAACTACTACAGCAGCAACGCAAGTCTCTCGCCAGCCGAAATGCTGGTGGATCGGGCGAAGCTGTTGACGCTCACCGTTCCCGAGATGACCGTCCTCGTGGGCGGCCTGCGCACCCTTAACGCCAACGCCGGACAAGCCGCGCACGGCGTGTTCACAAATCGGCCCGGGACGTTGAGCAACGACTTCTTTGTGAATCTGCTCGACATGTCCACGAAGTGGAGCAAGTCTTTGTCGTCCGACAGCATCTTTGAAGGACTCGATCGAAAGACCGGAAAACGGAAGTGGACGGCAACACCAGTTGATTTGGCCTTCGGGTCCAACTCCGAGCTGCGCACCGTGGCAGAGGTCTACGCCTCGGCCGACGGTAACAACAAGTTCGGGCAGGACTTCGCCAAGGCCTGGACGAAGGTCATGAACCTCGACCGCTTCGACGTCGCCGCTCGCTGACGAGGTTTGCGTCGGTCGGGCGGGCGCCGCGACGTCGGTTCCATGCCCGCGGGCGCGAGTGTTGGGAGCGCCTGTGGTGCAATAGCCGCAATGGCTGACCCGGCGATGGACGAGATGATCGCGAACGCGTTCGCTGCCCGGGCCGGGCCGCGGCAGCCGTTGCTGG
>JAYVTO010000135.1:0-43124 GCA_043788745.1 Acidobacteriaceae bacterium
GTCGCGGCTCGGATTTGGTGCTTTGTCTTTGCGCAGTGGCCTGCGGTGCTGGTTCGTGGCGGTTGGCGCGCGGCCGGGGGGATCGTTTCGATCCGAAGCGCGCGGTCAGAGGGCTAGTACTTTCGAGGTGCAAGTTCTCTGATTTGTACCAGCGGCAGTATGCTCTAATAGAAGAAATGTACTGGATTTTTGGAGGGCAAGTGTTGGGAAAACTGCTTCTCGTCTTGAATGTCTTTGCGGTGAGCGCGTTCGCTTTGCCTCACTACTATGTCAACGTCCCCGGCGGGCTTGCGACGATGATCCTGAACCAAAGTCAGACGGGCGCGGCGGTGGACATCTTTGGAACTCTACCGGCTGGTAGTACGCCACGGAACTTCGTGGTAATTGGGGGCGGTCTGGTTCCTTACGACTCGGGCACGTTCTCCGCTCCCGACTTCGGTTACAACGGTACTGTCTACTTCTCCGGATTCTGCTGCGGGAGTTTCACGATCGATACGGGTGGGCAATACAGCGCGACCTGGATTTTCGACTACGCGGCGTCGGGTGCCGGTGGCGTGAGCGGAATCGACTATTCGAATGTCGGCCGGCCGCCGACAGATCTGGTGCCGGAGCCGTCGACACTCGGGGTGGTTGTGACGGGCGTTTGTGCGTTGGTTGCCTATCGGCGGAGACGTCAGGCATAGCATGAAAATTTCCCTGTTTGGGTTTTTGATCGCCGCTACGATGGTGTCGACGTTAGGCGCGGTCCCGTTCTACAACGGCACGACAGCGGGCTGGGCGACCAGCGGAGGGGGGGCAATTGTATCGATTGCCACCTTAGGCGGGGCGAGCGGCACGACGTTGACGCCAACCTCGAATCCGAGGTTCGTTCTGGTGAGCAACGGGCCTGGTAGCGACTTTACGACAGCCACGTTCTCGAATTCGTTTTCGATCGGAGTGGGCGGTGGCAGCATTGCGTTCACGTACTGGTTTGTGACGAACGAGTTGACGGGAAGCGCCGCGGGCAGTCCCGGGATCGACAGCTACAGTATTCTGATCACCGGTCCGACGGCGTTGATGAATGCCGGAGACGTCAGCGAAGCAGGATTCGCTTGTTTTGACGGTAGCGATTGCTTTGTCACTGCGACGGTGCCGCTGGCCTCGAGTTTCCTGGAGTTTGCCTCGTACAAGAAGTACGTCCGGAACGCGACCGCGCTTGCGCAGGGCAACTATTCGATCGCTTTTACCGTTTCCGATGACGCTGGCGATGCAGGGTTCGATTCGGGGCTGTTGCTTGATTCGATCGTGGTGACGAACAACACGACGAGCGGTGTGCCGGAGCCGGCGACGATGTGGCTGGCGGCGAGTGGATTGGTTGTTTTGCTGTGGAGGAGACGGTAATGGGCAAGCGAGTGGTTCAGGTGGGGGCGTTGATTTTTGCGTTGGGCGCGGTGCCGGCGATGGCGCAGATCCACTATTCCTCGACGCTGAGCTGGCGCGCGTTGCAACCCGGGATATCGAACACGGTGCGGTTTACCGTGGCGTATGGCCTTGTGCGGAGCGCGTTCTCCGGTACGGATGCCGGTGATGGTCGTCCGGCAGTGGGCGATACGATTACGCCGGTGTCCAACGGCGAAGGCGGATCGGAAAGCACGTCGTTGTTCTTCGGTGACGGATCCAGCCAGGGACCGCTGCAAGTGAGGGTTACTTCGATCGATCGCAACGCCGACTGGATGTATGCCGTGGCGACCGTCGATAGGACATACGCCGGGCCGGGGCCGTACACGGCATCGATCCAGGGGTGTTGTTTCCAGGGCGGTAGTTTTCAGGTGCCTTCGGTCATTCGTTCCGTCGTCGATCTGACCCGCGAGGCTAGCTCTCCAGTGGCGAACGTGCCGCCGATTGTGGTGTGTCCCTATGTGCAGGGGAATTGCAGTGCGGCTGTCGTTGCCGGGTCAACCGAGACGGGTAACCTGCTTCGCTACCGCTTTGCGACGCAGGCGGAATCCGGCGGTCAGCCGCCCGCGGGCGCCACGATCGACGCGACGACTGGCGTAGTGACGTATACCGCGGTGAATCAAACGGCGATCTATACGACGCTCCAAGTGGTGGTTGAGTCGTTCCAGAACCAAGGCGGCTTTCCCGTCGGCACCGCGCGAAGTTCGAGCGCGATTCAGTTTCTGTACTTCGGAACGCCGGCGGTTGGCAACGACCTTCAATTTTTGTCGGATGGTGCAATCAATCCCGCGCAGGGGCCGGATGCCGCCTGCAATACTTCGGTTGCGATGACGCAGGGACGAACCTATCGACACGATTTTCGGCCCAGCACCGCGGCCGATTTCGCCGTCACCGCGGCGGGCGTTCCGGTGGGCGCAACGTTTTCGCCTCCGCTGCCGTACTCGGGTGTCGTCTCCGGTAGCAGTGTGTTTACCTGGACGCCAGGTGCCGGGCAGGAGGGCACCTATGTCCTGTCGGTGATTGCCAGGTCGGGAATCGGAGCGTCGCTTATCCAAAGGCATTGCAGCGTCGCTTTCCTCGTGTATGGAGACGCCGACGGCGACGGGATACCAGACATCTGGGAGACGCAGGGGTATACGCGCAACGGCATTTTCGTCGATCTCAAGTCGATGGGCGCGAGTCCGACGCATAAGGATGTTTTCGTTTACATCGACGGATACACCGACCCTTCGGACACGACTGCGACGCGATCCCTGGTTTCACAGAATGCGATCAATACGGCGATTGCGACGTTCCAGAATGCTCCGGTCCTGAATCTGGACGGCACGCCGGGGATCTCTTTGCGGGTGGTCTACGGGAACCTCGCGATTCCGTCGAGCTCGATCATGCCTGGGCTGGGCGGCCCCGATGGTTCGCCCTCTTTCGATTGGGCGCTCTTCGATTCCATCAAGGCGGCGCGCTTCCCCGTACAGTATGCACCGGTGTTCCGGTACGGCTTGTTTTACCCCAATCAAGGTGGTCCGGCACCGACTTCGACAGGGATTTCGAAGGGCATTATCGCCAGCGACTTTGCGGTGACGCTGGGGCAGGTTGCGCGGACTTTCAGTCGACGCCTGCTCCGAACTTTTCCTACGTCCTTTGGCGGCACGGACGAGCAGCAGGCGGGGACGTTTCTGCATGAGTTGGGTCATGTACTGGGGCTGACGCACGGTGGTCCGTTCGCGGTGGCCCCGGCGACGCAGCAGTCGACGGCGTACAAGCCGAACTACCTGAGCGTGATGAACTACGCGTACCAGTTGACCGGCATTCCGACGACGACGACTCCGGTGTTTGATTTCTCGCAGTATAGTGCGACGGAAGTGCCCGTGCTCGACGAGCAGAATCTGAACGAGACGCTTGGATTCCAGGTTGCGACCGCGGTTGGGTCCCTGCCCGGTTTGGGGATCGGGCCGCGCCAGTCGCCGACGCAGCGCAATCTGCTCAGTGTCTGGTATTGCCAAACCGGCTTAATGCGCACGACGGCGTGCCGCGATTCAGTGGGAACGCTCACGCCGGGTTGCACGTTGAATAGCGCGCAGCGGTTCAGTTGCGGGATTGCGCCGCAGAGTTCCGTCATCGCTACGTTGCGCCTGGATGCGACGCCGGGCCAGTATTTGCAATTGTCGAATTACCTGGACTGGGCCTTCTTGAATTTCGGCGCCGGCGCGTACGGCTTCGGATCGAATGTCGGGCCGAGTCCGAAATTGCCACCGACGGACAACCACGATCCGACGCCGGAATTGCGGGTGGTGCCGAATGCGCCAACCGGCGTGAGTGCACGGCGGTCCGGCAATACGGTTCGGGTTGGATGGAATCCGGTGGGCGCCTCGAACTCGTTCTTATACTCGGTGTACAAGAAAATCGGCTCGGGGGCGTTCACGCTGCTGGGCGATACGGCGGGAGCGAGTTGGAACGACACGGTTGGGGCCGGACAGACGCTACAGTATTACGTAACCGCGACTGGCGGCACAAATGACGCGAACGGCAATAGCATCACCAGCGCGAACTCGGCGACTGTCACCGTGGTGGTGCCTTAACAGATCCGTGGCGTTCCTGGTTCGGGGCCTCTGCGCCGCAGTTTTGGTTTCGGTGTGTGCCTATGCGCAGACGACGCAAGGGCTGATTTCCGGGCGTATTCTAAACTCAGTCAGCGGCCGGGCGATCGTCGGCGCGCAGGTCACCTGCGGAACGCGGCTCGGCTTGCTCGCCGCGACCTCGGTCGCCGACAGCGGCGGGCATTACTTTCTTCCCCAACTGACGCCGGGCGTCTATCGCGTTCGCGTGACGGCGTCGTCGTTTCAACCGAACGAAGCGGCAGAAGTGGAGGTCGCGGTGGCATCGAACGTCGACCTCGATTTCCGGCTGCGGCCGATCGCCGATGTCTGGGAGGCGGGGCGCTATCGCAGCGTATTTCTCCCTGGCACGAAGACCGAGGTCGCGTTCTTCGGGCCCGACGTCGACCTCAGCCGCACGGGCAACTACGAGGGCGTAACGGGCCGTAAGGAGGCTCTTGAAACCAGCATTTCGCAGGTGATCGATACGTTTCAACTGCGCAACCTGCCGCTGGCGAATCGCGATGTCTACTCGATGCTGGTGACAGAGGCGGGCGTCAACGCGGATGCCGGCACGGCGCGCGGACTGGGGCTTTCGATTCAAGGGCAGCGTCCGTCGGCGTCGAACTTCCTGCTCGATGGCCTTGAGAACAACAACTATTTACTCACGGGGCCGCTGTCGCCGCTTGCGGTCGAAGCGATTCAGGAGTACAGAATTTCGACCTCGAATTATTCGGCGGAGTTCGGGCGCACGTCGGGTTACGTGGCAAATGCCGTCACGTTCACGGGATCGTCGAAGCTGCACGGCACCGTGTACAGCTATGTCAAGAACACGATCTTCAACGCGAACGATTTTCAGCGCAATCTGCGCGGCAATCCGCGCGTTCCGGTGCACGATTTTCAGCCCGGGTTTCAGGTGACGGGTCCGGTTTCAAAAGAGCGGCTGACGTTCTCGGCGGCGCTGGATCGCTTTCGCGGGCGCAGCCGCGATGATGCCCGTAACGTTCTGCTGCCAACCGCGGGCTACCTGAGTTCGCTGAAAGCCGGGAGCATCGCGGCGCGGTTGTTCAGCGACTACCTGCCAAGCTTCGTCGCACCGGTGGCGCCGGGATCGGCTGTTGCGGTTTCGATGCAGCCGACAAGCACGCTCGATCGGTGGCAGGGGTTGGGGCGGATGGATTACGACAGCGCGAATCATCGGCATCGCGGTTTGGCGCGCCTGGCAGTGCTCGATCTTTCGCGGCCGGATTTCGACTGGAGTCCCTATAAGGAATTCCACTCGCCGCTCGACCAACGTACGGTGGCGCTTGCAGTTGGGCATCAGTACACGCCGCGCGCGGATTTGCTGAACGAGATTCGCGTCAGCTATAGCCAGGACAAGTTGCAATGGGACCGGGCACGCCCCGAAGTGCCGACGCTGCAGTTTTTGAGCGGCGGCGCGGTACTGCCGGGTAGCAATTCGTTCTATCCGTACTCGAACCGTAACACCACGACGCAGGTGATCGAAAGCCTGCGCTGGTTCCAGGGCAAGCATGTGTATAGCGCGGGCGGCGGCTACCTGCATCGCGGCTCGGACGTCGCGTTGTCGAATGGGCGCGACGGCATCTACCTATTTTCGGACGCCGAGGCGTTTCGGAACGACACAGCGACTCTTTTGGTCGCGTCGATTGATCGCCAGTCGGGTGGATCGCGCGTGGTTCCACGGTTTGCGCGGGAGTACAGCTATAAACAATTCTTTTTCTTCGCGCAGGATGCGTTTCGGGTGGCGCGGCGCGTGAGCGTGAACTACGGCATGCGGTATGAGAACTTCGGCTCTCCGACGAATGTGGGTGAGGTGAAGGACGCGACGATCGCGTTCGGGCCTGGGGCTACGCCGCGCGAACAACTACGTGGGGCGTCTCTTGTGTTTCCGGCCGCGGGCAATCAACCGTTGTTCGCTTCGGACCCGCGCAACTTTGCCGGACGACTGGGCTTCGCGATCGATCTCTCCGGCAACGGTCGGACGACACTGCGCGGCGGCTACGGCATCTTCTACGACCGACCGTTTGATAATCTCTGGCTTCCGCAGCAGACGAACAACCTTGCTCGCGTCACCGTCTTTTCGACGCCGCGGACCGTGAATTACCTGCAACTTCTGCGCGATCTGCTGCCCGTGATCGGCGCGGCGACGATCCCCGGCGTCGGCGAAACCACGCCGCCCAATCTGGTGGCGTTCCGGCAGGACTTGCGGAATCCGCTGGTGCAGAGCGCGTTTCTTGGAATCCAACACGAGTTCTCGAGCGTGCTCTCGCTCTCCGTGAACGGTGTCGCCAGCGGTACGCGCAACAACGTCGCGACCGATCAGATTAATCGCTTTACCGTCTCGAATCAGGACCGCGTAACGGAGAAAGTTTCTCCGAATGTACTCTATCGCGACAACCGTGGATTCTCGAACTATCGCGCGTTCACCACTGTCGCGCGGCTGCGGCTTTCGCGCTTTCAATCGCAGCTCTCCTACACCTGGAGCCACACGATCGACAACCAAAGCGATCCGCTGGCGCGCAGCGCGTCCGACTACGGTTTCTCGAGTTCCTCCGGCGAGCCCAACCGGCCGCCGCAGCCGAACGCCGGATTTCAGGTGGAAGGCAATTGGCGCGGCGATAAGGGCAATTCGGACTTCGACCAGCGACACAACCTGGTGTACTTCTGGATCTGGCAACCTGCCGCGCCGACGGGCACGCGCTGGGCCGTGCTGCGGGGCTGGACGATTTCCCAGGTCGCGGCTTTCCGGTCGGGCTTTCCGTTCTCGGTTCTCGACAGCACCTCCAATCGCGCTGGATTGCTCGATCCGGCGGCTGTTGTGTCGGACACGCCCACTAATACGGGCTCGATTATTCTGAATCGGCAGGCGTTTTCGCTGCGGCCATTTCCATCGCCGGATGGCGCGGTGCGGACCGGACGCAACGCGTTCACCGGCCCGGGCTTCTACAATTTCGACATGTCCGTTGCGCGCGCGTTTCGATTCCCCAAGTTGGGCGAGAGTGGAAAGTTGACGTTTCGCGCGGATGCGTTTAACCTTTTGAATCACGCGAACCTCGGCAATCCGTGGAACATCCTGCCGAACTTCCGAGTGCCGAACTCCGGACGATTCGGGCTCGCGTACCGGGGAAAATACGGCTCGGCTTCGGGATTCCCGTCGCTCGCTCCATTGAATGAGACGGCGCGCAGCGTGCAACTCGTCGTGAGGGTGGAATTTTAGATGGGCAGGCGATGGAAATATTGGCTGGTGGGCGTGGCGCTCACGATCGCGGCAACGGGGGGTGCGCACGTGCTGGCGGACCAACCCTTCTTCCGTCAGCTCTCCGCCCGCGCGTATGACGCGCACATGGTGCTGCGAGGGCCGCAGCCGACGAATGGCATCGTGCTGGTGGTGGCGGACCAGAAGGCGCTGAACGAGTTTCCCGAGCTGTTAGCGTTCTGGCATCCGTACTATGCGGATGCGATTCGCGGGGCGGAGGCAGGCGGCGCAAAGGCGCTTGCTCTTGACGTTGCCTTCGGGATTCCGGTCGACAAGTGGGTGCCGGACGCCGACCGGATTCTAGGCGAGGCGGTGGCTTCGGCGCAGATGCCGCTGGTGGTCGGGTTTGTTCCGGCGCTGGTCGAGCGTCAACGCGAGCGGCCAATTCCGGTGAACATGCTGGCGTCGGCTCTGGGCAAGTCCGCCTACGCGAACATCACCGCCGATCCGGACGACTTCATTCGCCGGCAGGAACTCGTCGAAGCGAAAGGAAACGCCGCCGCGGAGCCAACGGCGCGTTCGCTGGCGATGCGACTGGCGGAGTTCGCGTCGGGCGAAGAAGCGAAGTTCGACGGCGTCAAACTGTCGCTTGCTGGAAAGGCGATACCCATCGCAGAGGATCATGCAATCCCAATCAACTTCGCGGGGCCTGCCGGGACATTTCCGCGCATTTCGCTTTTCGATTTTGTCACTGCGGCGCGGGCCGGCGACACGGCGAAGTTAAAAGCTTGGGTGAGCGGCAAAGTGGTTCTTATTGGGCCGGACGCGATTGATGACCGCTATCCGACGCCGTTCTTCACGAAGTCCGGCGGCAGCGCGCAGTGGACTACGGCCGGAGTCGAGATCCACGCGAACACGGTGAATACGATTCTGACGGGCGCCTACCTGCTGCCGACGCCGCGCTGGATTGAAGTGCTCGTGCTGCTGGCGATGACGATGCTTATCTTTTGGAGCGCCACAGCGCTGGCGACGCGGTTGGTGGCAGCGTCCGCCGTCGGCATACTGGGCCTGGGCCTGGCGGGTTCGCATGTGCTGTTTCTCGCGCGATTTACGACGAGCGATGCGGCGTTGGTGTCCGGCTGGCTGTTGAGTTTGCTGGGCTCGATTGTGTACCGCTTCGTCAGCGCGGAGAATCGGCGCGACTTGTTCCGCAATGCGGTGACGATGTTCGTGGGCAAAGAGCTGACGAAGAATCTCGAAGCCTCCGATAAGATCGGCTTGAGCGGCGAGAGCAAGGAAGTGACGATCCTGTTCACGGATATTCGCGGCTTCACGGCGTTTTGCGAGGATAAGGATCCGTCGTTGGTCGTCGATTTGCTCAATATTTACATGCGCCAGATGGTGGCGATTATCGTGAAGCATGGGGGCCAGGTCAACAAGTTTATCGGCGACGGCATTCTGGCGATTTTTTCGACCGAGCCCGGGGCGGCGAAAGACGACCATCCGCTGCGCGCGACGCGCTGCGCGGTAGAGATGGTGTCGGCTGAGAATCAGTTCAAGACAGGCGCGGGGTTGCACACCGGCATGGCGGTGGTCGGCAACGTGGGGTCCGAGGACAAGATGGAGTACACTGTGCTGGGCGACACCGTCAATTTGGCGTCGCGCCTGGAGAGCCTGAACAAAGAGCACAAGACGCGGATGCTGCTGAGTTCGACGACGCGGAAAGCCATCGGCGAGGCGTACGATTTGACGCGGCTTGGCGCGGTTCCCGTGAAGGGTATCGCGGAGCCGGTGGAGATTTTTACGGTAACTTCTGTGTATGACCGTCCGGCGCAGGCTCCAGAAGCGGCCGGAGTGAAGGGCTAATGAATCAGAGATTGTTGATTGGGGTCGCGATTGGTTTGGGGCTGACGCCGGCGCTGGTGCGCGCCGATACGCCCGTCGGCATGTTGCTTTCCTCCGGCGATGCGAAGCTGATCCGCGCGAACAGCGAGACGGCGCTCGATGCGAAGACGCCGGATCTGTTGTTTCCCGGAGATTCGATTCGCACGGGCTCTTCTCCCACGACCTTCTTGTATTGCGCCGGAAAGACGACGCAGACGCTGGGTCCGTCGAGCGTCGCCATTCTTGAAGCGGCGTCGGTGAAGGTGAAATCGGGCAAAATACTGTCGGAGAAGCCGGCCGGATCCTGCTTTCTTCCGCAAGTTGTGAAGGTGTCGCTCGCGAGCCAACAACATTACGGTGCGAGCATGACACGCGGCGACGACAAGCCGGAGATTCCGGCTGTTCCGCGCGATAAACTGCCGCCGAACGTGATCTCGCAACTTACGCCGCTTGAGAAGGCGCTGGCGGAATCGCCGAACGATCCTTCGATCCTGGCCTCCATCGCGTCGGTGTTCGAAGAGGCGAAGCTGCCGTCGAACGCGTTCGAAATCTACAACAAGATCCGAAAGCAGTTTCCGGATGCGGTTTGGGTGAAGGGCAAGTTGTTTGAGCTGGAGCAAGCGATCGCCGCGCAGGTGAAGGCGGCCAATGCAACTGGGCCGGGCGGAAAGACTTTCGCCCTGTTGGTCGGCGTCTCAAAGTACAAAGACACCAATGTCGCCAGCCTGCAGTTCGCCGACAAAGACGCCGCCAGTTTTGCCGAGGTGCTGGAGAGTCCGCGGGGCGGCTCGGTGCCGAAAGAGAATATCGTTCTGCTGATGAATGAGAAGGCGACAACGGCCGCGGTCCGCAACGCGTTCCAGGTATTTCTCAAGCAAAAGGCGGGGAAGACCGACACCGTGATCATCATGCTTGCGGGTCATGGCATGGTTGAGGATCCGGGCCGCAAGAAGGGCTACGTCCTAACGCACGACGCCGATTTGCAGGATCTGCCGACGACGGCGATGCCGATGCAGGAGCTACGCGATTTGTTTGCAGAGCAACTCGCGCGCGTGGGCCGCGTGCTGATGTTCGTCGATGTCTGCCGTTCCGGCGCGCTCGGCACGATGACCAGCACGTCGATCAATAGCGACGTTTCGAAGTTGGGCGAGAGCGAGGGCGACCTGTTTCTGTTCATGGCGAGCCGTCCGAAAGAGCTGTCGTACGAAGGGCCGGATTTCGGCGGCGGTCATGGTGCGTTCAGCTATTTCGTTCTCAAAGGCCTGCTGGGCGACGCGGACGAAGACAAGACGGGCAAGGTCACGATCGATAACCTAATCAGTTTTGTGCGCAACAACGTAGAGAAACGCACGAAGACGTTCTCGAAGGTACAGCACCCGAACGAAGCGGGAACGTTCAAAGGCGAGCAGCCGCTTTCCGATCTCAGTAAGCCCGGGGTTCCGATGGCGCGCCGCCTCATGCTCTACGACTCGCGCGCGGGCGAGCCAATGCTGCTTGCTTCGAATGAGGCTCCGCCGCTGCAGCAGGATTCCGCGGTGGGCAAACGGTTGCGTGCATTCGATGCCGCGATTCGCGACCGGAAACTGCTTGGCGATTCCGGCAGTGCGTTCGCTTTGCTCGAGCAACTGAAGCCCGATCTAAAGGACCAGAACCTCGAAGCGCGGCGCAACGAACTGCGCGTGGCGCTTGAGGATCGCGCGCAGGAAATTCTGATCAAGTACCTTGCCGGCGACCAGATTCCGCCCGAGAAATCGGACTACGAAGCCGGCGACCGCTACATGGAAGCGGCGCGAAAGTTGACGCCCGAATCGTTGTATCTCGAAGGCCGCCAGGACTTCTTCAAAGGCCGCGCGATGCTATTCGACAAGAAGTATCGCGAGGCCGGCGAATTGCTGGAGCAGTCCGTGCGCATCGACCCGGAGGTCGGCTATCCATTCAACGCGCTCGGTATCGCGTATCTGGAGCAGGCGCAATTCGACAAAGCGATTCCTGCGTTCCGCGACGCGGCGCGGAAAGCGCCGCACTGGGCGTATCCGCTGCATAACCTTGCGCTTTCCTACGCCGAGACGGGCGATTACAATGGCGCGATCCGTTCCTACATACAGGCCATGCGGCTGGCGCCGAAGGTCAGCTATCTGCCCTACAACCTGGGCCTCGTTTATCAACGCACGGGACGCCGCAAGGACGCGGAGAAATGGTACAAGCATGCGATGACGCTGACGCCGGATTCGCCCGAGCCGTACAACGCTCTCGGCACCGTCAAGGCTTCGACCGGCAAGCGCAAAGAGGCCGAGCAGTTCTACAAGAAATCTCTCGAACTGAATCCGAAACTGCTGGCTGCGCGTAGCAATCTGGCGCTGCTGCTTGCGCCGCAGAAGGACCGGTTCGACGAAGCCGTGCAGTTGTGGGAGCAGAACCTGGTGCAATCGCCGGACCACTTGCCGTCGCGCTTGGCGCTCGCCGAAGCGCTGGCGGGCGAAGGAAAGACGAAGGAAGCGATCGCGCAATATCAGGAAGTGATCAAGCTGAAGCCGGAATACCTTGGCGCACGCACCGAACTGGCGCGATTGTTGATCAAGGACGGCCGGCCGGCAGAGGCGCTCGTGGAATTGCGAGAGGCTACGCGGCGCGAGCCAACGGACGCGCGCATCCTCGAACAGATCGGCGACGCCGAACTCGGCGCAGGCAACGCCGGCGGAGCGCGTACGGCCTACGAGCAGGCATTCGAGCAGTCGACGGATGCGGCCGCCCGCAAGGCGATCCGCAAGAAACTGGAGCGCGCCGGCCGCTAATATGGCCTTCTTCCGCCACGTCCGCGCACTGCCTTGGAGCGCGGTCGCGTTTCCCGGCGCCGCGCTGCTGCTGTTGTTGTGGGCGAACGGCAACGTGGGCGCGTTCGAAGAATTACTGCGCGGTTCGTCGCTCACCAAGCCCATCGTGCCGCTGCTCGGCGCGCTGTTCAAGTCGGGGTTCTGGCTGGTGTGGGCCTGGCTGATTAACGGGGCGGTCCGCGTCTTTGTGTGGGATGGGCTCGCCCGCCACTTTGGGCGCGAAGCCGTCCCGCGGTTCTTTCGCCATACGGTGACGACGGTCATTTTTCTGGCCGCGCTCGGCGGAATCGCCAATTACGTTTTCGAACAGGCGATGACCGGCATCTGGGCGACTTCGGGCGCGCTGGGCCTGGTGCTGGGCTTCGCGTTGAAGAGCCTGATCGCCGATTTCTTTTCGGGTGTCGCGCTGAGTCTGGACCCGCCGTTTCATTTAGGGGACTGGATCATGGTGCGGCTTCCGGGCGAGGATCCGATTTACGGCCAGGTAGTGGAGATGCACTGGCGGCTGACGCGCATCCAGAATCGGGGACGCAGCCGGACGGTCTCGGTGCCGCATTCGATGCTGGCGTCGGCGAGCGTGACCAACTACTACAAGCCGGGCGGCTTCGTGCGCGTGGAAGCGATGCTGTGGCTCGACCAGGTGCACGGGATTGAGCGACTGACGCGCATTCTCGAATCGGCCGTAATTGGCTTGCCGGACATTCTCGAGACGCCCCGCCCGCAGGTTCTATTGCACGATACCAACGAAGCCGGAATCGTCTTCAATGTTCGCTTTTTTGTGGGACCTGCTGTTTCGATCGAAGTCGCAAAATCTTGTGTTCTGGCTGCCGCGCTTACGCGTTTGGAGCAGTCCGGGATCTCGACGGCCAACTACAAGCGCGATGTGGCCGTCAGCCGGCGTCGCGAGTCGGCGGCATGGAACGTGGCGCAGGGCATTGACGAATTGATCCTTCGGACGCCGATTTTCGCGACGCTCGATCGCGGCGAAGCCGCCGAACTCGCCAGCCACACGAAGGTGGTGGAAGTCCGCGGCGGGCAAACTGTAATCCAGGCCGGCGAGACCGGCGAATCGATGTACATTCTGCGCGAGGGCGCGCTCGAGGTGCTGATCACCGACGCGAAAGGCGAAAAAATCCGCGCCCGGCACCTCCGGCCAGGCGATTTCTTCGGGGAAATGTCGCTGCTGACAGGCGACGTCCGGTCGGCTACCGTAGCCGCCTCGACGGACGCTATTTTGTGCGAGATCGGCAAGGCGGCGCTGGAGCCGATTTTGCGCCGGAATCCGCAAATTGCCGACGAGATCTGCCGGGTTGTGGCCGAGAGGCGGTCTGAGAACACCGGCATTCTCGAAGGGCAGTCCGCGGCGAACGAAGACGACCGGGCGAGTTGGTTGACTCGGCAACTGCTTACACGAATGAAGCGGTTTTTCGGATTGTAACGGTCGATTCGCAAATTTCTAAAAGCTAGTCTTGCATGCGTCTTACCTTTCGGGTTAAAATCATGCTCTCACTTTGAAAGCTGTACTGAGAGCGCGGGGAAAAAACATGTTTGCGGATCATTACAGAGAGAAGAGCGTTTTGTGCGCGGCGGGTGTTGGATTCCTGCTTCTGATGGCGGTCCCATCAGGCGGCGCCGATGATAAGGGGATGGTTCCCGGCCAGTACACGGGCCCCGGGTCGTGCAGCTCGACGAGCTGCCACGGCGGCGTACAACCGCGTTCGACGACCACCGTTCTCCAGAACGAGTACAGCACGTGGGCGGTGCAGGATAAGCACCCGAAGGCTTTCCTTGCACTGTCGAACGACGTCGGCAAGCGCATGGGCAAGATTCTCAACATCACGCCCGAAAAAGACCGGCGTTGCCTGGTGTGTCACGCGCTCGACATCGACGCCTCGAAGAAGGCGGCGACGTTCGACAAACTGGACGGCGTCAGTTGCGAGAATTGCCACGGGCCGTCTTCGGGCTGGCTCGGTCCGCATACCACGAACGGCTGGAATTACCAGAAATCGGTCGGCCTTGGGATGACTGATACGCGCGACCTCGTGAAACGCAGTGAGGGATGCCTCTCCTGCCACCTCGGCGACGCCGAGCGCTCGGTCGATCACGAACTGATCGCAGCCGGCCACCCCGACCTCTACTTTGAGCAGGCTTCGTTTGAAGCCGTGATGCCCCGCCACTGGACGGTTCCAACCGACAAAGATCCGTGGATCGAGATTCGGACCATGGTCACCGGACAGGCTGTGCAACTGCGCGAGAACATGCGCCGCATCTCGCGGAACGCCGGCAAGTTCTGGCCGGAATACGCCGAGCTCGATTGCTTCGCATGCCACCACAACCTTACGGCGCCGAAAGATAGCTGGCGTCAGGAGCGTGGCTATCCCGGTCGCCGCGCCGGCAATCCGCCATGGAATCCGAGCCGTTACGCCGTGTTCAGCCACGTGCTTCGCGAAGTGGATCGCGCCTCTGCCGGACAGTTGGAGGCTGAGGTCGGTAAGGTGATGGCGATTGTCAGTGACATCACCGCGGACAAGGCGCAGATCGCCCGCACCGCGGGTGCCGCGGCCGATGTTGCCGATCAGGTGGCGAAGAAGCTGGCGAACGCGCAGTTCGACGCGGCGATGACGCAACGGCTGGTTCGCGCGATTGTCGCGGACGCCGACCACATCTCTTCGCAGGGGGAGCGCGCTGCCGAACAAGCGGCGATGGCAATCGACTCGCTTTACCTTGCCAGCAAGAGCAAAGGACGCGCCGGAAACGAAGCGCAGGTTCGCGGATCAATCAACGTGTTGTTCCAACTCCTGCAGAATCCTTCCAGCTATAACCCGTCGGCGTTCTCTAAGCAGTTGAAGGCCGTCGGCGCGATGATGCCCTAGGCGGTGGGCTTCGAAGGGAACCATGAGACGAGACGCTGCAATTGCATTCGCGGCCGTAATGGCTGTAATCCTCGCATTCCCCGGCGCCGGCGAGGCGCAGGTTCGCGATCCGGATGCTGGCTTTGGGCCGAACACCCAGTTCCTGAATTCCGAGGATGTGCGCGCCGCAATCACGCGGGCGGCGCTCGCCGTCGACGATCCGGCGATGGTGATCGCGGTGTCGGATCGCCAGGGCAATATCCTGGGTGTCTTCCGCAAGATCAAGGCGCCCGTGACCTCGATCGGCAATTTTAGCCAGATCGTCGATACCAACGAACTTGCGGCTGCCGTCGCGCGCACGGCGGCGTTCTTTAGCCATAGCGAGGCGCCCTTGTCGTCGCGCACGGTTCGCTATATCAGCGGCATTCACTTTCCGCCGGGCATCTCTTTCGTCGGACCCGCGGCGCTCTACGGTATCGAGAATACGAATCGCGGATGTCCGTTCAACGCCGACTATATTCCCGGCCAGGCATTTCCGCCGTCACGCACCATCGACGGAACGAAGCCAGGCCTCGGCGTGATCACTGGCAAGAAAGATGTTTTCGATAGCGATCCGCTGGCGGTGAACCCGGGCGGCATTCCGCTCTACAAGAACGGCCGGATGGTCGGCGGCATCGGCGTCGCCGGAGTCTCCGGCCCCGTTGCGGAGTACGCCGCGCTTGTCGGCGGCGGCCTCGCGCCGGTCCCGGAATTGCCGTTTCCTGGCCGGGTGCTCGTTGACGGTATCGAGTTGCCTTTTGCCAATCAGGAGACGCAACCGGACGGCACATTGCCCGTCAAGGGTTCGCTCGAATCGACGGGCGAATTTGTAGTGCAGCCGAAATCGAGTCCTGGCCCCGCGCCCGAGCTCTATCTTGTTGCGCCAAAGGCAGGGCCGAAGGGCGGCCTCTCGAAGGACGACGTTACCCGGATTATTGAGAACGCCATCGCGACCGCGGATAAGACACGCGCGATCATTCGCCTGCCGGCGGGTACGCGGGCGAAGTTCGTGATCGCAGTCGCCGATCTCGACGGCCAGATTATTGGCCTCTATCGCATGAAGGATTCGACCATCTTCTCGATCGATGTCGCGGTCGCGAAGTCGCGCAACGTGATCTTCTTCAGCGGCACGGATCGCAAGGATTCCGATTTGCCCGGCGTCCCGATGAAAACGGCGATGACGAATCGCAGCATCGAATTTGGCGCGCAGCCGCTCTATCCGCCCGGGATCGACTACGGCGGCGTGGGCCCGTTCTTCGAGTTGTACAAGTTTGATGTGGCCAACCCGTGCACGCAGGGCTCGCAGGCTGCGAACCCGTATCAGAGCGGAATCGTCTTCTTCCCGGGCGCGCTGCCGCTCTATCGCAACGGCGTGATGATCGGCGGCTTGGGCGTATCCGGCGACGGCGTCGAGCAGGACGATTTTGTGACTGTGGCGGGCGGCGCCGGCTTTGAGGTTCCCAAGGAAATGCGGGCCGATCGCGTCTTCGTGCAGGGCGTTCGTCTGCCGTTTACGAAATTCCCCCGGAATCCGACTCAGTGAGAACACCTGTGACTCGCACACTCCTATTCCTGGGCCTCGCCTGCGCCACGCTGCTGGTCGCACAGCAACCCGACCGGACACAGCGCATCCCACGTCAGGATCAGCCCGCTGGAGCTGCCGTTCAAGGCCTGGCGCTGACCGAGGCCGGACTCGGTCTCTCTGGCGCGCGCGTCGTCCTGACCAGTCGGGAAACGGGTAGCGCGACCGAAAAAATCGCTACGGGCGACGGCGTGTTCCTCGTCACGGACCTTGTCCCGGGAACCTACGATATCTCGATTTCTTGCCAGAACTATGACCAGCTGAACATTCGCGGCGTTGTCCTGAAGGCCGGTGATGTCCATGTTGTCACCGCGACCGCGACCTACAACCTCAACGCCGGACCGCAACCCATCCGCGCCGTGGTGAAGCCGGACGGAGGCCCCGTCGAGATCGTGAAAGACGACGCGCCCGATTCCGCGTATCGCGAGATGGTGCAAGCGCGCGAGCTTGTCTCCGCGGGTCACGACCCCCGGCCCGACGAGCCGTTGCCCGCTGAGAATCTCGTGTTCAAGCGCGTGCCGAATCGCTGGCAGCTTGAATATCCTAAGTACAAGCGCTATCCGGGACACGAGGAAAGCGACGTGCAGTTTACGAAGGGCCGTCTGTTCGATCCCTTCAACCGCAACAAGCTCAAAGGCGATTATCCGATCTACAAGGACATCTTCTTCGCGTTGACGATTACGAGCGATACATTCACCACGGTGCGCGCGCTGCCTCTGCCCAGCAACCTGGGATCGTCGCGCCCCGATAGTGAAGAGTTCTTCGGCCGCTTTGGACAGGCCGCGTTGGTACAGAACCTTTCGATTTCGGCGTCGTTGTTCCGCGGCGATGCGTCGTTCAAGCCGATTGATTGGCAGATCCGCTTCACGCCGGAATTCAACTTCAACTACGTCGCCGTCAAAGAGAACGGCATTCTGAACATCGACGTTCGCAAAGGCAACACGCGCTACGATCAGCAAGCGGCCTTGCAGGAAGCGTTCGTCGAAGTGAAGCTGCGGGATCTTTCGAGCGAGTACGATTTCGTGTCGGCCCGCGCGGGCATCCAGAACTTCAATAGCGATTTCCGCGGCTTCATCTTCTACGATCAGGAACCCGGGTTGCGCATTTTCGGCAACCTGCGCAGCAACCGGTATCAGTACAATCTCGCGGCGTTCGCGATGCTCGAGAAAGACACGAACAGCAATCTGAATTCGTTCAAATACCGCCAGCAGAACGTCTTCATCGCGAACATCTACCGCCAGGATTTCTACAAGCCCGGCTATACGCTCTCGGCCAGCTATCACTTCAATAAAGACGATGCGACGCTGCAGTACGACAATAACAACTTCCTGGTTCGTCCGATGGCAGTCGGCGCCGTCCGGCCGCATGCGATCCGCGCGCACTACCTGGGTATAACCGGCGACGGGCACATCGGAAAGATCAATATCACGCACGCCTTTTACAACGTGTTCGGCCACGATACGCTGAATCCGATTTCAGCGAAGCGCATGGACATTAACGCGAAGATGGCTGCTCTTGAGCTTTCGATCGACCGCGACTGGATTCGCTATCGCATCTCCGGTTATTGGGCGCAGGGCGAAAAGTTCCCGCGCACCAAGGGTCGCAACACCGCACATGGCTTCGATTCCATTTTCGACAGCCCCAACTTCAACGGCGGCATCTTCAGCTTCTGGAACCGCGAAGGTTTGCGCTTGTTAGGCTCGTCGACTGGGCTTGAAAGCGGCGACAGCCTGAACGCCAGCTTGCGCTCCAGCAAGACGCAGGGCCAAGCGAACTTCGTCAATCCTGGAATCTTTCTGTACAACGCGGGCGCCGATCTCGACCTGACTCCCAAAATACGCATCGTGCTGAATCAGAATTTCATCCGCTTCCATCACACCGAACCGCTCGAGCAATTGATCTTCCAAAGGCCGATCAGCGCGGGCGTCGGCGCAGATTCCGGCGTCGGCATAAAGTACCGCCCGAAGCTTTCGGACAACATCAGCTTCACGGGCGGCTTCAATACGTTCGTTCCGTTCCAAGGATTCCGGCAGATTTCGACCGGCCGGACACTCTTCTCGGTCTTCACGAATGTCCGGTTCCAGTTCTAATCGAGGTGAAAGTTTGCGAGATCCAATGAGATTCATCCGAACCGGCCTATTGCTTAGCCTCGGTATTGCGGCCTGCTTCCTGCTGGCGTCCTACCTCGTCGCCTGGGAACCGGAGAAGACCAAGTCGAAGTCCGAGACCAAGCCCAAAGCTGCGGCTGCTTCCCCGGTCGTCACCAACGACACGATCGAGATTCCGACGGGCATGCCGCGCTCTCCGTTCTACCGCTCGATGGAGGACGCCGAACGCGCGAGCGTCGGCTGCATCAGTTGCCACACGCAGACCGAAGCGTCGAGCATGCACCCCACGCAGTCCGTCCACATCTCTTGCGTCGATTGCCACGGCGGCAAAGGCGACGTGCAAAAGCGCGGTGAAATGGGCACGGCCGAGTACAAGCAGGCGACGAAAGAAGCGCATCCGAAGCCGACTGTACCCAAGCTGTGGGCAGACGCGAAGGGCAAATACTCCGCGGCGAATCCGATTCGCCCCGGTGCCGCCTGGATGAAGGAAAGCAAGGAATACATCCAGTTCGTGAATCCCGGCGACCTCCGCGTCGCCACGGAGACTTGCGGCCAGGCCGGATGCCACGTGCGCGAAGTGCGCGCGGTGCGCACCGGCATGATGACCCACGGCGGCATGTTATGGGGCGCTGCCCTCTACAACAACGGCGCCTATCCGCTCAAAGACAGCCGCTTCGGTGAGAGCTATGCGCCCGACGGCACACAGCAGAGCATCCGCGCCTTTCCCCCGCCGTCCCAGGACGAGACGAAGTACAAAGGCTGGCTGCCCGGCCTCGAGCCGTTACTCCGATGGGAAGTTACGCAATCCGGCAACATTCTCCGCGTGTTCGAACGCGGTGGTCTCCCGCGCGGCGACCTCGGAAGCCCCAACAAAGACGAAGATCCCGGCCGGCCGGACGACAAGCTCAGCAACCGCGGCATGGGAACGCAGAATCGGACGGATCCCGTTTTTATTGGTCTCCAGAAGACCCGCCTGCTCGATCCGCTGCTCTCGATGCCGGGCACCAACGATCACCCCGGTGACTATCGCGGCAGCGGCTGCACCGGCTGCCACGTCATCTACGCAAACGATCGCTCGCCCGTAAACTCGGGTCCCTACGCGAAGTACGGCAACACGGGCAAGAGCGCCCAAAAGGATCCGACGATTTCGAAGACGGAATCCGGACACCCGATTCAACACACCTTCACGCGCTCCATCCCAACGAGCCAATGCATTGTCTGCCACATCCACCCCGGCACCAACATGGTGTCGACCTACCTGGGCTACATTTGGTGGGACAACGAAGTCGACGGCGAGAAGATGTATCCGGCGAAGCAGAAGGATCCGACCGACGCGCAGCGCTACAACGCATGGCTCGCGAATCCCGCCGGAGCAGCGGCTCGGGGCAAGTGGGGCGACTACGACTTCCTGCAGAAGGTCGGCTCCGCGGAGTTCAACAAAGAACTGACGAAGACGCAGTTCGGCGATTTCCATAGCCACGGCTGGGTGTTCCGCGCCGTTTATAAGCGCGACCGCAAGGGCAACCTGCTCGATGCCGACGACACGCTCGTCAAACACGACGACCCGAAGAAGTTCGACAAGGCAGTCCACCTCAAGGATATTCACCTGGAGAAGGGCATGCACTGCGCCGACTGCCATTTTGCGCAGGATAGCCACGGCGACGGCCACATCTATTCGGAAACGCGTAACGCGGTGGAAATCGACTGCATCGATTGCCACGGCACCATTCAGAACACGGCCAATCTGCGGACGTCCGCACAGGCGGCTCCGGCCGGCGGCAACAACCTCGCACTGCTCCGCACGCCGTGGGGCAAGCGCCGCTTCTCCTGGGAGAACGGCAAGCTCTTCCAACGCTCCGGCGTCGAAGAGAACCTGCAGTGGGAAGTGGTCCAGGTGAAGGATTCGATCACGCCCGGCAACGAGCACTACAGCGAAAAGTCGCGGCTTGCGAAAACGATCCAGAAGGACAACGAAACCTGGGGAGCGGTGCCGAACGACGAGGCCCTGCTTGCGCATCGCAACACCAAGATGACGTGCTACACCTGTCACTCTTCGTGGACCACCAGTTGCTTCGGCTGCCATCTCCCAATGGTCGCCAACAAGAAGATGAAGATGCTCCACAACGAGGGGCAGACCACCAAGAACTTCACGTCGTACAACTACGATGTGCTGCGTGACGACGTATACATGCTGGGTGTCGACGGTACGGTGACGAAGAACCGCATCGCGCCGACGCGCTCTACCTGCGCCGTCGTCGTGAGTTCGCAGAACGCGAACCGCGACTGGCTGTACTATATGCAGCAGACCATTTCCGCCGAAGGTTTCAGCGGCTTCGCCTTCAGCCCCTACTTCCCGCACACCGTGCGCGCGAAAGAAACCAAAAATTGCACCGACTGCCACGTCTCGAAGGCCGGCGATAACAATGCCTGGATGGCGCAGTTGATGATGCAGGGCACCAACCTCGTCAACTTCATGGGCCGTTTCGTGTACGTCGCGGAAGGCACCAAGGGCTTCGCTGCGGTCACGGTGAACGAGCGCGACGATCCGCCGGCGATTTTCGGTAGCGATCTGCAGAAAATTGTCTATCCCGAAAGCTACGAGAAGTTCGTCAACAAGCACCATCGCGAGATCGAAGAGGCCGACCACAAGGAAGCGAGCGAAGTGCTCGATCTGCAACTCCGCGGCGAGTATCTGTACGCGGCCATGGGTAAGAACGGCTTCCGGATCTTCGACGTCGCCAACATCGACAATAAGAACTTCTCGGAGAAGATCAACACAGCGCCGGTTTCACCGCTCGGCCAGAAGTTCTACGTGAAGACGAAGTACGCCACGGCCGTCGGATCGCCGTCGACGCTTGCCATCGATCCGCTCCGCTACAAGGATCCGCGCAACGAAGAACAGGCCATTGCGCTCTTCTACGGGCTGCTGTACATCACCGATCTTGAAGAGGGATTGGTGCTTGTCGGCGACCCGAACCTCAAGGGCAAGAGTCCTGGAGTCGGCACGCTGCTGGACGGCAACCCGAGCAACAACTTCCTCAAGAAGGCCGCGTCCTTCAACCCCGACCACGCGCTCGACGGAGCGCGCCGCATTACGCTCGTCGGAACCTACGCCTACATCCTATGCAAGAAGGGTCTCGTCGTCGTCGATCTGACGAACCCGCTTGCGCCAAAAATCACCGCCGAGATCGGCGCGCCGCACCTCGTCGAGCCGCAAGGCATCGGTGTCCAGTTCCGCTACGGCTTTGTCGTCGATAAGGAAGGCCTCAAGGTCCTGGATACGTCGGACATCGCGAAGCCCCGCTTCATTCCCGGTGTCAAGGTTCCGCTCCCGGACGCCCGCAACATCTACGTCGCCCGCACCTACGCGTACGTCTCCGGCGGCAAGCAGGGCATGGTGATCATCGACGTCGAGAAGCCCGAGAAGCCCTTCCTCGAAATGATCTTCAACGAAGAGGGCCACATCAACGATCTGCGCGACATCAAGCTCAGCATGGTGAACGCCAGCGCCTTCGCCTACCTCGCCGACGGCAAGAACGGCATGAAGATCGTGCAGTTGTTCGCTCCAAACGACAACCCGAACTTCCAAGGCTTCAGCCCCAAGCCGACGCCCAAGGTGATCGCGGAATACAAGACCAAGGGCCCCGCGCTTGCGATCTCGAAAGGCATCGATCGCGATCGTGCGGTTGACGAAAGCGGAAATCAGCTTACCGTTTTCAATCGCCGCGGGTCACGCCCGTTCAACGCGGAGGAGACGAAGAAGATGTACGTCCATCCGAAGAACAACAAGCCCTACACCGTGACGAACGAGCCTCCCGGTCCGGCGCAGACCTTCGTTGCTCCGGCCGGCAAGATGTCTGGTGCCCTAAAATAGTGCAGGCAGAAACAGAAAACCCCGAGTCGCTTGACCCGGGGTTTGTCTTGCCAGCAAAGCTCGCCGAGTCCGCTACGGAACCTCGATCTCAAGCCCTTCCCGCGCGGCCACCGTATTGGCGAAGTCCTTCCGTGTGTCCGATTGAATGCGATCCATCGTCGCATCGTCATGCGATGGATCGTGGTGGAACAGCACCAGCTTCTTCGCCCCTGTGACGTTCGCCACCCGAGCCGCTTCCATCCAGTTGCTGTGCCCCCACCCGACGTGGGACACGTACTCTTCCGGCGTGTACTGCGAATCGTAGATCAGCACATCCACGTCTTTTGCCACTTCGCGAAGCTTCGCGTCGGATTCCTCGTTACCGTGCTCGCGGTCCGATGCGTAGACAACCACCGCCGCAGCCGATTGCACCCGATACCCGAACGCGCCTTGCGGATGGTGCATCGGGAACGAATGCACCTCGATGTCGCCGATCACGATCGGTTCGTCGCCGATCTCGGTGAGCTCTACGTGCGCCGGCACCTGATTGAAGTCGACTGGAAAATAAGGCGCCGTCATCTGTCCACGCAGCCGCTCACGAATCGAACCCAACTGCGCGGGAGCGTGGAAGATGATCGTATTCCCAGGATTGTACAGTGGCCCGAATAGCGGCAGCCCCTGCAGGTGATCCCAATGATAATGCGTGAGGAACACGTGCAGCGTCATTGGCTTTTCGACGTGCTCGGCAATCAGCGACTCACCCAGCTTGCGAGCCCCGGTTCCCAGGTCGAAGACCAGAATGTTGGTGGCCGTCCGAATCTCGATACACGAGGTATTTCCGCCGTAGCCGAGGTTCTCAGGCGACGGCGTCGGGATGGATCCCCGAACGCCCCAAAAGCGCACTTTAAGGCTATGCGGTGGGTGAGTCATCGAGGATTCGCTCCCGCCAAACCATTACACATGGACCCTAGTATCTAACTTTTTGGGGTCAGTTGCTAGAGCTATTTGCATTCGAGTTGGCCTAGGACTACCGCTGCCGCAGTGGTTTCGATCCCGAATCGACTAGACGCTGGCCCCAAGAGTCTTTGCGTTGATGCATAATCAAACGGTTCGATTGGGAAGAGGAGGCCTGCCATGTTGACTCGCCGCAGCGCGATTACTTCTATCCTTGCGGCAACCGCAGGTGCTAGCGCATCGCTGACGCAGCTTGCCGCGCAGCAAGGACGCCGTAAACCGAACTTCATCGTTTTGTTCGCGGACGACTACGGCTACGGCGATGTCGGATGCTACGGCTGCAAAGACATTCGCACGCCGCACATCGACTCGATCGCGGCGAATGGCGTTCGCTTCACCGATGGCTACGTCTCTGCGGCGCTGTGCAGTCCGTCGCGCGCGGGTTTGCTCAGCGGGCGCTATCAGCAGCGATTTGGGCATGAGTTTAATCCGACCGGCGCGCGCGATCGCCAGCCTCATGTCGGCATTCCGGCATCGCAAATGATTCTACCGAAGCGGCTGAAGCCCGCCGGATACTCGACCGGAATGATCGGCAAGTGGCATCTGGGTGCGACGCCGTCCTACCATCCATGCAAACGCGGCTTCGATGAGTACTTTGGTTTTCTCGAAGGTGCGAACGCGTTTTACAACGCCGATTCGCCGGGTGGCAAGCACGGTAGCCCCACAGCGGGAGCCGCCGCGGAAGCGCTCGACGACCCGAATCGCCAGTTCCAGTTGTTCCGCAACAAGGAGCGTATTGTCGAAAAAGAGTACCTTACCGACGCCTTCGGGCGTGAAGCATGCAGCTTTATTGAGCGCCAGAAGGCGAATCCATTCTTCCTCTATGTAGCGTTCAACGCGGTGCACGTGCCGCTGCACGTGACGGACCGCTACTTCGATCGCGCGGCCGGAATCACCAACGAACGCCGCCGCATTCTCGCCGCAATGGCGATGGCAATGGACGACGCGATCGGCAATGTGCTCGGCACCGTACAGAAAAACGGCCTCGAGAATGACACCTGTATCTTCTTCCTCAGCGACAACGGATCACCGATCCGGCAGCGCGCAGGCACCAACGGACCGCTGAATGGCCAGAAGGTGACCTACTACGAAGGCGGCATCCGCATTCCGTTTTGTATGCAGTGGCCAGGCACCGTGCCTGCCGGACAGGTCTACCGGGATCCGGTGATCTCGCTCGATCTGGCGCAAACGTTTTGCGCGCATGCCGGGTTGCCGAAGACCGACGAACTCGAAGGCGTCGACCTTGTTCCGTTTCTGAATGGAAAGAACAAGAACGCGCCGCATGACTATCTGTTCTGGAAAGCGGGCTACATCGGTGTCGTGCGGAAAGGTCCGTGGAAGCTCATGCAACTTGGCGAACAAGGCATCCGGCTGTACAATCTCGCCGACGATCTCGGCGAGAAAAATAACGTCGCCGCCGACAATCCGAAAGTCGTCGACGACCTCGCCGCCGCGTGGAAGATCTGGAACGAGAAGAACGTCGCGCCCCGCTGGCAAGGCGTGCCGATGCCCGTCAACGTCAACGGCGAGTCGATTCGTTGGCAGGGCTAGGAACCGCCGGCGTACGATTTGCGTCAACGGAATCGCAACCCGGATTCCGCCAAAAAAGGAACCGCGAACGCCGTGAGCGGACGAACACCCTGACGAGCAAGCGGCCCGATACACCCGCGCCCGGACGGGCGCGGGTTCTTCTTCGCGCGGGCTACTCCTCCCCAAAAACACCGCCGGTCACGGCGTGGATTCCTACTACGGCCGCGCCACCAGCGTCTTCGGCAGATCCAAGCCAGGATTTGCCTGGAAGAAATGGAATGGCCGGATGTGGAACGAATGCCACATCACGGGCATCACGGGCCAATCTTCCGAACGCGGAATGTGATGGAATCCCAGCGTGTACCAGCCGACCAGGTCCGTGTTCACGATCGGACGATTCGCCTTCGTCCAGTTGGCGAGCCCGTCGCTCGCGTCGGAACTGGTCGGATACTTGCCCGACGCGTAGCGCTCGTTCTCGTTGTAAGGCGTCACCCAGAACTGGTGTTCCGAAAACGCGCCGAGTTTCTGGATCGGGTCGTCGGCCGACATCAATGATTTCGCCGTCGCGCCGGCCATCACTTCATACGCAGTGTTGTAGTTCAACGAACCCTTTACCGCCGGGTTCATGAACATCCACATCGACGGCTTGTCCAATTGGATGTCGAGGATTGCATCCTTCTCGCGTTGCGCGATCGAAGGCTGCGCGACCCAGATCGATTTGCGCATCGGATCGTCTTCGACGCGCTGCGGCACCATGCGATGCAGCATGAAGCTGTTGCTTGGTCCGTCGACATCAAGGTCGAGCCGGTACGAGAAGTAGTGGTCGTGATTGACGCCGAGCGTGTTCGGCGCGACGTACTGGCCGGTCTCCGGAGCGGAATGGTCGCCGTGATCCGCCGCCATCTTCCGCACCGTCGATCTCGTTTCGATCACGCCAGTCGCACCCACCGCAACCTCAAGCGTGCCATCCGGCTCAAAACGCCAATCCAGAATGTAATCGTAGTTGCCAATACGCGCCATCGACCGCACGACGAGTTGCCGGTTGGGGCGGCCGTAGACATCGCCGCCTTCAAAGTGACGCCAGGCAGGGTTGTCGAGATTGCGCTCAAACATACAGGCCATGTGGCCGCTGATGCGCGGCGCGCCTGACTCTTTCACCGTGAGGCCGTCGAACCACATCGCGTCGGCGGGGCAGTCGAGGCCGGACTTCATGGGCTGCAGAAAACCGATCGAAGCGAAGAACTGGCCGGCATCGATGAAGGCGCGATGATTCCAGCCGTTGACCGTATCCATATAGGGCACGAAGAGCTCGCTGACACTGCCTTCGTAGAGAACCGACCGCGGCCGGCCGTTGTCGACGAAACGAACCAGGTTCAATACGGTGCCGACTCGCGGATCGACGCGCATTCGGAACAGCCAGTTTTGCCACGATATTTCGCCTTTGTTGATTCGGTAGCCGGGCCCCATGGGCTGCGTCGTTGCAATCGAAGTCGTATGCGGCCGCGCCACTTCCGGAATCTCTTCGTAACCTTTGTCGCCCGTCGGCACGGGGACAATTTCGGTGTCGACCACTTTGATGATCTTCTTCGCCGCGACGTCGACCTGGAACGTAAGGCCTTCGATCGCGCGTCCCCAACTGTGATACGAGCCGTGCATCTGCGTGCACGAGCCGAAGCCGACGCGCTGCGTCGCTTGTTCCGGGATCGCCTGATACGCAACCGGTAGCGCGCTGCACGAGACGGTTGTGAGATCGGTGATGCCGCGCTTAGCGAGGGCGTCGATGACGCGCTGGTCCTTCTTGATGTAGGATCCGGCTCCGCCTTGCTCGCTGCTCAAGAATGGAGCTTGCGCGCCTTTGATCGGTTCGATGCTGACAACGTTCGTAGCCGTGAGGTCGACGCGCGCGGCGAAGGACTTGTCGCCGCGGATCAGCACGATGTCAGCTTCGCGGCGCATCGCCTGTCCTGGCTGCCACGCGAGAACGCTCGATTTCGCCGGCGGACGGAGGAGCACGCTTGCAAAGAGAGTTTCGGCAGGCAGGTGCCCGGCGGCCTTGAGTGTGTCGTAGGCCGTCCAGTATTCGGCCGTGGTTAGGCCATCGAGTGGATGGTTGGGCGATTGCGCCCAGAGTGGGCCGAGCAAAGCAGACAGAAAAAGAATGGTGCGCATCGATGGGCTCCTCCCCAGAGCCGAATGTATTGGATAACCGATTAGTATAGCCCGCTGGCGCGGCTCCGCATGCGTTCAGTCTGGTGTCAGTGCGCGATCGCCGTGCCACTGGCCGAACGAAGCCAAAGCCTGTAGTCTGAAAGTTGCGAATGGATTCGATCCTCCGCCGCGTGTCGCGGATACTTGCTGTGGCGGCGCTTGTCGGCATGGTGCCCGCTGCCACTGCGCAGGATGCCGCGCTTCGCATCGAAGTGGTCTCGGAAGCGAAGCCGGTTGATGGTGCCGAGATCCGCGTGGGCGACCGGATGGTCCGCACCTCGAACGACGGCATCGCCCGCGTGTCTTCCCGTGTTGGCCGCGTCGAAATATCGGTCCGAAAGGAAGGCTTCTTTCCCGCGACGGTTGTGATCGACTTGAACGAAACCCGCGAGTACGTTGTTCGCGTCGAGCTTTCCGCGCAGAAAGAGATCGAGGAAGAGATCCGCGTGTTCGCGACACGCACCGATGCGCGCATCCAGGATTCACCTCTGCACGTTGAGGTGTTGCAGCGCGAAGAGATCGAAGAGAAGATGCTCATGACTCCTGGCGACATTGTCATGATGCTGAATGAAATGGGCGGGATGCGGGTGCAGACGACATCGCCCTCGTTGGGCGCGGCGAGCGTGCGCGTCCAGGGAATGCTGGGGCGCTACACGGCATTCCTTTCGGATGGGTTGCCGCTCTTCGGCCAGCAGGGCGCAGGGTTGGGCCTGCTGCAAATTCCGCCGATCGACCTGGGGCAGGTGGAAGTGATTAAGGGGAATGCGTCGGCACTCTATGGAAGCGCGGCGATGGCGGGCGTCGTTAACCTGATTTCGCGCCGGCCCAAGGCGGAGCCCGTGCGTGAGCTTCTATTGAATCGATCGACGCTCGGCGCGACGGATGCCTCGGCGTTTCTTGCCGCTTCGCTTTCGCGGCAGTGGGGTGCATCGCTGCTTGCAAGCGGCGATTGGCAGGAGCGCCGCGATGTGAGTGGCGACGGTTGGGCCGACCTCGCCGGTTATTCTCGAGGCGTCGTGCGGCCGCGAGTTTATTGGGACGGCAAGAACGGGCGAAGCGCCCTGTTCACGGGTGGCTTGACCGTTGAGCAGCGATCGGGCGGAACCGTTTCGGGTGCCGTGCTGGCTGCGACGGGGCAACCCTATGCCGAAGCCCTGCGCACAACGCGCGGCGATGTTGGCGGCAACGTGCAATGGCTGTTCGCGAACCGCTATGTCGTGTCGTCGCGCTTCTCGTTCTCGGAGCAGGCGCACCGGCACGAGTTCGGCGAGGTCCGTGAGAACGATCGGCATCAGTTGGCGTTCGGCGAGGTCGCGATTCGCGGCTCGGCAGGCAAGAACACGTGGGTCGCCGGAGCGGCAACGCAGCGCGATGCCTATCGGCCGCGCGACGTCGCACGGTTCGGATACACCTACGTGACGCCGGCGCTGTTTGCGCAAGATGATCTCGCGATCGCGCCCTGGCTGAGCGTTTCGGCGAGCGCCCGCCTGGATTTCCATAATCAATATGGCGTATTCCTCAGCCCGCGACTCTCGGCGTTGTTGCGCGGCAGTGGATGGACCAGCCGCGTGTCGGCGGGGCAGGGCTTCTTCGCCCCCACTCCATTGACAGAAGAGACCGAGGCAGCGGGGCTGGCTCGGCTCGTGCTGCCGCGTCCGTTGATTGCCGAACGCGGACGGACGGCGTCGGCGGATTTGACGCGGAGCCTGGGATCGCTCTCCGTGACAGGCACGTTGTTCTTGTCGAATGTGGATCATCCGGTATACGTGGATCGCGGTGCGGTGTATCGAATCCTGAATCTGGTCGCTCCCCGGAAGAATCGCGGCGCGGAGATCTTGGCGACGTGGCGCAAGGCTCCGTTTTCGGCGACCGCGTCGTATAGCTATGTGAGGGCCAGCGAAGTGGAGCCCAACGGCCGCCGCGCCGATGTTCCGTTGACGCCCCGCCACAGCTTTGGCGCTGTTGGCATGTGGGAGAAAGAGGGCAGCGCGCGTCTTGGCGTCGAGTGCTACTACACGGGCGAGCAGCGGCTGGAATACAACCCGTACCGTCAGGTTTCGCGACCCTACGTGATTCTGGGCGCGATCGGCGAGCGGAAGATCGCGGCGCACGTGAAACTGTTTCTCAATCTTGAGAATCTCGCGAACGTGCGCCAGACGCGGTGGAATCCGATTCTGCGGCCGTCACGGAGTTCGGATGGCCGCTGGACAGTGGACGCGTGGGCACCGCTCGACGGGCGCGTGATCAACGGCGGCGTGCGGTTCATTTTTTGATCCTGGCACGACAATGTTTCCTCTTGCGAATGCGAACCGCATTGACCCTTGTTGGTGTCTTTGCCGTTTGCCTGGGCTTCGTCGCATGCCGGAAGTGTCCGAGGGGAAGGACAACGCGACTACCAGTTGCCAGCAAAGAACCGGAAACGAAGTGAGCGGAAGACTTCATAATCCCGCCCGTCAAGGGCGCGGATACTCTTGACGAGGCGCGACCGTGAGGTCGTGCTCCTTGACGAGGCGCGACCGTGAGGTCGTGCGTACTTAGTTAGTTTCGAACCCCGCCAGCAAGGAACCGCGAACGAAGTGAGCGGATCTCACCCCTACCGACAGCGTCCGATACAACCCCACTCGCTCACTAGAACGACAAGCGCGCGCCCACTTGGAACGCGCGCGGGCCGCCCGAACCGAAGACCTGCCCGGCGCGCGTCGTGGGCTTGCCGAACGCGACCGGATCGAGCAGGTTGAACGAGAAGCCGCCAAGGTTCGCGATGTTCAGCACGTTGAAGACTTCGCCAAATACGTTCAGTTTGGCGCGCTCCTTGTACTTGAAGACCTTGGTGACGCGCAAGTCCTGCGAGAAGACGTTGTCGCCGAACTGCCATTGGCCCGTCGGGTAGGCCAGGCGGGAAATACAGCCGACTCCCGTTGCCGCGACGCAGGTGGTGGGCTGACGAGGAGCGGGCCTTCCTGCATTGGTGGTATTCCACGCATCGATCAACTGAAGCAGTTCGGCTTGGCCGAAACCGCGATTGAACCGGCTGACGCCCGCGCCGGGCAGCCACTGCGTGGCCGTGCCGTCGCCATCGATATCGGTAAGCGCTCCGCCGACTGCTCCGGGATTAACGGGCGGTCGGCCCGAGATCGTGGAAATAGCCGAGATCTGGAAGCCCCAGGGCAGATCGACCACGCCGGAGACGTTGAAGACGTGGCGCGCGTTGTACTCGCCGAAGCTCTCAAAAAAGTTGCGCTTATTCAAAATACCCAGGATCGCGTTCTGCACGCCGTAGGCGTACGACGCGGTGAGCAGCCAGCGGTCGGCGAAGCGCTTGTCGGCCTTGACCAGCAGGCCGCGGTAGTTGGCGCGCGCATTGGGGTCGCGGACCTGGATCACGTCGATCGAGCACACGGCGCGAGGGTCGTTGACCTGGGCGCCGACGCAGCGCGGGATGATCGGGCCTTCCGCGGAGTTCCAACGGTTGCCGTCGACCGCGGTTCCGAAGCTGCGGCGAAGGAACATGCGGTTAACGAAATCGGCCTGCACCACGAAGTTTCGGAAGATCTCGCGCTGGATGCCGATATTCATGTGGTAGCCGTAGCTGGTGGGATAGTTCGACGGCAGGATTGTGGCAAAGCCGGTGACCGACTTTTGAATGTTGACGCCGCGCAACGAGAGGTCATTGAAGCTCACGGGGAACAGCTTTTCAAGCGTGGTATTGAAGCCAGGCGACATCTGGAGAATGTGCTTCAGCCGAAGTTCGGTCGGCGCGTTCTGGAACTGCAGCGGCGTCCCGACCGGCACGCCGGCAATTCCAGCGATGCTGTTGGTCAATTGATTGCCGGAAACGTTGTTGCGTCCGTTGCCAACGGGGCCGATGGAGTTGCGTTCGTTCAGGCGCTCCCAAAGCAACTGCGTGTCGTAGTACATGCCGGCTCCGCCGCGAATCACGGTCTTGCTGTTTTTACCGGGCGCGTAGGCGAAGCCCATGGCGGGCGCGAAGTTGTTCAGGTCGCGCCGCGACGGGCCGGTATCGCCAATGATCGCCGCGAGATACTTCGGCTTGTCGATGTCGTGATTCGCGAGCGTCGATTCCGCGGCCCAGGCCAGGCCGTAGTTCACCGAGAAACGCGAAGTGATCTTCCACGTATCCTGCGCGTACCAGCGGACGCGATAGTTGAACTTGGATTTCTCGGCTTGAAACGGCGCGGGCGACTGCCCAGGGCCGTAACCAACCGTCATCGACTGGAAAGGCAGCTCAAGGATGTCGTTGTAGGTGCGGAAGTTCGAGGGCAAGGACAAGCGGCCTGCCACCTGCTCCGCCGACCACACAGTGATGCAGGCAGGTGTGCAGAAATCCCAGAAGCCTTCGGTGGTGTCGCGTTCCAACTCGCCGCCAAACTTGATGCGGTGCGCGCCCTTCTGCCACGTGGAGTTGTTCACCCACTGGAAGGTATCGTAATCGCGGCCCTGGGGCGCGTTCTGCGTGTTGCCGATCACGAAGCCTGCGCCGGCGATGGTGATCTGCGGTCCGCCTGCGCCGATGCAGCCTGGGCTTGCAGGCGGGCAGTCGGCAGCGGTGGGCGTCAGGTTGCGATTCTTCCAGTACACGTACGAGAAGCGGAAGTCGTTGACGAAGGTGGCGGTGGGCGTCGACGTCCAGCCGACGAGCGTCTGGTTATTATTATTCTGATTCACCAGCCAATTCGAGGGCAGGGGATTGCCACCGGCCGCGCCGAAGGAACGATTCTTGTCGATCGTGAAGCGGCCGAAAATCGTGTTGTTCGCATTCAATCGCCAATCGGCGCGCACGGAAAACTGATGCCCGCTGTAGGGGCTCACCGGGTTGTCGTTGTACGATTGCAGCGACGGCGCGTTCGCCTGCGCGGTCACCACCCCATCCTGATTGTTGTGCTCGTAATTGGCGAAGAAGAAGAGTTTGTCTTTCTTGATCGGGCCGCTGACCCAGACGCCGGGCTGGCGGCGCGCGAAGAACGGCGACGGGTTCAGCGGATTGCGGCGCAGCGCCGGGTAGGCGGCCATGTTCGAATCGCGGAAGTAGAAGTAGCCTGTGCCATGGTAGTCGTTGCCGCCCCCGCGCGTAACGATGTTCACCGCGCCCACGCTAGAGATACCCGTGGAAAGGTCGAAGTTGACGCTCGACAGTTGAAATTCCTGGACTGTTTCCTGAGAGATGTTCTGCGACGTGTTGCCCGTGGTGCGATCGCGGATGTTGCCGCCGTCGGCCTGCACGGCAGTGCGCGCCGAGTCGCCGCCGAGAATCGAAACGGAGAACTGCGCGTTGTACTGCGCGAGCGATGCGGTGTTGACCGTCACGCCGGGTTCGAGCGAAGCCAGTTGCAAAAAGCTGCGCCCGTTCAGCGGCAGGTTCTCGATCTGCGCGCGGCCGACAACGCCATCGATCTTGTTCGAGTCATACGAAAGCTGCGCGGCCGCGCCTTCAACAGAGACCACTTCGGAGGCTTGGCCGACGCTCAGCCGCATCTCGGCTGTGGTGGTGGCTCCGGTGGTCACCTGCGCGCTTCGCACCATCGTACGGAAGCCCTTGGCTTCGACGCGAATCTCATACTCGCCGGCTGTGAGCGCGGGAAACGAGAAGTCGCCGCGTGCGTCGGCAGCTATGGTCCGCATCGCGCCGGTATTCTTTTTGATCAGCGTGACAGACGCGCCTGGGACCACGGCAGCGGATTCGTCACTGACGGTTCCGGCTACGGTACCTGTTGGCGCTTGTGCGAAACAGAGCGCGGAAAGACACACGACGGACGCACAAAACCTCACAAAAGCAAACATGGCTTGCATGGAAATCCTTAAAGGTGGGAAGGAACTGCCTGAATTCTTTCACAGCTGTAATCGACTGTCAATAAGTTTTATGCTTACGATGCTTTACGGCTTTGCTCAGGAAGAGGCGTGGAGTCTGACTATTTTCTGAAAAGCAGATCCAGGCCGGCGGCTTCGACGAACGCATGGAAATCACGGTCGCGCGTGAGCAGCGGAATCGCTTGATCCACGCAGCATTGCGCGATCAACGCATCGCCAAGGCGGGATTTCCGGCGTTTCGCGAGAGCCTGTGCGCGGAGTGCCCCAGCGCGTTGCCAAAAGCCTGACTTGAGCTCGACAAGCGGCAGTTCAGAAAACGTTTGCGCGATGTCGGAGGAAAGCTTGGGGTCGCTCAAGAGTTCCGTGAGAACGATGGGGATCATGAGGACCCGACGGTCCTGCAGAGCGCGGTCGAGAAGGTCGGTGTCCGGCCCGGACTCGCCTTGGAGAAATGCGATCCAGGTGCTGGTATCGACGGCGATCATCGGTCCGATTTGAGGTCGGCGGCGGTGCGCGCGAAACGCACCTTGCCGCGCAGTTGCCGCAGGCGCGAGTAGGCGTGCGATGCGGCTACCAGTTGTAGGCCTGTGCGGACGGTTTGGGTGATTCCACTACCGCTTGCTTTCTGCGCTTTGGCAAGAAGTTCCGGCGGGACTTCAACGGTGATTTTGCGGGCGGAAACCATGGTTCACCATACCATACTCAATACCAGTCTGTCGTACGGTACCCAACGCCGGGCTTGGGGCGTTTGGAGTGCAGTTCTCCCCTGTGCTATACCCGATCTTATGACCCGTCGCATCGCTCTGTTTGCACTGCTGGCTGTTCTTGTGGCAGGCGCGGCGCGCGCGCAAACGAAGACAGAGTATCGCGGCTTCTGGGTCGATACATTCAACAGCAACCTCAATAACCACGCCGATATCACCGCCGTCATCGAGAAGGCGAAAGCGGCGAATGCCAATGCGTTGTTCGTACAGGTGCGCCGCCGCGGCGATGCGTGGTATCTCAACTCCCTCGAGCCGCGGCCCGATTTCGTGCCGATCGAATCCGGGTTCGATCCTTTGTATGACCTGATCCAGACCGCACACAGCAAAGAGATTGAGGTGCATGCGTTCGTTATTATGGGCGCAATCTGGAACAAGAATCCAACCTTCGCGCCAACGGCGTCGCTCGGCAGGCCGCTGTCGCCGAATCACGTCTTCAATCAACACGGCGGATTCGACTCGGCGACTGGGCGAATTGAAGCCGGGCCGAACAACTGGCTGACGCGGTCTCTGCTGCCCGACGGCGCGGCGGGCATCACGTTTCAAGGCCATCGGATCGGGTCGGAGTTCTGGCTCGATTTCGGTCATCCGGACGCCGCGGCCCACAGCGCCGAGGTTGTGCTGCAACTGGTTCGGAACTACGATATCGACGGCATCCATCTGGATCGCATTCGCTATCCGGAGCTCAGCGCTTCGGGGCAAACGCCCACGACCGGAGCGAACATTGGCTACAACGCGACGAGCGTCTATCGGTTTCAGGAGCGCTACGGGATTCCGCATGACGGCCCGCCGCCGGACCCCGGCGACGCGCGTTGGGCCCAGTGGCGCCGTGATCAGGTGACCAATGTCGTGCGAAAGATTTATTTGAATACGATTGCGATCCGGACCCGGATCGTGGTGTCGGCCGCGCTGATCGCCTTCGGCGATGGACCGACGACCGAGGCGTCCTGGCGCTCTGCCGAAGCGTATTGGCGCGTCTACCAGGACTGGCGCGCGTGGACCGAGGACGGCATCCTCGACGTTCCGATTCCGATGAACTACAAGCGCGAGAACATTGCGCAACAAGCCGGCTGGTACGACCGTTGGAACGAGTGGACGCGCAATCATCAATACGCGCGCGCCGCGATGACGGGCCTCGGCGTGTACTTGAATCCGATCGAAGGATCGCTGGTGCAGATTCGAAGGGCGCTGCAGCCATCCACCGCGACCGGGCGCGCGTTGGCGGGTTTGACGTTTTACTCGATGGCCGCGCCGGACGCAGAGCTAGCCGGCAATCCGCTTTCGTTTCCGCCGCGCCAGAATACGCCGGCGCGAGGCCAGGCGGAGTTCGCGGCGGCGTTGACGACGGGTAAAGCGGCGGACGGCGCCACGCTGTTTGAGGATGTAACGGCGAATCCGGTGGCCGTGTTCGCGGATCGCGCGGCGATTCCCCAGTTAATGTGGAAGACGAAGCCGGAGCGCGGCCACGCCATGGGCTACGCGTGGAGAGCCGATGGAACCGTGCTCGATGCGGCCGACGTCTACGTCTACAATGCCGACGGCTTGGTCGAGCGCAAAGGCGCGGCGGACGGCAGCGGTTTCTTCGGCTTCGTCGACTTGCCGCCAGGAACTTACGTTGTGATTGTGGACCTGCTCGGAGAGCGCCAGGTGTCGAACGATTTTGAGATCCGGTTGGGTGAAGTCAGCGTCGTTACGTTCCGCTAATGGAGTGCGACGCTTGTTCTGAGAGGTTCCAATCGCACGTCGGCTCTGTCTGCCGCGCGGGTAGCAGCACCGGACCGCGACCGAAGTGAGCGGATCTCAACAGCGCCCGCTCTAACCCCACCCGCAAAGCGAGCGCCCACCCCCACCCAGGAAGAACGGCGACCATCAGGGAGCGGACATGTTACTGCACAGGATTTGAGCCGCAGTGCGCGAGCGGGCCGATCCCTCCGTCACTCGCGGCACTGACGTTAGAGTGAGCGGATGTGCAACGACGTGCCTACCCTAAGGCCGTGTCAATACGCGAACCACATTCGCGGGAAACAATCCACGATCCACCCCGGAGCGCGCGCATCTCTCCCGCCTTCGGACTCCGAAGATCTGTCCGATCAGCAGACTGGAGTCACTGTACCCAGCGACACGCACTTTGCTCGAGGTTCAACTGTGGCGCATCGGACTGGTCGCGGATCGACTAGGATGGTTAGCCATGCGCTATCTGCTGGTGGCTCTTGCATCTCATGCAGCCACTCTGTTCGCACAGAAACCCGTTGATCTGATCCTTCACAACACGAAGGTCGTTACGGTCGACGATCGATTCTCGATTTCGAGCGCGGTGGCTGTCCGCGCCGGGCGCATCGTCGCTGTCGGCGGCGAAGAGTTGCTGAAGACGTACCGCGCGGCGAAAGTGCTCGATTTGAAGGGCCGGACCGTGCAGCCGGGTTTTATCGATACGCACATTCACATTGCCGGCGATCCGGCGTACTACGTCGAACTCTCCGAGGTGAAATCGATTCAGGAGATTCGCGCTCGCGTTGCCGCCAAGGCGCGGGCGCTCCCCAAAGGCGCTTGGATCTCAGGCTACGGGTGGTCGGAGGATCAACTCGAAGAGAAGCGCAAGCCCAACCGCCAGGATCTCGACAAAGCGGCTCCGGCCAATCCCGTTACGCTGACGCGCGCGGGGGGCCATAGCTCCGTGGGCAATTCGCTGGCGCTGAAGGCCGCCGGCATGGATCGCACAACTCCAGATCCCGAAGGCGGCACGATTGAGCATGATGCGAAGGGCGAGCCTACGGGCGTTGTGCGTGAGCGCAACGATGTGTTCACGCGGCATCTTCCCAAGGCCACCGCCGCTGAGCTTCGTGAGTCGCAGACCGCAAAGCTGAAGGCGCTGTTCGCGAAAGGGATCACGAGCATCATTGAGGCTAATACTCCGTTGCGCCAGTGGCCGCGGTGGCAAAGCATCTACGCGTCGAATCCGGGCGCACTGCCGCGCGCCGCCGTGCAGATTGGCTGGCCGGGCGAAGAGGCGCTGAAGCAATTCGGAAAGAAGACCGGGTACGGCGACGAGTTTCTGCGGCTCGGCGCGATCAAGCTGTTCGTCGACGGCGGATTCACCGGGCCGGCCGCTTACACGATTGCCCCGTATAGGGATCAGGGCGACTATCGCGGAAAGCTCGTCCGGCCGGAGGCGGAGTTCGCGACGATCGTGAAGCAGGCCCACGCGCTGGGTTGGCAGATGGGGCTGCACACCATTGGCGACGGCGCGATCCAGCTCGCGGCCGATTTGCTGGCGAAGGTGCTCGACGAGAATCCGCGTGCGGATCATCGGCACTACCTGAATCACTTCTCGATGGCTCCGCCGGAGGCCACGTACAAGACGATGGCATCGCATGGCATCTGGATCGCGCAGCAGCCGAACTTTACCTACACGCTCGAAGGCCGCTATCGCGCGAATCTCGAAGGTGAACGATTGCAGCGCAATAATCCTGTAGCGACGCCCATCCGCCAGGGCATCTTCGTCTCGCTGTCGAGCGACATTCTGCCGATTGGGCCTCTGGTTGGGTTGTACGCGGCGGTGACGCGCAAGGGGATGAGCGGCGAAGTGTATGGCGCGGACGAGCGAATCTCGATGCTCCAGGCCATTACGGCGTACACCAAAAATGGCGCCTATTTCACCCGCGAAGAGAAGCTGAAGGGCACCATAGAGCCGGGCAAGCTCGCGGACATGATCGTGCTTTCGGGTGATCTGCTGACGATGGACCCGGCCAGGATTCTGAGCACAAAAGTCGAGATGACCATTCTCGGCGGGCGCATCGTATACGAGGCGCGAAAGCCCTAGCTGCTAAACTAGAGACGAAGCCATCGGCTTTGCCGAAATCGTTTTCTCTCCCAAAAAGGTAATCGTCAAGTCACATGCTCTGCGCCGGAATTGTAGGTCTGCCCAACGTGGGCAAAAGCACCCTGTTTAACGCCGTCACGAAGACGCGCAAGGCGATGGCGGCAAACTACCGCTTCTGTACGATCGAACCAAATCAGGGTGTCGTTACGGTTCCCGATGACCGGCTCGACGTGTTGAGCAAGCTCAGTAACTCGCAAAAGATCGTGCCATCTGTGTTTGAATTCGTCGACATCGCCGGGCTCGTCAAGGGCGCCAGCCAGGGCGAAGGTTTGGGCAATCAGTTTCTGGGTCACATTCGCGAGGTCGACGCGATCGTGCAGGTGGTGCGTTGCTTTGAAGATTCGAATATCGAGCATGTCATGGATTCGGTCGATCCCGTACGCGATATCGACGTCGTCAATACGGAGCTCGTGCTCGCGGACCTCGACAGCATTCAAAAGCGCCGCGTCCGCCAGCACAAAGCTGCAAAGAGCGGCGACAAGAAGGCGCAAGCCGAAATGGCGCTGCTCGACCGGTTGGAGCCGCATTTGAACGACGGCAGGCACGCCTTCTCGCTCGAAGCGTCGCTCGAAGAACTCGCGCTGTTGAAGGGCTTGTTCCTGCTAACGGCGAAGCCCACGCTGTTCGCCTGCAATGTGGCCGAAGGCGACCTCGCGCATCCGGAAAAGAACCCCTGGGTGCAGCAGGTACAGGATTACGCGGCGGCGCATCTTGGTACGCGCGCGGTGGTGGTGTCGGCCGAGATTGAATCGGAGTTGGTGACGTTGCCCGAAGAAGAGCAGGCCGAGTATCTCGTCGGGCTGGGCGTGGAGCAATCGGGCTCCGGCGTGTTGATCACAGAGGCGTACTATTTGCTTGGCCTTCGGACCTATCTGACGACGGGAGAGAAAGAAACGCGCGCCTGGACCATCCATGCAGGCGACAAGGCTCCCGTGGCGGCGGGCGTGATCCACTCCGATTTCGAGAAGAGTTTCATCTCGGCCGAGACCATCGCCTACAACGACCTGATCGAATGCGGAAGCTTCGCGCGGGCTCGCGAGTTGGGCAAGCTGCGCACCGAAGGCAAGGAATACGTCGTCGAAGACGGCGACATCATGGACTTCAAGACGTTCCTCTAGAAAAGTATGGCGGGTCGCCAGACCCGACCGAGGCGCGACCGTAAGGCCGCGCGTACTACCTGCTACGTCCGTGTCTCCGGTGACGGAGCCTTGTCCATTCAAAATGCCCGGGACACGGTTCGTCGGCACGTAGTTGTTGCGCGCCAGTTCGGCTGCGCTCATACCAAGCTCAGTCAGTTCCTGTGAGGTGCTCCCCTGGATGGATAGCGGCTTGTGCAATAAGTCCTTCTAGTGATAATGCACAATTTCTACGTGCAACGGTCCCGGCGCTGAATCGGGCCATTCGAATCAGATCCGCCACTGATCTCGATGCGTTACGTCAAGCATAACGCTTGCTCGCTCGGAGGCAGTCACGGGCAAGAAAGCAAGAACAGCAAGGCACGGGAAGCGAGGACGCGCCATGTCGCAGTAAGGGCGGTAAGCGATTACCTTACCTGCCGCGACTGTCTTGCTTGTCCAGGGCACGAGGGGGACAAATCGAATCATCGAACTCATTTTCCGGCGAAAGGGACGGAACTGTGACTCTGCGAGTTTCGCGGCTTTTGGAGCAATACTCGTTTGGCTATCGCTCGAAAGCGCGCTGCGTTCTACCAGGATTGCCGGACCACATTACGCAAAGGGGGTACCGCGCGAGTACGTCTTGTTTGCAAACGGCGACCGTCACCGATCCTCACACGCTTGCGTTCGCGGTTCTTCGAGAGCAGCAGTGGTCGAGCTTTTCACAGTTCCCGCAGCCCGGCGTCATCGCCTCGCTGGTTACGGCGGGAATTCGTTTCGATCCGAATCCGTGGTCAGAGAACTAGCCCACCTGTACCAAACCGTAGCGCCTCTGCCAATGATCGCGAATGTAGTCGATCGCCTTTCGCATCTCTTCTTCCGACGGCGGATTCGCGACGAAGCCCGCGGCTTCATTCCTGGCGATCTCGAGAATCTCAGAATCACGAATCAGATTCCCGATGCGGAAGGCGGGAAGGCCGCTCTGCTTGGTTCCGAAGAACTCGCCCGGTCCGCGCAGCTTCAAATCCATCTCGGCGATGTAGAAGCCGTCGTTCGATTCGGTCATCGTGCGGATACGCTCGCGGCCGCTGTCGCCGACTTTGCCTGTGACCAGAATGCAGTAGCTCTGCTCGCTGCCGCGGCCCACGCGACCGCGCAGTTGATGAAGCTGCGCGAGGCCGAAGCGTTCCGCCTGCTCAACCACCATCACCGTGGCGTTCGGCACATCCACGCCGACCTCGATCACGGTCGTCGAGACGAGGATCTTGGTAATGCCTTTTTGGAAGCGGTCCATCGCCTGCTCTTTTTCATCGGTGGGTAGCTTGCCGTGCAGCAGGCCGACCTCAACATCGGGGAAGACGACCTTCGCGAGATGCTCATGCATCTTCTGCGCGGCTTTCATCGCTTGCGTTTCGGATTCTTCGATCACAGGGTAAACGACATAGGCTTGTTGGCCCGCGTCGATCTGGCGTTTCAAAAAGCTCCAGACTTGTTCGATCTTTTCTTCCGAGAGATGCTTCGTCGAGATCGGCTTTCGGCCGGGAGGCATTTCGTCGATGATCGAGACGTCGAGGTCGCCGTAAATGGTGAGCGCAAGCGTGCGCGGAATCGGCGTTGCGGTCATCACAAGGACATCGGGATTGCCTTTTTCGGTGAGCTTCTTGCGCTGCTCCACGCCGAAGCGATGCTGCTCGTCGACGATCGCGAGGCCGAGTTTCGCGAACTCAACATCGCCCTCGATCAGCGCGTGCGTGCCGATCGCAATATGCGCGAGGTTGGCGGCAAGCAGCTTCTTTAATTGCGTCTTCTCGCGCGCCGTAGCCGAGCCGGTCAACAGAATCGGCACGTAATCGAGTTTCTGAAAGAGCTTCTTGAAGTAGAGATAATGCTGCGTCGCAAGGATCTCGGTCGGCGCGAGCACGGCCACCTGATAGCCGTTTTCGATGGCGATGACAGCGGCTTCGGCCGCCACCAGCGTTTTGCCGCTGCCGACGTCGCCTTGCAAAAGGCGATACATCGGCTTCGGCGACGCCATGTCCTGTGCGATCTCGCCAAGCACTCGCTTCTGCGCTCCGGTTGGGCGAAACGGCAGCATCTCCTTGATGCGCGCGCGCACTTGGTCTGTCAGCGCGAACTCGATGCCCTTCTCGTGTTTCGCGCGCGCCTTCTTGAGCGAGAGGCCGACTTCGAGCCAGAAGAACTCTTCGAAGATGAAGCGCCACTGCGCGGGTGAACGGAAGGCGTTCAGCAGGCGCACGTCGGTGCCTTCGCTCGGGAAGTGCATTTCGCGGATCGCCCGATTCAGCGGCATCAGTTTCACGCGGTCGATCACGGCGGGCGGAACGCGTTCGGGCTCGACGGGGATCGCGGCGAGAATGCGCGCCAGCGTCGAGCGGATCATCTTCGCGGTGACCTTCGCGGCGGCTTCGTAGACGGGCACGATGCGACCGGTATGCAGGCCTGGATCGCCGGCGTCGTCGTCTCCGGAAAGTATTTCGAACTCAGGGTGCATCATCGTGAGTTCGCGACTGTAGTTGTCGAGTTCCACTTTGCCGTAGAGCGCGATCCGCGTGCCCGGCTCAATCACCGATTGCAGGTACGCCCCGTGGAACCACTTGCCGACCAGCACCTCGCGGCCTGGCCTGCGAAAACTGGGCCGCACCGTGTTCTCGCCGGAGGGGATGACATCCGGCGCGACTCCGGGCGGGTCGACGAACGACGCTTCAAAGATCCCGAGGTTGCGGCGCTGGAAGCCGGACACTTTGGTCGATTTCACTTCGGCCAGCACGGTAGCCATTTCGCCAGGCGCGAGTTGGTGGATCGGCTTGACGTTGCTACGGTCTTCGTAGCGGAAGGGCGCGTAACTAAGGAGATCCTCGACGGTTTCGAGGCCCTTGGCGGCGAGCATTTCGGCCCTGCCGGGCCCGATGCCCTTGACGAACTTCAGCGGAGTGGAAAGGTCCAACTCACTAGCGTATCAGCGCGCCGCCGGACAACACTTTGGCCTTACAGCCTCTACTGGACGCATCCGCACGATACCATTCTAAAAGCAGTGGCGGCGATGGCAGTGACTTGAATCGAAACGTGTCGCTGCGCCGTCTAACGAAGGATGGCTTTTCTCGCCCAAATCTCAGACTTCGATACAGCGTCGGTTGGTTTGCTCCAACGCCTGTTTCTCGTGACCGACGGAACCCTCACCGATCTTGTCGAGGCCGCGTTTCTGGAGCCGGTCGCACTGCGCAAGGTTTCGATCGAGATTGCTCCGGCAGCGGTTGCGATTCCCGAGATCGAGATCGTGCCCGGCGATCTCATCATGACGCGCAAGGTACTCACGCACGGCGAAACAAGCGGGGCGAACTACGTCTACGCCGAATCGCTAGTGGCGCTCGATCGCCTGCCCGCGGCGTTTCGCACGGCCCTGCTTGAGTCCGATACGCCGATGGGCCGGCTGTGGTCCGAGCATCGGTTGGAGACCTGGAAAGAGTTGCTGCACATGCATCGCCTGCCGGCAAGCCAGCTTCCGCCGTATTTTGAAACCGCGGCCGATAGCTATCTGCTCTCACGGACCTATCGCATGGTTTCTGGAGGAAGCCCGTTGATGCTGTTGACGGAGTATTTTCCGGAACGCTACAAAGAATAACGGAAGGAAGCTGTGCCGCTGTTTCTTCTGTTCGAGGCGGAGCCTTTCGGATTACAGCCGGTCACGTTGCGTTTCGGGATCGCCGTCCGCTGTGACGGATGCCGGTACTTCGGCGTTTTCGTCACGCATGGGGGCAGGTGTCGAGACGAGTCTTGACAGGGCACGCACGAGTGCATGCGCCACGGTTTGTTTCCGGCCTTGTGACCGGCGGGGTTGGAGCGAAAGGCGTCCGGCGAAGCATCCCCGGGTTGAAACCCGAGGTTATCGGGTTGCCAGGTTTTCCTGGGATTCTGACACCCGGCGCTGGGCTCGGCGTTCGCGTTCGAGGCTCCGCGCGCTTCGTGAGGGCCTTTGCGATTGGGTTAGAAACGGTCAGCGTATGTCTTTGCCTTCGTGGACGCAACACTGGGTCCCAGGGCGCCAGCCTGACCGTGGGCCGCGTGCAATCTCTGTTCACCACCTCCGGCAGCTTTGGAGGGTCGCGCGACGGGCAGCGTTTCCTGGTTCTCCGCTCGACCGAACAAGCCGGGAGCGATCGGCTGACGCGGGTCCGGAACTGGACGGCGGGGTTGAGCAAGTAAGGCGTTTTTCCGCAAGAGCCTTCTTCGATTTCGAGTCTGAAGCGAAGAATCCATGCAACAAATGCTTAGTCCACTCCCTTACGGAACTGTGAAAAAATTGACCTCTGCTCCTCTCGAAGAACCGCGAGCGTAAGCGAGCGGGTGCCCTGAGCGTGATGGGCGGGGTTGTTGCCTG
>JAYVTO010000136.1:0-10112 GCA_043788745.1 Acidobacteriaceae bacterium
GCGACCAGCACTTTCACCCAAACTTGTACCACGCGTTCTTCTTCCGACCCCTAATTTGCGGGTGCCAACAAGCGGTGGCTTTTGTCGGATCTCGTTGCAGCGGGGAACGTTGCGTAGGTCGAAAATAGATTTCTGATTCTTGTGACTGGCTTTTCGGCAGCCCCAAGATCCAGCCCATCTGGCTTCGTTCGGTCGCGGCCAGCGCGTCAGGAACTGTGAAAAAATCGTCCCCTGCTCCTCTCGAAGAACCGCGAACGTTAGTGAGCGGCCACCGCCAACAACCCCGCGCCTCACGCTCAGGGCACCCGCTCGCTTACGCTCGCGGTTCTTCGTGGGGGAGGGCGGCGCGCGCTTGTCAGCTCTGGCTTCGTTTGGTCACGGTCCGCAAGAGCCGCGTACGGCCGTCCGGCTCGTTGTAGAGTCTAATGATGGATCGACGCCACTTCCTTATGAGCCTCACCGGAACCGCCGCAGCCCGCCTCTCCGGCGCCACGGCACCGCGAATCGAAGCCAGCGCGCTCGAACGCGATCTCACCGCGCTCAGCGTGTTTGGGAGGCCCGATGACGGCACGTTCGCGAGCGGCGTCAGCCGGGTCGGATACTCCGATGCCGACGTCGCTGGCCGCAAGTTCGTCATGGATCTGATGCGAAAGGCAGGCGCCACCGTGCGTATCGATGCCGCGGGCAACATCTTCGCGGCCCGGCCGGGCCGCGAGAAGGGATTGCCGCCGCTGCTGTTCGGTTCGCATATCGACTCCGTTCCGAATGGCGGCAACTTCGATGGCGATCTGGGCTCGCTTTCGGCAGTGCACGTCTTGCGCATTCTCAATGAAAACAAGATCGAGACCCGCAGACCGCTGACAGCCGTTGTCTGGGCGTGCGAGGAAGCGAGCTTCGCCGGCTACAGTCTCAACGGCAGCCGCATAACCGTAGGCGAGATGCAGGCCAAGGAACTCAGCGTGCTCTCCCGCGGACTCACCAAAGCCGACGCAATCCGCAAGATCGGCGGCGATCCGGCGCGGCTCGAAACCGCCGCGATTCGCGAAGGCGCCTATCACGCCTACATCGAGCTTCACATCGAGCAGGGCGGAACGCTTGCGCGCGAGCGGCTTCCCGTGGGCGTGGTCGATGGCATTGTTTCGATTGACGCCTACGACGCCGTTGTTACCGGTTTCGCCAATCACGCGGGAACGACGCCGATACCAGATCGGCAGGACGCACTCCTAGCGGCATCGCGTCTCACCATCGCGGTGCGCGAAGTGGCTACGAGTGAAGCCGGCGCGCAGGTTGGCACGGTGGGCCACATTGAGGTGAGCCCGAATGCGGCCAACGTCATCCCCGGCGAGGTGAAGATGAGCGTCGAATTTCGCGATCTCTCGCAGGCGAAGCTCGACCGGCTTGCGGAGAGGATCCAGGCGCGAGCTGCGGCGATTGCGGTGGAATCCCGCGTGCAAATCAAGCTGACGCGGATCGAGCGCCACGCCGCCGCGCTAGCGGCGCCAGAGGTGAAACGCGCGATTGAGTCTGCGGCGGCGAAACTGCGGTTCGATACCAGGCACCTGCCAAGCGGGGCGGGGCATGACGCGCAAATGATCGCCAAGCGCATGCCCATGGGCATGATCTTCGTGCCGAGCATCGGCGGCATTAGCCATTCGCCGAAAGAGCTCACCAGCTGGCAGGATTGCGCGAACGGAGCCAATATGCTGCTCGAGACCGTGCTCGGCCTCGCAGTCTAGGGCGCGCGGCGCCTCTTTCGTTTGTTTCGTTTGTTCGCAAGGCGTGATATCGTCCCAAATATGAGCAGTTTAGTGCGCCCCAACCGAATCCCGGAGGCAGAACAGGAGCAAATTCGCGAGTTGCAGCGGCTCCTTGAGATGGGTGACGCGTAGCGTCTGATCCCGGGTATGACGAATCACGAGAAGGACCGCCACGTGCTGGCTGCTGCCAGCAAGGCGAAAGCTTCCGTTATCGTCACCTACAATCTTCGCGATTTTCCGCCGCATTCGACAGAAGGGAACGTCGGCCTTGCGCGGGGCGGCTTGAAGTTGGTATCGCGATGGTTCTACAGGTGGTTACGGAATTTGCGAATTTTGTGAACGGGTTTTGGGCGGGGGTAGGTTGGTGGCGGCCTTGGCAATGAAGGCCTTGGCTATTTCGACAATTGGCCGTAGACGATTATTTTATTTGAGAAGGTTGGCAGGAACACTTTGCCGTTTGCTAGTAGGGGCTGAGTCATTTTAGCGAAGGTGAATTTGGGTTCGTTGGGGTCTTCGCTGTTCCAGAGTTCTTCGAATTGACCGTCGATAAAACCGGTTGCTCGATAGGCGTGGAGGGAGCCGGGCTGGATTGTTTTTCGATTTCGCTCGGGTACGATGGCCCAGACGATTCCGGTTGCCGGGTCACTCCCGTTGGCGGAGACGACGAGGTTGGCTCCCTGATAGCCTGCGCCGAGGCTGGGGGCTGGGCCGGACACTGCGCCGGACGCCGTGCCGGATGCGATCAGGGTTGCTGCCATCGAATCGGGGTCGATGGCGAAGGCTTTTAGCGTGTCTTTGGGGAAATCGAAGCCGGGGTCGTCGCCCCAGATGAAGCCTCCGCCGCCGGGCCAGGCGTAGAGGGTTGCGTTCCAATAGGCGAGTCCGTTGTAGATGCCGGTCCAGTCGAAGCCGTCGCTGTGGCGGGTGGGGATCTGGAAGCGGGTGGCGAGCTTCATGCTGGCGGAGTCCGAAATGAAGGCGTCGCCGTACTTGCTTCCGGCGAGGACGAAGCCTGCGTTGGGAATGACGATGGCGCGGCTGGAGCCGAGGTCGAGATCGAAGTTCTGATCCCATTTGGTGGCTTCGGTGGGAAAGCTGGTTTTGGCTTGGACGTCCAGGGTGACGGGGTCGACTTTGAGAATGCTGTTGGAGTTGTCGGCGTCGGTGGTGTCGTCGCCGGCGAGGTTTCCGGTGGTGAAGTAGAGGCTCTGACCGTCGCTCGAGATACCGCCGCCGGATTGCCAGATGCCGGCACCGCATTTGTCTTTCGAATAGTTATGAATGGCGGCGAGACGAAGGTCGAGATCGTAGGAGAAGACCCAGCCGTAGTAGGGCGAGGCGTCCTGATGGGACGCGAAGGCGACGTAGACGCGCCCGTTGAGAAGCAGCAGGGCGGTCCGCTGCAGGTGATAGAAGGGTTCGAAAAGTACGCCTTCGTCGGAGCCTGCGATATCGACGGGTGGGGCTGTGTCGACGCCGGTCGAGAGGCTGACGCGATGGAGGACGTGATGGTATCGCTTGAGGCCGGGGGGACCGTCGACGGTGTTGGCGGCGAGGAACATTGCGCCGGAGGTGAGATCGAGGACGGGCGTTCCGAGGATGCCGATGGTGCCGTCGCCTTCGCCGGCGATGCAATTGGGGAAGTCCGGGTAGTCGCCATCGATGGCGAAGTCGGTGGCTTGGGGCGGGGTTCCGAAGCTGGTTTGGAAGATGGGCGTGTAGGTGTTGGCGTCGAAGGCATAGAGCCGGTTGGTGGAGGTGGCGATGTAGACGAGATCGCGAACAACGCCGCCGACGAGTACGCCGGCTGCAAGCAGGGGTTGCGCGAAGACGCATCCGGAGACGGGCAGGGAAGCGAGTTTGCCGAAGAGCCCGGGGCGGACGGTGTCCGGCGTCAGTTGGGTTTCCTGGATGTTGGCGCCGGTGCGCTCGATGTCGTAGTGGCCGGTGGTGACCGACGTTTGGGCCGCGGCGATAGATAGAGAGAGGGCGCTGGCGCAGACTGCGCCAGCGAGCGCGCGGAGTCGAGGCTCGAGGGGCACGCTTTATTGTAGCGGGTGGGGTCGCGGCGGAGCTGAATCGCGGGAAAATTACATCGGCAAGGCGCTGCGCAAATGCGGGAACAGAGAACGCACGAAATCGCGGGCAACTTTGGTCGCCGCGTTTTCATCCGTATCTTTAGCGAGCGGAATGATCACCCGGACGAGCGCCGTGTCCGTGCGGTTCAACCGGATGGCGTCCGCAATCACGTAGAACTTAGCGGTATACTCGCTTGCCACGGAACGATCGCGCGATTGATACCAGTAAAGAACCAGACTCTTGTTGTCTCCGCGCGCCACAATGTAGCGGTTCACTAGAATCGGTGCCCGGCCCGTTAACTCGACGGAAATCTCGTCCTGCACCGAGGAAACCCAACCGCTTCCAGGTAGGCAGTTCTTTGGGGAATGGGGAGCTTTGCCGTTTCGCTGCGAGCGAAACGCGGCGATAAACAAACTCGCGGCGTTCGCCCCGTCCCCATACACGCGCGTCAGAGTGTCGTCCGCTTGCAGGACAGCTTGCGTTTCAGCGTCCACTACGCCTTCCTGGATCATTCGCCACTTATCCACTTGCAGGGGGAACTGCGACAAAGGCGGAGCACTCGGAACGAACTCTTTCCGAATCGAGCTGTACACCGCTGTACCTTGCAACACCAGCAGCAATGTGACCGCAATCATCATTCTAGACATGGTTCTCTCCTGCCGGCTCGGTCTCCGTGGAGGACGCGCCATTGACCGCCACAGGTTTCTCAAAGCGTCGCGCGATGAACAATAGAACCCGATGGAGGATGATAAGCAGCAGGAGCGCAATCGCGAAAATCACCCAACCTTCCACACTGTGAAATACTCCGCGCGCCAGTTCGACATCGATGTCGCTCAAGATACCTGTAATGGTCACTCGTCCAGCGTTCGCGAACACGGCGATGGGGATAATGCCCAACAGTAAAGCCCACCGCATCCAAACCCGGTGATCGAAAAAGTACGCGTAAATCAGAGAGAGGAACGTGAGACTAAGTAGCGATCGGATGCCGCTGCAAGCTTCGACGACGGAAAGTTTCTGGCTGGCCAACTCCAGGATATTGCCATCGCGGATTACCGGCCGTCCCAAGAGCGTCAGGACTGTCTCTGCTGTCTCGCTGGCGAACAACTGCAGGGGAAATGTGATCCGGCTGTACACAATAGCTGGCAGGGGGATCATAAACGGCAACAGGCAGAGCGGAAACAGCAACGCCTTTACCAGTGGTTTTCCGCCCACCATCAACAAGACACCGACAATGGATACCAGAAAGGCCGTTCTCTGCAGGAACAACTCCGCGCCAAGCGTTCCCAGATAGGCCTGCAAAGCTCCCCAAAAAATAAAGAGTGAACCCCACCAGGCAGGCTCCAGGCGCGTGTTGAGAATTTCATCCTTCCGTTGCCAAGCGACGTACGCTGCCACCAGTGGAACGAAGAATCCGTGCCCAACATCGTCGTCGGTCAACCAGATATTGACGAGCCGGTCAAGAATGGGAAAATAGCACGCGATTAGAAGGCCTGTAAACCAGAGTATTGGAACCCACGGAACTCTCACGTTCGACGACGTGATCGTTGCCGCCCGGGGCGTATTCTCGACTGTGGAAGCCATCGGTCCTTTCAGTAGAACATAGGCAAGGATGCTCGACAATGCCCCCGGGTTCTACAATTGGTTTGTGCCGTCTTTCGTTAGCTCAAGTATTTTCTGGCTGCTCGTGCTTGCAGCCTCAACAGTGGGAGGTGCGCAAGCCCAGAGCGCGATCGGCAAACTTCAGGATGTCCGGCCCGGCCAAACCGGAATCGGCCGGACGGTTTTCCTGGGCGGGAAGATTGAGGAGTTCCAGGTCGAGATCCTGGGCGTATTGGAGAATCTCGGGCCTCGGCAGTCGCTGATATTGGGTCGGCTTTCCGGCGGCCCGCTTGCTGAAACGGGTGTGATGCAAGGCATGAGCGGCAGCCCGGTCTACGTGAACGGGAAACTGATCGGCGCTGTCGCCCTGGCTTTCCCGTTTTCGAAGCAAGCGATCGCTGGAATCCGGCCCATTGAGGAAATGCTGGCCGCAACGGCACCGCCATCCGCCGTTCGCGCCGCCGTCGAAACGCCCTTCGATACCCGCTGGGCCGATCGCCTTCCGCGTCCGCCCGCAGTCGACGCGGGCGGATCCCGCCTCCTCGAAGTCGCGACACCGTTGTCGCTCTCCGGGTTCACGCGCGGTACGCTCGAGCAGTTTGCGCCTCAGCTCGAAGCCCTGGGGTTGTCGCCGCGCCAAGGCCAGTCCGGGGGTGGACTTGGGCCTCGCGGCCCCCTCGGCAATCCCGCCAACCTGCAGCCGGGTTCGATGATCAGCGTCCAGCTAATGAGCGGCGACATGTCCGTCGGCGCCGACGGCACCGTTACGCACATCGACGGCAATCGCATCTGGGCCTTCGGGCATCGCTTTCTCGCTGCCGGAATTACGGAGATGCCTTTTGCCCGCGCCGAGGTCATCACACTGTTGCCCAGCCTTAATAATTCGTTCAAAATCTCGTCCGCTAAAGAATGGATGGGGGTCATCACGGAAGACCGCAGCACCGCTGTCGGCGGCGAGCTTGGCCGACGCGCTTCGCGTCTGGTGCCCGTAACTATTGAAACGGGCTTTCAAACGTATCGCATGGAGATGGCCGGCGATCGCATCTTCGCGCCGATGCTGCTGCAAATGGCCATCTTTTCGATCCTCGACACCCGCGAGCGCGCCATGGGCCCGGAGACCATCCGCGTCACAGGCACCGTGACCTTTGCTGGACAGACGCCGGTTCGAATCGAGAGTGCGTACGCCGGCGACTTCGCTGTTTCGCTCGTCGCCGCCGTCAACACCGCTACGCCGCTCGCCTATGCGATGTCCGCGGCGCCCGACCTGAGGCTGGAGCGCGTCCAACTGAAACTCGACGCCGCCCCTGCGACCACCAAGCTCCAGATCGATCAACTCTGGACCGTGCCCAAGGCCGCCCGCCCCGGCCAGGAGGTCGAAATTTTTGCCACCCTCGCCGCCGATGCGCAGCCTCCCCGCGTGATCTCCGGAAAGTTCCGCGTTCCTTTGCATGTCCCCGCGGGACCTGTCACGGTCGTCGCATCCGACGGCGCAACCGCCAATGTCCAGGAGTATTCGCTGAGCAACGCGACCGTTCGCACGGCTGGCCAGGCCGTTGCCTATCTCAACTCAATGCGCTCCGCCGAAACCCTGGCGATTCGCATTTTGCGTGCCGACCCAGCCTTTCCGCTTCCCGGCGGCGAACTCACCGACCCGCCTCCCTCGCTCGCTCTGCTACTCGCCAAGTCTCCAGGTCTGTCCGGAACTCCGCGCCAGAGCCTGCTCTCGGAGATTCGCATCGCTACTGGCCAGCCCGTTAGTAATTCGAAGACGATTCAACTGGAAATCAAGGAATGATGAGAACCTATCCACTGCCTTTGCGTCGGGTGGCTCGCCAGGCGATGGCCGTGTTGCTTGCGCTCCCGGCCTTGGCCGCCACGACGCAAACGTGGGAGATGAACACCTACCAGGATTTTCTTCGTGGCCGCCCGCGCGGAGCCGGAGTTACCACGGACGGTCGCCTCATTGCCTCCCCCGCTCTCACCGCCATGACGTCTCTCAAGACGCCCCAGATCTGGAGCATCGCGCAAGCCGAAAACACGCTGATCGCCGGCGGCTCGCAAGGCGACGTCTGGGAGATCGCGGGAACGTCTACCCGCATCCTGACGCGCTTGCCGGAGCCGCAGGTCTTCGCCGTCGCCGTCAGCCCGCGCGGCGAGATCTTCGCCGCTACGTCGCCCAACGGCAAGGTGTACCGCATCGTGAATGGACAAGCGGAAGAATATTTCGCTCCGGCCTCGACCTACATCTGGACGCTCGCGTTTTCGAACGACGGTACGCTGTTCGTCGGAACTGGAAACCAAGGCAAGATTTTTCGCGTTACCGCAAAGGCACAGGGCCAACTCTGGTACGACAGCGGACAAGCCAACATCACGGCCCTCGCCGTCGACCGCGAAGGCCGCCTGCTTGCCGGATCCGAACCGAATGGCATCGTCTACCGCATCGCCGCGAAGGGGAAAGCGTTCGTACTCTACGATGCAAATCTGCCTGAGATTCGCTCCATCGTTCCGGCCGCTGACGGAACGGTCTACATCGGCGCACTCGGGGGGTCTGTTGCCCGCCGCAGCGGAGCCGCCGCCAACACCGCCGGCTCGAACGGCATCGTGACTGCCCCACCCATTAGCATCACTGTCACCGATCAGAACGCGCAGGTCGGCCCCGAATTGAAACCAAAGATCGACGCCCCCAAGCCGTCGGCGGCTTCCGCCACGCTCGCCGCCGGCCCGATCGAAATCGCTGGCGTCGAGAAGTCTGCCATCTATCGCATCCTCGCCGACAACACCGTTGAAACCCTCTGGAGTTCGAAAGAAGAGAACGCCTACGACCTCGTACTCGAAGCCTCCGGATCGCTTCTACTGGTCACCGATGGCGCCGGACGCCTCTATCGTTTGGAGCAGAATCGCAAAGCCGCGCTGCTCGCCGAAACCGGCGACGGAGAACTCACCCGGCTGCTGCGCGTCAACTCCGATTGGATCGCCGCGGGTGCCGCCGGCACAATGTACCGCCTCAGCGGAGCTGCTGGCGCAAGCGCCTACGAGTCACCCGTTCATGACGCCCTCACCGTTGCCCGCTGGGGCAAGGCCCGCGTCATCGGCTCCGGTTGGAAGATCGAGACTCGCGCCGGCAATGCAAGCCGGATGCTACCTGGAGCGACTGGACCGCTCTCGACGCCTCCACGCAGATTGCCAGCCCCAACGCCCGCTTTATCCAATGGCGCGCAACGCTCTCTCCCACCGGCGAGATCAACAGCGTTAGCCTAGCCTACCTTCCGCAAAACACACCGCCCGTCATCCGAAGCATCAGTGTCACGGCCACCGCCGTTCAGGCCGCCAAAGCGGCCGGACAAGCGAAGCAAAGCGATGCGTTCACTGTCACCGTTACGGAATCCGGCGAATCCTCGAGCCCCGCTGGAACGCCGTCCCAAACCATCGGACGCAGCGGAGGCCAGCAACTGCAGATCGCATGGCAGACTGAAGACGCCGACGGCGACCGCCTGACGTATTCGGTGTACTTCCGCGGGCTGGGCAACCCCGGCCAGGAGCCTGAGCGCGAATGGAAGCTCCTCAGAACGAATTTGTTTGAGAACACGCTCGCGCTCGACGGCGACTCGCTTGCCGACGGCCGCTATCTCTTCAAAGTGGTTGCGTCCGACCAACCGTCGAATACCGCATCCGCTGCGCGCGAAACCGAACTCGTCGGCGCGCCCGTGATTATCGATAGCACGCCGCCCACGGTCACGGCCTCCTGGACCCAGGGGCGGCTCGTTGTCTCGGCCAAAGACGTAACGTCACCGCTGCGCCGCTGCGAGTACTCCGTCGACGCCGGTCCTTGGATTCCCGTCGAAGCCGAAGACGGAGTCACCGATTCTCCGGAGGAGCGATTTCAGGCAACACCCAAGCTCGCCGCGGGCGAACACGTGATCGCGGTAAGAGTCTACGACACTGCGGGAAACCCGGGCTTGGCGAGGGTCGTCGTCCGCTAAGCCGGGCGGCGATTGGAGCCCGAGGAGGCAGCGCGTCCGTACTGCGGCTCGGCTCGTCATACTCTCCTGCCGACATCGCCGTTTTGCGGGGTTTATCCGGCCGATTGGCTCCTCAGCCTCCCATTGCATGCCGTCGATCCGTGTTATATACTGAACCACATGGTTCAGTATATCCCGGCCCGCTTCAATGCCTCGTTCGGCGCGCTCTCGGACGCCACCCGACGCGGCGTTCTGGAGCAGCTCGGGCGTGCAGACGCTTCGATCACGGACCTTGCCGAGAAGTTTCACATGACCCTCACGGGCATGAAGAAGCACGTCGGCGTCTTGGAACAGGCGGGGCTCGTCACTACGGAGAAGGTCGGGCGCGTGCGGACCTGCAAGTTCGGCCTCCGCGGACTGCAGGAAGAGGCGGCATGGATCGAGAGGCACCGCCAGCTTTGGGAAGCACGCTTCGACGAATTGGACAAGGTTGTCGACGAATTGAAACGGAAGGAGAAAGTCGATGGACGAAAGAAGAGACAGTGAGGCCACCCCCACGAAGAACCGGACGGGGGTGGAGCGGAAGTCGGAGCGCGAACTCGTCGTCACACACACCGTGAACGCGCCTGCGCGCCTCGTGTTCGAGGCGTGGACCAAGGCAGAACTATTCAGGAGGTGGTGGGTACCAAAATCGTATGGGCTGACCCTGCTTTCCTGC